>NZ_DATJMN010000246.1:0-9727 GCF_035508675.1 Dyella sp.
CGAGCTGTTCCGCCGCCGCGCCTTCGCCGGATTTGCGCTGATTCTGCTCGGGTTGGGCGTGCTGGTGGGGCGCTATGTGTTCCTGCAAGTGCTGCACCACGATGAATTTGCGCTGCGTTCGGTCAACAACAGCGTGAAGCCGCGCGCCATTCCGCCGGCACGTGGCCTCATCTACGATCGCAACGGCGTGCTGCTGGCCGACAACGTGCCGGCGTTCCGGCTCGAGGTGGTGCCCGAGCAAGTGCACAACATGAACCAGATGCTGGCGGACCTCGGCAAGGTGATTCCGCTGGACCAGGACGACCTGGACGCCTTCCGCAAGCAGCTCAGGCAATCGCGCCGCTTCGACAGCGTGCCGCTGAAGATGCGGCTTACCGAAGACGATATCGCGCGCTTCGCCGTAAACCGCTGGCGCTTCCCCGGCGTGGACGTGGTGCCCTACCTCACGCGCCAATACCCGCTCGGTCCGCTGTTTGCGCACGTGGTGGGTTACGTCAGCCGTATCGACGCGGACGATCTGCAGAATCTCGACCCGGATCGCTACAAGGGCACCACCCACATCGGGCGCACCGGCGTGGAACGCTCCTACGAGGACGTGCTGCACGGCACGCCCGGCTATGAGCTGGATGAAGTGAACGCCGATGGACGCATCCAGCGCGTGCTCAAAACCGATCCGCCGGTGCCGGGCAAGAATCTCTACTTGAGCATCGATGCACGCATCCAGAAGGCAGCGCAGGATGCCTTCGATGGAAGACCCGGCGCCGCCGTGGCGATCGATCCGCGCAACGGCCAGGTGCTGGCCATGGTTAGCGTGCCGTCGTTCGATCCCAATCTGTTTGTCAACGGCATCAGCTCCGCCGATTACAAGGCGCTGATCAACGCACCGGACAAGCCGCTATTCAGTCGTGCGCTGAAGGCCGCCTATCCGCCCGGCTCGACAGTGAAACCGTTCATGGGCCTGGCCGGTCTGGAATACGGCGTGCGCACGCCGCAGGACTCCGTGCTTTCCACTGGCGTGTTCTACATTCCCGGTCAATCGCGCGGCTATCGCGACGACCAGCGCTATGGCGCGGGCACCACCAATCTCTATAAGGCGATCTACGCCTCGGTCAACACGTACTTCTATAAGCTGGCGTTGGATCTGGGCATCGATCGCATCAGCGAATTCATGGGTTCGTATGGATTCGGGCGTCCCACTGGCATCGATCTTCCCAACGAGGCGTCCGGCGTGCTGCCCTCGCGTGAATGGAAGGCCAAGCATTCGCCCAAGGAACGCACCTGGTACCCCGGCGAGACGGTGATTACGGGTATTGGCCAGGGCTACTGGTCGGTCACGGCCCTGCAATTGGCGCATGCCCTGGCCACGTTTGCCGGCCGCGGCGTGCCCTATGCGCCGCGCGTGGTGATGTCCACGGCGGACGTCGGCAAGCCGCCGGCACCTCTGCCCAACCCGCCCACCGGCCCTTCATTGATCAAGAACATGAAGGACTGGGAGGCGGTGAATGAAGGCATGCAGCTGGTGATTTACAGCAACGACCCGCAATCCACGGGCTTCAGGGCCAAGCTGGGCGAAGGCTTCCCCTACCGCATCGCCGGCAAGAGCGGTACCGCCGAGCGTTTCTCGCGCAAGAGCAATGCATACAACGAGGACAAGAACACCGCGTATCTCGCTGCACGCCATCGCGCCTGGTTCGAGGTCTTTACGCCGGCGGAAAATCCGCGCATCGCTGTCACCGTGGTGCTGGAGGCGGGTGCATGGGGTGCGGAGGATGCAGGTCCTATCGCGCGCAAGATTCTCGATGCATGGCTGGCCACGCAAGGCGGCGCGGTACCGCCCGACAAGCCGCTGCCGGAATCGGGCGTGGCGGCCGCATCGTCCGCGGCAAGCACGCCTGAAGACATTCCGCAGGGAGACCTGCCTGCTCCGGATAGCTCCAGCGCGGGAGACAACACGCCGTGACGCTCGATAACTTGCGCGCTCGCATGCATCGTTTTCTTCGCCGCGTGTGGACACGTCCGCGTATCGATCTGCCGCTCGCATTCGCTTTGCTCCTGCTATGCGGCGTGGGATTGGTGACGCTCTACAGCGCCGGGGACAGCAACCTCGGCCTGGTCGTCGGGCAGGCCGCGCGCTTCGTGTTGGGCGGTGTGTTCATCCTGCTGATGTCGCGTATTCCGCCCTCGGTGCTGCGCAACTGGACGCCCTGGCTCTACGCCGGCAGCGTGATGCTGCTGGTAGTGGTTGCCGTGCTGGGCGAAGGCCGCGGCGCGGATCGCTGGCTCAATCTCGGCATCATGCGCTTCCAGCCATCCGAGCTGCTGAAGCTGACCATGCCGATGATGGTGGCCTGGTACCTGCACCCGCGCCAGCTGCCGCCAAGTTGGAAGGACATCCTCGTGGTCGGTGGGATGATCGCCATTCCCGCCGGCCTGATCGCCAAGCAGCCGGACCTGGGTACCGCGCTGCTGGTGGCGGCGGCCGGCGGTTTCGCGCTGTTTCTTTCCGGCATGGCGTGGTGGCGCATCGGCGTGCTGCTGGCAGGCGCCGCCGGCATGGTGCCGATCGCCTGGCACTTCATGCACCAGTACCAGCGCGATCGCATCCTTACCATGCTCAATCCGGAATCCGATCCGCTCGGCAACGGCTGGCACATCATCCAGTCGCAGATCGCGGTGGGTTCGGGCGGCATCTTCGGCAAAGGCTTCGAGCAGAGCACGCAATCGCGCCTGGACTTCCTGCCCGAACACACCACCGATTTCATCTTCGCGGTGTTCTGCGAAGAATTCGGCTTGATCGGCGTGTGCGCGATCCTGGTGCTGTATGCCTTCATCATCGGCCGCTGCCTGTGGATCGCGATGGAAGCGAAAGACACGTACTCGCGCCTGCTTGCCGGTGCGATCGGCATGAGCTTCTTCGTTTACGTGTTCGTCAATGGCGGCATGGTGGCGGGCCTGCTGCCGGTGGTGGGCGTGCCGATGCCGATGGTCAGCTACGGCGGCACCTCGGCGGTGTCGTTGCTGGTGGGCTTTGGGGTGTTGATGTCGATTCATGCCAATCGCAAAGTGCATGACTGATGGTCCGTCAAAAACGCACACGCGTGTTACGCTCCTGCGCATGAAGGGAAAAATCATTTCTGCACTCGCAGCACTGTGTTTCGCGATGCCGCTGACGGCGTGGTCTGCGCATCCTGGCCAGGCACAATTGGTCGCCGAAGTAGCGAAAGACACCGGCAAGGATCCGGCCGCGTTGAACGCCTTGCTCGACGGCGCAAAACGGCAGCAAAGCATCCTCGATGCGATCAGCCGCCCGGCCGAGGCGAAGCCGTGGAGCGAATACCGCCAGATTTTCCTCACGCAGGCGCGTATCGACGCAGGCGTCCGGTTTTATCTCGACCACCAAGCGTTGCTGGAACAGATCGGCAAAAAATACGGTGTCGCGCCGCAGTACATCGTCGCCATCATCGGCGTGGAAACCTTCTATGGACGCAGCACTGGCAAGTACAAGGTGCTGGATGCGCTGGTGACGCTGGGTTTGTACTACCCGCCGCGCGCGGCGTTTTTCCGCAATGAGCTCAAGACCCTGCTGGAACTGCCCGATACGCAGCTGGCCGGCCCAGTCGACACGCTCACCGGTTCCTACGCGGGCGCGCAAGGCTGGGGCCAGTTCATGCCGAGCAGCATTCGCGATTATGCGGTGGACGAAGACGGCGATGGCCGCATCGACCTGAAGAATTCACTGCCCGATATTTTCGGCAGCGTGGCCAATTACTTCGTCAAGCATGGCTGGGTCAGCGGCGGCCTGGTGGCGGCGCGTGCCCAACCCGACGCGGCAGCGAAAGTGCTGACCGTCAAGGATGCTTCGCCGCAGTGGACGATCGAACAGCTGGAAGCCTGGGGTTATGCGCCGCTGCAGCACCTCGATCCGGGCGCGGCGAGCAGCCTGCAGACCTTGCAAGGTGCGAACGGTCCGGAGTACTGGTTCACCTTCAAGAACTTCCAGGTGATCACCACCTATAACCGCAGCGTGATGTACGCGATGGCGGTGAACCAGCTCGCGCAGGCCATCATCGAAGTGGTGCACGCCCAGGAGAACGCCGCTCGATGAAGATGCTCCGGCGCCTGTCGTGGCTGCTTGCAATCACCCTGGTGCTGGCTGGCTGCGGCGGACATCGCAGCACACGACCCGCCTATGCGCCGCACGGTAGTGCCGGTCGGAGCTCCGGCGGTATCTACGATGACACCAGCCGGCCGCAGAGCAGCCGTTACAGGTCCAGCGCCGACAGTATTCCGGATGGGCCGCCGCCGGACGTGAGCAACTTGCCGGAGCCAGTGCCCAAGGTCGAACCGCGCTCGCTGTACGGCAACAAATCACCCTATACCGTGCTGGGCCGCACCTATACCGTGCTGCCGACGGCGCGCGGCTACGACGAGCGCGGCATCGCCTCGTTCTACGGCAGCAAGTTCCATGGCTACAAAACATCTAGCCTTGAGGACTACGACATGTACAAGTTCACCGCCGCCAGCAAGGTGCTGCCGCTGCCGAGCTACGCGCGGGTGACCAATCTGCAGAACGGCAAGAGCGTGATCGTGCGTGTCAACGACCGCGGCCCCTTTCACGAGGACCGCGTGATCGATCTCTCCTACGCCGCCGCGGTGAAAATAGGCATTTGGCCCAAGGGCACTGGGCTGGTGGAAGTGCAGGGCATCGATCCGTCCGCGCCGCCGCAAGAGGAAGCGCCGCCACCGCCGCGTGTCACCGCAACGCCCGCGCATCCGCCCAGTATTTACCTGCAGGTTGGCGCATTCTCCGACGCGGCCAACGCCGAACGCGTCGCCGCGCAATTGCGCGTGGCGAATTTTGCGCCGGTGCAGGTGTCGGATGCGACGATCGGCGGCCGGCTCGTGCATCGCGTACGCGTGGGCCCCCTGAGCGACGTGGACAGCGCCGACCAGGTGAGCGCCAAGATCGAACAAATGGGTCTGCCGCAGCCGCAGGTCGCGGTAGACTGACGTCTTTTCTTCGAAGAAATCATGGCGCCACGCGCGCCGAGCAAATAGAAATCGGAAGCAAGCCCACCATGAATCCGTTCCGCCGCCCCCTGCACATCCTTGCCGCTGCCGCCCTGGTCTTCGGCGTCAGTGCCGTCGCCCAACAAACCCCGCCCAAACCCGTGCCGAATCCGCCGCCGGCACCTGCGGCCGTCGCGGTGCCGGTACCGCCGCCGCCGGATGTGGATGCCAAGGCATGGGTGCTGATGGATTACACCACCGGCCAGATTCTTGCCTCCAAGAATCCCGATGAACGCGTGGAACCGGCCTCGATCACCAAGATCATGACCGACTACGTCGTCTCCGCGCAGCTGGTCGCCGGCAAGATCCACCTCACCGACCCGGTGACGATCAGCGAACACGCATGGCGCGCCGGTGGCGCCGGCACCGACGGTTCCACCAGCTTCCTCAAGCTCAACAGCCAAGTGCCGCTGAAGGACCTGCTGTACGGCATGATCATCCAGTCCGGCAATGATGCGGCCATCGCGCTGGCCGAGCACACCGCCGGTTCCGAGGAAACCTTCGCCAACCTGATGAACGCCTATGCCAAGCAGTTGGGCATGGTGAACACGCACTTCGCGAACGCTTCGGGTTATCCGGTTCCCGATCACTATTCCTCGGCGCATGACATCGCAATCCTGTCGCGCGCGCTGATCCACGATTATCCGGAAGACTACGCCATCTCCGCGATCAAGGAGTTCACCTGGAACGGCATCAAGCAGGGCAACCGCAACACCCTGCTGTGGCGCGATCCCAGCGTGGACGGCATCAAGACCGGCCACACCGCCGAGGCAGGCTTCTGCCTGGCCGCTTCGGCCAAGCGTGGCGATGCACGCATGATCGCCATCGTGATGGGGTCCAGCAGCGAAAAGTCGCGCGCGGATGCGGCGATGGCGTTGCTCAACTATGGCTTCCGTTTCTACGAAACGCACAAGCTGTACGAAGCCAACAAGCCGCTGGCCACGCCGCGCCTGTGGAAAGGTGAAGCGGACCAACTGCCGCTTGGCGTGACGCAGGACGTGCTGGTCACCGTGAAGACCGGCGATTACGAGAAACTCAAGGCGACGATGGACATTCCATCCACCTTGATTGCGCCCTACAAGAAGGGCCAGCAGGTCGGTACGCTGCATATCACGCAAGACGGTCAGGCTGTGATGGACGTACCGCTGGTTGCGCTCAACGATGCGCCGCAGGGCGGTTTCTTCAAGCGCCTGTGGGACAGCATCCTGTTGTGGTTCCACGGTAGCGGCAAGAAGTGAGACGCAAGCCGGGATGGCATCCCGGCCCGCGCAGGCATGCCGGTCATCGAGTCGAGTGGAGACGTCCCATGAAAGAACTGAGCGACATCAAGCCCCAACAAGAAGGCCAGGGGTTTCAATTCCCCGGCGAATTCGAGATCACCGCCATGGGGAACGCCAGTGCGGACCTGAAAGCCCGCGTGCCGGCGATCCTGAAAGGCATCGGCCTGCACGTGCTGCACGAAACGGTCAAGCATCGCCATTCACGCGAAGGCAACTTCCTGTCCGTCACCGTCAGTTTCCGTTGCGAAACCCGTGAGCAGTACGACCTGGCGCACAGCGCGCTGCGCGCCGATCCGGATATCCGCTATACGCTTTGAACGGCGGGGAGTTGGGAATAGGGAACGTGAGGCTTCCGGCACTTGTTCTCTATCGCCGACAGCCCAATCTGCTGTCCACAAACACCCGCACCCATGGTCTAGCCGTGACCGATCCTTCCCCGTTGCCTGTTCGCTCCCCGCTCAACGTCCGCCGCCTCGGCCGCCAGCCCTACGCGCCGGTCTGGCGGGCGATGAGCGCCTTCACCGACAACCGCACCGCCGACACCACCGACGAGCTGTGGGTGCTGGAGCACGATCCGGTCTTCACGCTCGGACAGGCCGGCAAGATGGAACACGTGCTGGCGCCGGGCGATATTCCGGTCGTGCCGGTGGATCGGGGCGGACAGGTCACCTACCACGGCCCGGGCCAGATCGTGGCCTATCCGCTGATCGACCTGCGCCGTGCCGGGGTGGGAGTGCGCGAGCTGGTCAACCGGATCGAGCAGGCCATCATCGACACACTGGCGCACTGGAATATCGAGGCCGTCCGCCGTGAGGGCGCGCCCGGGGTCTACGTGGCCGACGCCAAGGTCGCAGCCCTGGGCTTGCGCGTGCGCCGGGGCTGCAGCTTCCACGGGCTGGCCTTCAACGTAAACATGAACCTGGAACCGTTCCACCGCATTAATCCTTGCGGTTACAAGGGTCTGGCGGTCACGCAGGTGCTAGACTTGGGCGGTCCGTCGCGGCTGTCGGACGTTGAAGATGTGCTGATCGGCGAGTTCTGCCGGCAGTTGGGCTTCGAAGCTGAATCGGCCGTCCCCGTGATCCCCGAACTCCCCGATCGCATGGCGGTCTGAGCTATTTCATGAGCGATACCACCGCATCCTCCAGCAAAGCCATTCCAATCAGCGTCGTCAGCGGCGCACCTGCCGAGGGCGCACTTGTCGACAAGCAGCTCGGCAGCGACAAGATCGCTCTCAACCGCGCCGGCTTCGATACCAACGTTCCCACGCTGCGCAAGCCAAGCTGGATTCGCGTGCGCCTGCCGCAAGGCAACGCCGTGCAACAGCTGAAGGCGCGCCTGCGCGAGAACGCGCTGGTCACGGTGTGTGAAGAAGCCTCCTGCCCGAACATCCACGAGTGCTTCAGCAAGGGCACGGCCACCTTCATGATCCTCGGTGATGTGTGCACGCGCCGCTGTTCGTTCTGCGACGTGGCACACGGCCGTCCGGCTGCGCCCGATCCGCTGGAGCCGGCGCGCCTGGCCGACACCATCCGCGACATGCGCCTGAAGTATGTGGTGATCACCTCGGTGGATCGCGACGACCTGCGCGACGGGGGTGCCGAACATTTCGCCGCCTGCATCCGCGCCGTGCGCCATACCGCGCCGCACACCCGCATCGAGATCCTCACGCCGGATTTCCGCGGCAAGGGCCGCATGGAGCGTGCCCTGGAAGTACTGAAGGATTTCCCGCCGGACGTGTTCAACCACAACCTGGAAACCGTGCCGCACCTGTACCGCGAAGTGCGTCCGGGCGCTGACTACCAGTGGTCGCTGGATCTGCTCAAGCGCTTCAAGGCGCAGCACCCGGACGTACCCACCAAGTCCGGCATCATGCTGGGCTTGGGCGAAACCTACGAACAGGTCATCGAAACCATGCGCGACCTGCGCGCGCACGATGTCGACATGATCACCATCGGCCAGTACCTGCAGCCCACGCCGCATCATCATCCGGTGGTGCGCTACTGGACGCCGGATGAATTTGAATCCTTGCGCGTGGCCGGTGAGGCGATGGGTTTCCATCATGTCGCCTCCGGTCCGCTAGTCCGTTCTTCCTATCACGCCGACCAGCAGGCTCACGCGGCTGGCGTCACCGAGCACGCCTGAAGAGGCCTCCAGAGAAACCCATGACTCTCCGCTTCCGTCCCTTGCTAGCCCTGCTGGTCGCGTTCAGCGTCACCACCACGGCAGCCTTCGCGCAATCGGCCGCCGAGATGGGCGCCACCACGCCGCGCAAGGTATCCACGCTGCCGTTGCAGCCGACCGCCGACGAAGCCAACGCGGCGTTGATCTCCGCGCATCTGCTCACCCGCTTCCACTACGACGCGCAGCCGCTCGACGATGCGATGTCGGAGAAGATCTACACGCGCTATTTCAAGCTGCTGGATGGCGAGAAAGTCTTCTTCACCCAGGAAGACATGGCGAAATTCGCCAAGTACAAGGACCAGTTCGACAACGAGATCTGGAACAAGGATCTGTCCGGCGCGTTCGACATCTTCAACCAGTACATCCTGCGCGCCATCGACCGCATGAACTATGCGCGCAGCCTGTTGAAGCAGGGTTTCGACTTCAACACCAACGATACCTACGTCATCGACCGCAAGAAGGCGGACTGGCCCAAGGACCAGAACGAGCTCAACGACCTGTGGCGCAAGCGCACCATGAACGACTGGCTGCGCCTGAAGCTGGCCGGCAAGAGCGACGACGACATCCGCAAGACGCTGGACAAGCGCTACAGCAACTACATCGATCGCATGAAGCAGCTCGATGACCAGGATGCGCTGCAGACCTTCATGACCGCGTATGCGAACTCCACCGATCCGCATACCGACTACATGGGTCCGCGCGCCGCCGAGAACTTCGACATCTCCATGAAACTCTCGCTGGAAGGCATCGGCGCCGTGCTGCAGCAGCGTGACGACTACACCGTGATCCGCGAACTCGTGCCCGGTGGCCCGGCCATGAAATCCGGCAAGCTGCACGTGGGCGACTACGTGATGGGCGTGGGCCAGGGCGAAAACGGCCCGATCCAGGACGTGGTCGGCTGGCGCATTGACGACGTGGTCAACCTGATCCGCGGCAAGAAAGACACCACCGTGCGACTGGAAATCGTGCCAGGCGACCAGGGCACCGACGGCAAGCATGAAATCGTCACGATGGTGCGCAAGAAAGTCACCATCGAAGAACAGGCTGCCAAGAAGAAGGTCATCCAGATCACCGACAACGGCGTCACCCGCAAGATCGGTGTGATCGAACTGCCGATGTTCTACTCCGACTTCGGCGCCCGCAGCGAAGGCGACAAGAACTTCAAGAGCGCCACCCGCGACGTCGCCAAGCTG
>NZ_DATJMN010000247.1:0-7860 GCF_035508675.1 Dyella sp.
CGCCAGAGCCTGGGTCGCTTGCGCGCCCATCAGTTGCGCCTTCAGGCTTTCCACGTCGCCGATGGCTTCCTTGGCCTGCGCTGCCTGTTGGGTAGCGGCAGCCAACTGCGATGCGGCGGTGCGTGCGTTCGTGCGTGCTTCGTCGATTTGTTGCGTAGTGACGAAACCCTTGGTCAGCAGCGGCACCATGCGTTCGAGCGTGTCATGGGCCAGGGCCAGTTGTTGGCGCGCACGATCGACTTCGCGAGCGGCCGCTTCCGCACCGGATCCCTGCGCGTTTACCTGCCGACCCGTGAGGTCGATGTCGGCCTGCAAGGCGGCCACTTGGGCATTGGCTTGCTGCAGCTTCAGTTCGAATGGTTCGGGATCGATCTGCAGCAGTATGTCTCCCTTGTGCACGAACTGATCGTTGCGGATATGCACCGCCACGATGCGTCCGCTGACTTCCGGCGTGATGCCGGCGCTGTAGGCAAAGATGTAGGCGTCATGGGTTCTTGGACGTTTGTCCACGACGATCATGGCGGCGACGATGAGCACCAAGGCCGAGGCGATGGAAACCAGGGCGACGATACGGCCCAGCGCGGTTTTGGCAGGCATGGATGAGGTCTCCATTCAGGCCAGCCACACAAGCCAGATCGCGAGCGTGGCCGCCGTCCACATGCATAGATAGACGACCACAGGCACGGGCAGCGACGCATCCACGCCGGTTTTCACCAGCACGCCGCGGACTACCATGACGAAGACGATGCCAAGCAGCGCGCACACCATCCAGGTTGGAAAGTAGGAGCCGAGAATGTTTCGCGAGGGCGAGGCGCTGCACGCGGACATCGTCATCGAAAGGGACGACATCAATGCCGCGCGAAGATAGCCATGTGCGTGCGTGGGTCGATGTGAATGCATCAGTGCAGCCTTGTTTGGGTCAGGTCAATGGCGGCGGCGATGATCAAGCCGCTTCCACGCGTTTGTTGTTCGCTAGCGACTTCCGCCATGCACCGGGTGCAACACCCATCTTTTGCGTAAAGACCCGACTGAAATGGCTTTGATCGGAAAAGCCCGTGTTGAAGGCGATATCCGCCAGCGAGACATCGGGGTCCGCCATGAGCTCAAGCGCCATATCGACGCGATGAGACAGCAGCCATTGATGCGGCGACAAGCCGGTGCTTTTCTTGAATCCCCGCGCCAACGCGCCCGCCGACAAGCCGCACGCTTCCGCCATTTCGTTGATGGAAATGCCTTCGAATGTCCGCTCGCGCATCATCTGCGTGACAAGGCGTTGCTGCCAGGGTGCCAACGCGCCGCGTATGACTTCGGGACGCTTCGACGATCCGCCATACGTGGACGCCATGTATGTGCACAGGCCTTGCAGTAGATGATCGACGAGCGCCTGGTTCGCCGCGGATGCCTGGTTGAAAATCGGCAGCAGCGTCTGGCCGATGCTGTTGACGATGGTGTCCTGGAAGCACTGGCCCGGCTGGATGGAAAGATCAACCGCACCCGTCTCTCCAAGTTCCTCGCTGGCTTCACCAATGGCCTGGCGCGGCATGTAGAAGTACAGCGAGTGCAGCGGGTCGCTTATGTAGGCGATGGGGTCGCATCGCAGGTCCAGCACGTAGGCGGTGCCGCCTTCGTAGGACGTTGAACATACGGGGCGGCCGTCACACCAAAGCTCATGCGTGCTCTGATTGCGCAGGTTGAGGCAGACCAGGTAGGCATCGTCGCTTCCCATCGGGGAAGTCATGCCGTAGCCGGGCTGATCGATCTTGAGTTCGGTTACCGCAAGGCGTACGCCACGCCTGGTCTGGCTGTGGAGAACAGGGGGATTGTTCAAATGAAACGAACGGCCAAGCCGGTCGCCGAATGCACCGCAATACATGTGCGCCTCTCCGAGCCAAAGGTCGTCGAGCGTCCTTGGTTGAACGTCGTCCTGGGTGGGAATTTACGCGCATGCTTCCTTGGCCGAAGCCTTCATCAGGGTAGACTTGCTGACACAAAGGGATAAATCGAATCACCCGAAAGTGTAGATCCATCGCTTATGAAAGCCATGTTGTACGGTGCTGATCTTGATCGACAGACAACCGCATACCCAGCATGCGCGCTCATTTCATTTCTGCAACGTTGACCCGTTAGGGCAACGCCCGACTAAGATGAGTCAGCGCCCTGATCTTGGATCGTTCCTGCTAAAACGCCCATCCCCCGCGTGGGGGACCGCTGATGCGCCGAACTTGAAGCATCAGCGGATGCTCACCGGTTGGCGGTGAGCCCCGGCACTCATCGGGAGCGAACCCTAGCGAAGGATCTCAGCACAAACTAAGCAGGGCGGGGTGGGGATTGGGCTGTGCTTCACCGCCAACCTGCGCGCCCTATGGCGTTTTACCTTCCGTAACCTCGCTTACCGTGAGGCGCGCAAAGGTTTCCTGGAGGCGATGGCCGGCGGGAAGGCTATCGAGCAGGCGCCGCGCCTTGTTGATGAACAGTTGTTCGTGAAGGGATGCGTTTGCGCGATCGCCTTGCAGACGATGCAGTTCGGCGGCGGTGCGGTGAATGCGCCAATCGGCCATCGGAGCACCCATCACATCGATCATATGCAGCGCATCGTTGATCAAACGGAAGGCATGTTCGAGGTCACCTTCTTCGATGGCAACGCGGCATCTGAGCTCCCGCGCCATCGCGCGCCAGGTGACTTCGATAGTCCGATCGGACCGTTCCAGCATGCGGTCGGCGTGAAGTCGCGCCAGGTCGATGTCACCCGATTGCAACAGGGCATTGGCTAGCGTCCATTCGAGCACGAACAACCAATACCAGTCGGTGATGACGGGCCGCTCAAGCATCTCGGGTTCGAGCCGCTTCAGGATGCCGAGCCCCTCTGCGAGATTTCCCAGCCCCACCTCCGCCGCTCCCGCAAGCAGCGTGCAATGACGGATTTCATTGGTGAGTTTCAAGGTGTAGAGCGCAGACGATGGATGGCCTGTTTGGTCTCTATGGAAACCCAGCTTGCTGCAAATGTCCCTGATGGCCTGGTAGTCCCCGGCCATCAGGTAAAGGAATCCGCGGAGCGTCTCCAGGGTGCAAATGCTGTAGCGATTGGCGTTGCCGACAAAAAGCGCCTCACTGGCGTCGAACTCTTTCAGGGCACGGCCCCATTCGCCGAGCAGCGTGTATGCCCACGGTCGCCCGAGGTGGGCCATCCAGATGGCGCGAAAGATATTGAACTCGGGTCGGTCTACCGCATGCTGCACGAGGATATCCAGGTTCGCGTCCACGGTTTCCAGGCACTCGCGGTATCGACTGGATATCAGGCAAACCATGCTGTATTCGATCAATCCCCAGGCGGTGATCTGGCGATCCGAGCCATTCCGCAAGGGAATCAGGTTTTCCTCGCAGGCCCTGGCGAGTTCGGCGTCCCACCCGACGATCCAGATCTGCCATATCGCGCTGCTAAGCCTGGTCCGTGCCCTTAGCTGCGGCTCGGCTTGTGCGCTGCTCAAGCGGGTGGCGTTTTTCAAATGCGGGACGCACGCAGCCGCATCCTGCCAGCTGAGGGTAAAAGCCATGCCGAGTTCCGCACGCGCCTGGATATCGGAAAAATGCCATTGCTCGGACATCCGAACCAGCTCGCTGAACGCCTGCAGCGCCCGTGGATCATGATTGGTCGCGTAAATGGCCGCGCGATCCTCCAGCAGTGTGGCCTGGGTCAGTTCACGCTCCCCATCGGAAAGATGGACGGCAATCGCATCGGCCTTGTCGAGAATGGCCAGCGCATCCTGATGCGCATAGCGGCGCTTGGCGGTTTGCAAGGCCATCTTCAGATAGGTGAGTCCCTTGGACCACTCGCGGGCATTGGAGAACTGCTCGGCAAGTTCGAATGCGGCGTGCGCTTTCGATTCGCTCGGGTACGACTTCTCCAATTCCTTGCCGATCAACGCGTGACTTTGCGCCAAGCGAAGCAGGCCCTGGCGATTTATCAGCGCTTGCCGAAGCAGGGCGTGACTGAATCGATAGAGTCGAACCGTCTGGCCGTTCTCCAGCGTATCCATGCCGCTGCGATGAATGAACGTGCCGGTTCGGCATAGAGCTTCGCATACTTCCTCGAACCTTCGCGCGCTGAGGCCGGCGGCCGTGGCCGGCACTACCGGATTGAAGATCTCTCCTACTGCACTGGCCGCTTCCAGGGCACGCTGCGTTTCATCGTCCAGGCCGCTTATTTTCGTCTCGACGACACGGCCAAGCGTTTCCGGGATCTCAAGGCGGATCTGGGAGAGCGGCACGTCGTTTTGCCATCGGCCGTGATCGGCGGATACCAGGCGCTTGTTCTGCAAATGATCCAGGATGGCGCCGAGAAACAGCGGATTGCCGCTGGAGCCACGCAAAAGAAGTTGTACGAACGACCGGCTTTCTTTCGAATCATCGGATTGGACATACTCCGCAATGTCCTGTTGGTCCAGTCCGCTCAAAGGGACCGACTCGCACAGCTTGTGCAATAGCAGTTCATTGACCAGCTGCATGAGCGCCGGCCCGCGTACCGCCGATTCATCCGAGCGATAGGTGGCCAGCAACAGCAGCTTGACGGACGATTTCCGCCTGGCAAATGCGGAGATGAGGTCCAGCGTCGAAAAGTCGGCCCAATGGAGGTCTTCCAGCAGGAGCACGAACACATCATCCTCAGCCAGCACTTCCAAGAGCTCGCAGAACTCGCCGAGCATGCGACTGCGGGCAGAAATGTGCGCCACTTTCTGCAGCCTGGCATGGTGTTCGCGGGACAGGAGGCCGCCCAGCTGATTGCCCCACGAAGGCGCTACGGTGACCAAGGCATCCTGCACCTTGCTGCCGCTAGTCCCCTTTATCAATCGGGAAAGAACCTCGATGATGGGGTAGAAGGGTTCGGCGCCACCGAAGCCTTCGATGCAACGACCGTACGACTGTACCGTGTGCTGGCTGGATATCTCCCTGCAAAACGTCTCCACCAGTGTCGTCTTGCCAATGCCGGCGTCACCGTGGACGAACACGATCTTCGGCCTGCCTTGGCGCGCTTGAATGAGTGCGTCGCGTAACGCACTCAACGGCGAGGCTCTGCCAATCAGCGGTGGTGCGGAAACCGGCGAAAGGCGGTTGTCGGTCTTTTGGCTGGCCATGACGTCCGCAATGAAGCGGTATCCGCGGCCGCGATGCGTTTCCAGATAACGCGGACGTTGCGCGTCGTCATCCAGGGCGTTGCGGATGGCCAGCACATGCCCCTTGAGCACCTCGGGTTGAACGGCCACACCCGACCAGAGCGCTTCAAGCAGCTCTTCATGCGAGACGAGGCGCCCGGAGTGCTCGACCAGATACCGCAGCACGTCAAACGCTTTTGCCGTAATGGTGACGGGGGTTGGCTCGCCCTCATCGGAGATGCGCCATAGCCGATGATTGATGGGATCGAGCCGAAAGGGTTTGAACTCCTTCATTTGATCACCGCCACCGTATTAAATAAGCCCCAATTCGGCGGCCCTGGATACGGCCTCGGCGCGGTTCTTGGAAGCCAGCTTGATGAAAATGTGCTTAGCATGCGATTTCACGGTTTCCGGCGTGATCTGTAATTCGCGAGCGATAGATTTATTCGACAGACCCAGGCTCATCAAGCGTAGGATAATCGTCTCCCGCGTGCTTAGCGATTCTACAAGTCGATGGTTGGTCCTGAATTTCTTTCGCGCCGACGGATGCACCGAGGGAGTCGTAAGCAGCCGCCCGACGTAGGGTCCAAGATGGCCCAGGCTTTTGGCGTGGGGAGATCGCCAAAGCTGCTTGAGCGGTGTTTCGATCAGTGGCATCTCGTCGAGAAAGCTGCGAAACAAGCCGACGTCGGCGCCCTGGCACAACGCGGCCAGCAGCTCCTCATGTGCACGGGCTGCTTGGCCCAGCGAGTAGAGCGCGCTCGACAGCAGAATCGTCAGCTTGACGACCAGTGCGGGATGATTGCGATGCAGGGCGGCGTTGCGCAGGTCGTCAAGCGCCCGTGCCGTGCAGATGCCAGGGCCGTTCGCCATCTGCAGGCGAAGAGCGGTCACTTGCAACGGCCATGCGTCGATAGGCATGGGGCGGCTTTTGCCCTCGAGTTCGCCATGAAAGTCCTGCATGTGTGCCAGGATGCTTTCGGCAAGGTCGACGCGTTCCTCATGGATGCGCAAGACCGCTTCTTCCATCTTGCAATGAAGCACCAGGCGGGGCCAGCGTCGTTGCACGCCTATTTCTTCGCCACGATGCAAGAGCAGCAACGCTATGTTTTGGCTACCTCTTGCTGCCGCAATTTTGGCGGACAGGATATAGGCGATGAGTGCGCTCTCGATCGCGCCACTCTCCTCCATGGCGGTGAGCCGGCCTCGCAGCAGCGCATCGGCTTCTTCCACCGCGCCGGCCTCGTAGTGCAATTGCGCCAGCACGCAGGTAGGGAGCAGCGACGCATACGCTTGCGGCTCCATCGACGTATCGCAGAGAGACAGCGCGTCCCTGGCCAGGCGTTCGGCCAGCTTGAAGCGCAATTGCTCGGCCTCCGCGGCAGCTTCGATCGAGAGATTGACGATTGCCATCAGCAGGGATGACGCGTGGCTGCGCGGCGCTTTTCCTCGCGACAATTCATAGAACGGCATAAAGTCGCGGGTGCGCCAGAAACAAAACTTCATGACTGCAGCAAGGGTGGACCGATATCGCGCACCTGTCTTGCGCGCCAGCACCGATTGCGCGCGGAACATCGCCTCGTCGATGTCGTCTTCCCACAGGCTGCCCATCGCCAGCAATGTCTCCACTTCATCGCTAGGGAAGTCTGGAAAGAAATGACTCTTTTGCATAAAGGCGCGACGCAACGTCGTCGTGGCGGCAACCACTTCGGTGCCATTCATCATGCCCACCGCGCGCCAGGCCGAATCCAGCAGTTCCCTCAGCGCCTCATGCGGGTCGTCAAGATCGTGCCAATCCTGTGCCCACCCCAGCTCGGCGGTCGCGGTAGCGTTGCGCGTCATGGACAACAGATTCACGTACCCATCCTCCGGCCTTCGTAAAGAGCACCGAAGCGGGCCCATGTTGCTTCAGTCACGTACGCCGCAGGGATGGTTCCCAGTATGCGCCCCGTGCCAAAAGTACCCATCACTCAATTCACCCAGCAGACCGTTGATCCACTCAACGTGTGATTCGTCCTTTGGATAGGAACATTAGGCGAGATAGCGCCCTCTGTCGTGAAATCCTGGTTTTGATTCGGTCTTCTTTCGGTTTTTTTGGAGGCCTGATCCAGGTGCAGGGGAGGGCCGCGGTCAAGGCTCCGAAGGTGGGGAAATCGCGCTCACTCGCACGGCGAAGCCAGCGTTTCGTCACGCGAAGAACGCGTTCGGCTGCGCAAAGACTTTAGACGGGCTCTAAGGATGTGAGTCCATGAAACCGCGGCGGATCGCGATCATGACGGCATGCGTGCGATCCTCGGCGTCCAGCTTGCCCATGATGCTTTTCATGCGGGCCTTGACCGTGTCTTCGGAAATGCACAGGGCTTCGGCGATATCGCGATTGCTGCGGCCCATGGCAACCAGCTTCAAGACACCGATTTCCCGCTCCGTAAGACCTTCCTGCCCGGTATGGCTGGCGATCTCCTGGGCGACTTCAGGTGCCACCGTGTGACGCCCGGAAAGGGCGCCGCGGACGGCCTTGATGATCTCGTCACGACGTGCCGTCTTGAGCAGATAAGAGGTTGCGCCAAGCGTGAAAGCCCGCACGACGCGTGCATCGCCCGGAAACGTGGTGAGTACGATGATGGTTGCATCGGGAAATTCGCTGCGAATGGTCGTGATGGCTTGCAGGCCGTCGACGTCCGGCATTTGAAGATCGATCAGCATGATGTCGGGC
>NZ_DATJMN010000248.1:0-9595 GCF_035508675.1 Dyella sp.
GATCGAATCGGCCCGCGCGAACGGCTTCAGCAATTTCTGCATCTGGTCAGCGGCGATGTAATGCAGCGGGAACAGCCTTGCTTGCAGCCCTCCCGCCGGCGCTGCCGCGCCGAGACTCGGCGCAACGTTGCCTGCCACAGCCTCCTTTTCCGGCATCACGACATACCGGCCATCGGTTTTCACCAGCGCGTTGTGCGTCCACGACAGCAGCGTTTCCAGGATCGGCATCGCCTGGCTGCTGTCGACCGGCTCGGAGGTGGAGAAGGAGATGTTGCCCTGCACGCCCGGCACGATGGTGTAGTTCTCGTGCAGCAGATCGCCAAGGATGGCTTTCACCACCGCCTGCACCGGCTGGTTCTCGAAATTGAAGGTGACGGCGCCTGCGCCCGCGGCAGGACGCCGCGGCGTAGCAAGCCCGGTCGGTTTCACGAAGTGACCGGTACCCTCCTTGATGCTGGCTACCGCCGGCGCCGGAGGTGTGTTGCTGAGGTTGTTGTTGAGCGGCTCCGGCTGTGGCGCTGGCTTTTCGGTGCCGGCCACGGCTTCGCGTTCCAGCTCGTGGTTGTCTTGCACCATCGGCTTGTTGGCCGCACAGCCGCTCAGGAAGACCGCCAGCGCGATCGCGCCGATGCGCAAGGCATGGCGGGGGTAAGGTTGCATGCGCGTGTGTGACATGTATCAGTGTTCTCCCTGATTCCCTTGCTGCTGTTGTTGCTGCTGTTGGGAACGCTGCTTAAGAATGGCGGCCCTGAGTTTTTGCAAGCGCTCCGCTTGCGCTTCGTTTGCCTGCGGTGACGGACGCATCATCTCGCGGCCTTGCGGCTGCGGTGTTCCCGGCCCCGGCCCTGGTGGCGGGTTCATCGGCACCGCACCCTGCGGCGTGTTGGGTGCGGCCGCCGGCTGATCTATAGGAGCACCGGCAGGCAGCTTCAGTTCCGTGCGTCCGCTGGGCGAGGTAAAAATGGCCGAGCGAGGTAATACCTGGATCAGTTTCCAGTTGCTGTCGGGCAGCGTCGCGCCTTCGCGTACGCTCACTTGTTTGTCGTCATCGCCCTTGCCGTTGACGGGGCCAAGCAAGGCCATGTGCAGCTTGCTCGTGAGGATGATGCCGGTGAGTTGCAGGTCGCCCAGGCTCACCCCCTCGCTGCCACCTTGGGTGACGATAGGCTTGCGGTCGGCGCTGAACAAGGGGTGCTCCCAGGTTTGCGCATAGCTTGACAGCGGCGGCGGGGTGGGCAGTGTCACGGCGCGCGCGGCGGGCAGCGGCGGCACCGGGCGCGGCGGGTCCCAGCTCACGCCACGTCCCGCACCGAACAGCAGCGACACCAGCACTATGCCGAGCACCGCCGTGACAATGCCGAAAGCAGGGGTGAGACGGCGTTGGGCGGCCGCGTTCATTCGTTGTCTCCCGCCGACTGCTCGTTCGGCCCCGCGGCCGGCGGCGTACCGGGCGCGTTGGAGGTGCGCACGTAGCCGGCCAGCGTGAACTGCACTTCCAGCGGCGCGACGTTCTTTTGCTGGTTGACCAGCGGATTGCGGTATACGCTGAAATCCTGCACGAACAGGTACGGCTTGCCTTTTTCGAGCGTGTACAGCAAGCCGATCAGCGGTTGCATATCGCAATGCAGGCTGATGCTGACCACTACCTTCTGGTACGGATCGGTGGAGGCCGTGCCCGGGTTGTTCACCGGCATCTTCTGGCTGACTTCGCAGCTGCCTTCCTGCGCAAACTTGGCGGCATCGTCCACCACGCGCTGCATCAATCCCGCGGAAGCCGCGTTGGGATCGGCTTCGGGCAGGAAGGTGCTGCTGTCGGTCTGGTTGTGACCGAGCTGCTCGATGCGCTTGAGGAATTGCGGCTTCTCGGCAATCGCAGCGGCGTAGCGGCTTTGCGTATCGCGCAAATCGTCCATCTGGCTGTCGATGTCGCGCAGCGGCGCGACGAACCACCAATGCAGCAGCAGGAAATAGGCAAGCACCAGCACGAGCAGCAGCAGGCCGATCGCGGCGACGCGGCTTTCCGCCGGTTTCATGGGGCGCATCTTCATGGCGTGCCTCCTGCGCTGCTGCTGGCGGCTGGCTTGCCGGTGGCTGGCATGTGCAGCTGCGCATCCATGAAGAAGCGCTCTTTGTTGGTGGCCGGGTCGCGCTGGATCACGCCCTGAAAGTTCGCACCGGTGAGCAGCTTGCTGCCCTGCAGGACGTCGATCAATGAAGCGGCTTTCGCGCTCTGGCCCTGGATGCCGACGCGACCGGAACTGTCGACCGTAAAGCGTTCCAGCCAGGTGTCGTCCGGAATGCGCGCGGTGAGGTCCTGCAACACATCCACCACGGCGACAGCATCGGTCTTGCGCTTGGCCAGGAAGCCGGCGGCGCCGGTGCTGTCCTCCAATTGCTTGCGCAACTGCGCGATCTTCTGCGCATCGGCCCGCATGTCGTCGACCTGGGTCTGCATGGCGGCGAGCGCTTCCTGGCGGTTGTTCAGGTATTGGCCCAGGCACAGTACCAGCAGCAACAGCGCGGCGGCGGCAAGCACGAGATTGAGCCGGCGGCGCGGATCGCGATGCGCACGCGCGCGCTCCGGCGGCAGCAGGTTCACGCCGAGGCGGGCGTCGCCCTCGCACAGGTCCACGGCGTCGATGGTGATGCCGGCATTGCGCAGGTGTTCGAGTTTGGCGTCCACCGCGGCGCGCGGGGCGACCACCAGCTCGGCGGCGATGCGGCCGGCGGGCGCGGGGCCTTTCAGTTCGCGCAGGTCGTAGTACACCTGGTCGACGCGGAACGGCGTTTGCCGATCCATTTCGAACGCGCCGATCTGGCGCAGGTTGTCGCGCGCGGCCTCGGGCAACATCAGGCGCCGGCGCAATACCGCCTCCTGCGGCAGGCACAAGGCTAGGCGCAGATCCTGGCGATCAATGCCGGTGACAGTGGCATTCAACAGGGCTTGCTGCTCGGGCGCATCCAGCGTATCGCTCCACGGCGCCGACGCTTGCGGCTGGCCGCTACGACGCACGGACCACTGGCCGTCGTGGTGATGCAGCAGGCACCACACGTTGCCGCCACTGAAAAACGCCTGCCAACGCACCGGTAACAGTGCGCGCAACTCGCCCCACCACCAGGCAAAAAAGCCCGGCAACGGCGAGCTGCGCCATGCACGGCGTGCGCGTTCAAGCTGCGGTTGCAGTGTCTGCGTAGCGGAATTCACTCCCCATCTCCCTCTTGCCAGCGCAGCACCGCAAAAGCCTGCGAGCCAGGCCGATATCCTTGCAAGCGTACCGTGACGCGCAAGATCGCGCGCGTGCCGTCGGCGAGCACGGCCTCTGAACGAATACTATGCGTGATGCCATTGTTGGCGACCAGCCCCGCGGCAGCATTGGCACTCGCCGAAGACGCTGGACGCGCGGCGATGATTGCAGCAGCGTGTTGCAGATCCATGCCAGGAATCGAAGCCAATGCCAGTAGCGGCGCGGTATTGGGATCGGGACTGGCGCGCCCGGACCAGATCGTGACGTACGGCGCAATTTTCGCATACAGATCGGGCGTGATGCCGAGCACCATCTGCAGTTCTTCCACGCTGGCGAACGGGCCGTTGCGCGGACCATAGTCGCGGCCGGCCGCAGTGTAAGCCGCACGGCGCTGTGCGATCTGCTGCGGCGAAATCGGAAAGCTGCGCCAGTCCACAATCGCCTGCGCGATCTGGCTCGCGTGCGGCGCATCGACGCCCGCGTTCAGCAACAGGCGGGTGAGCACATCGGGCGAGGCGGCATTGAGGTCCACCTTGCCGCTTTCCGCGGTGATCGATATTCCGACCTTGGCGTGCTCGAATTCGAACGGGTAGATGCGGCCATCGGCAATCCAGCGGTCGTTGACGTTCGGCGCCTGCAGCGCGTAAATCGCGCGCATCACGCCCGCTTCCGCCGCGTAATGCGCCCGCGCCTGTCCGAATTGAAAGTTGGCCTGCAGGCTTTCCGTGTGCGCCAGCATGGCGTAGCCACCCAGCAGAATGGCGAGCAAGGTGCACGCCCACATCACCAGCAGCAAGGCGACGCCGCGTTCATGCCGGCCAAATGCGCGCATCACGGCACTCCCGGCCCGCGCAAGCCGCGCAGCAAATTGCCGGGCCCCTGCACCGCCGCCGCGTTCACGCGCAAGGGTACGCTCAACATCGGCCATGGACGGCGCTGGTCGAGCGCCAGCTTGATCGTGACCAGATTCGGCATGGTGGTGGGGGCATTCCAGTCGTTCTGCCAATCCATCGGTTGGCCCTGCTGGTTCAGGCCGCGATAGCTGAAACTGCCGTCGATCACGCCATCGAGCAGCACCTGCGGTTCGCCCAGCGGCTTGGGGGCGCTGCCATCCGGCGGCAGCACGGCGAGACTCGCCACCAGTTGCTTGCCATGCTCGCCGTTGACCAGTTTCACTTCGATCAGCTGCGGCCCCATGCGACCGAGATAGCCGGGTAACGGCGCGACAAAGCGCATGCTGTCGCCCGTGCCGACGAAGAACACGCCATTACCATCGCTGTCGCGCGCCATCGGTTGCGCCATCGCCTGCGCCAGCTCGCGGCGCAGGAACTGCTGGGCGGCGCGTATTTCATCCAGCTGCTCGATCTTGACGCTGCCGGCCTGTACGGCGTGCGTCGCCGAGCGCACCCCGGAGTACACGCCCAGCAGCAGCAGCGCGAGCAGGGCCATGGCGGCGAGGACTTCTAAAAGGGTGAAGCCTTTAGCGTAAATCGGGAATCGTAAATCGTGAATCGTGAAAAGCGACGTGCTGCGAACAGGGCGCTTCGTACGTTGCAAGTGGCTGGTATACCGGCGCGCGCTCCACCGTACCGAGCGCATCGCGCCGCGGTTCCGATTGACGATTGACGATTGACGATTCACGGCTCTCACGGCGCATTACTCCCCAAGCGCAGCGTGCTGAAGCGCGCCGTGTGCTCGAACGGCGCCGAACCCCACATCACGTCCAGATCGAGCTTGTACAGCCGGAATGCATACGGCGTACCTGCCGGCCCGCTGTTCGGCACTGCCCACGGTGTCACCTGCAGGCGCCAGCGGTAACGCTTGTCGAAGTTGCCTTGTGTTACGCCGGGCTGCAGCGGCTCCAGCACAAAGCTCGTATCCAGCGCCGAGCGCGCCCACAAGGCCGCCTGGGTATAGTCGGACGACTTTTGCGTAAGCCTGATCGAGCCGCCAGCCACTTGCATCAGCGCACCAAAGGCGATCGCCAGCAGCATGATGGCGGCAATCACTTCCAGCAGGCTGAATCCGTGGGCGTGGCGACGCCGTCCGTGATGAAGCACGGCGCTCACGTGTGCTTCGCCGTATCGAAAATAGTGATGGCGCCGGTCAGCCATGACACATTGACGTGCCATTCGCGCTGGCCGCTGCGCAAGGTGATGCGCCCGCCGGTGGAACTGCCATCGGGAAAGAAACGAATGCGCGCGATCTGGCCGGCGGATTGGTCGCTGGCCGCGCTGGTGACGGAAAGCTCCAAGCCCTTCGGCAAACGTACGTCGCGCTTGTCCGCACCGCGATAGATTTCGCTGTTCGTATCTACTTCGAACACGCGCTGCTCACCGTGCATGATCGCCTGTGTGCGCGTCGCGCGCAGCGATGCGGCCAGTTCGCCTGCGGCGGCATTGATGCGTGCACTGGCCAGGCCGTGCGCCACCGAGATCGACACCGCCGCGGCGGCGATGCCGATGAGGATGATGACGGCAAGCATTTCGAGCAAGGTGAAGCCTTGTTGGCGGCAATCGGGCATCGGGCATCGGGCACCGCGAAAAGCCAACCGTGGAGCGCCGCGATGCAGCGCCCACGATTCACGATCCACACTTGCCGCTCCCCGCCGATTCATTACTGCCAATTCCCCACATCCGCGTCATAGCCCTCCCCGCCGGGCTTGCCATCGCGGCCATAGAAAATCAGGTCGTAGTTGCCATGCTCGCCGGGGTACTTGTAGCCAAAGTCGTGGCCCCACGGGTCCTTCAGCTGCGACGGCTTGACGTACGGCCCCTGCCAGTTGGTGGCATTGGCGGGCTTGCTGACCAGGTCCGACAACTGCGCGGGCGGCGAGCCATTGTCCAGGGCGTAGGCATCGACGGCCTGGCTGAGGGTGGTGAGCTGGGCCTTGCCGGCGCCGAACTTGCCTTTGTCCACGCTGCTGCCGACCTGACGCACCACGATGGCGCCGACGATGCCGATCAGCACGATCACCGCCAGCATTTCCAGCAAGGTGAAACCTGCGCTGCGGTGGGGATGGCGCAGCTGCCGCGTCCGTGGATATCTGTACTGCATAGGTTGGTTTCTCCGTATCGAAGCGTGGAATAAAAAGTTATGCACGTCGGACAACGCCGCTCACTGGATGTTGCTGGTAAGGCTGAGCAGCGGCAGCAGGATGGCGGCCATGATGATGGCCACAAAGAACGTCATCACGATGGTAAGCGCCGGCACCAGCGCGGCCAGCAGGCGATCGATGGAGCGGCGGCTTTCGAGCTCGAAGGTATCGGCCACTTTCAGCAGCATGGTGTCGAGCTGTCCGGCCTCCTCACCCACCTGCACCATCTGGATCGCCAGGCGCGGGAAGCGCTGCGATTGGCCGAGCGCCAGGCTGAGGCCGTTGCCGCCTTTCACCATCTCGGTGGCCTGCACCAGGGATTCGTCCAGCGCGCGATTGGAGGTGACCATGCGCGCGATGCTCAAGGCGGAAAGCAGCGGAACGCCGTTCTTCACTAGCGTGCCCAGCGTGCGCGCGAGGCGTGCGGTTTCCACCTTCAGCACCAGCGGCCCGATCAGGCGGATCTTCAATAGCCGATCGTGCCAGGCCAGGCGCGACACCGGATCGCGCATGCGCGCACGCCACGCCATGACGCCACCGACCACGATCACGATGATCAGCCACCACCAGTCCTGCATCGTGGTGCCCAGGGCGAGCACGGCGCGGGTAATCCAGGGAATCGGCACCTGCATGTCCTGGAAGATCGGCACGAACTGGGGCACCACGTATGTAAGCAGCAACAGCAGCGAACCGAAGACGCCAACCATCAGGAAGGCCGGATAGATCAGCGCATTGATGATACTGCCGCGCAGTTGCTGCGTGCGTTCGAGATAGTCGGCCAGACGGCGCAAGGTATCTTCCAGCGAACCACCCACTTCGCCCGCGCGCACCAGTGCAATGTAGAGCTTGGGGAATACGCCGTGTTCCTCGTCCATCGCTTGCGACAGCGGCGTGCCGCCGCGCACGCGATCGCGCACGCGCTCGATCAGTTTTTTTGCGTGCTCGCCTTCAGGCAGATCCATCAGGATGCCAAGCGCGCGATCCAAGGGTTGCCCTGCACCGAGCAGCGTGGCCAGCTGATGCGTGAATTGCGCCAGCTGGTCGCCGTTGAAAGGACCACGCTTGAACAAGCGGGCAAGCCCGCCACCGGCGCCCTCCGCATCGGCTGGCTTGGCTTCCAGCGGTGTATGCCCCTGGTCCTGCAGGCGTACGATGACTTCATCGAGGCTGGCCGCCTCCATCTGTCCTTGCACGATCTCGCCGGAGGCGCTGACGGCGCGGTAGCGGAATTGGCTCATATCAAGAATGGCTCTTTGCGTTCTCTCCCCGGAGGGGAGAGAACGTCACGGCGAAATGGGTCTGCCTGCTAGCCTTCCTGCGTAACACGCAACACCTCCTCGATGGTGGTGATGCCCGCCACCGCCTTGGCGATACCGTCCTCATACATCGTGCGCATGCCTTCGGCGCGCGCCTGGCGTTCGATTTCGCTGGCGTCGGCGCGCTGCATGACCAGGCGGCGCAGGGCATCGCTCATCACCAAAAACTCCATGATGGCGCGGCGGCCACGGTAGCCGGTGGGATTGGACGCGCTGGTGCCGGGTTTCCACAAGCGAATCGGACGTTCGTTGGTGTATTTCTCCAGCTCGAATTCGGCGACGACTTCCGGCGGCGCTTCGTAGGGGACGGCAGTTTCCGGATCGAGCCGGCGCACCAGGCGCTGCGCCAGGATGCCGTTGACGGTGGAGCCCAGCAGGTAATCTTCCACGCCCATGTCGAGCAGGCGCGTCACGCCGCCCGATGCGCTGTTGGTGTGCAGCGTGGACAGCACCAGGTGACCGGTCAGCGCGGACTGGATCGCGATGCGGCAGGTTTCCAGGTCGCGCATTTCGCCGATCATGATCACGTCCGGGTCCTGGCGCATGATCGAGCGCAGCGCGTTGGCGAAGTCCAGGCCGATCTGCGGTTTCACCTGGATCTGGTTGATGCCTTCGAGCTGGTATTCCACCGGATCTTCCACGGTGATGATCTTCACGCCCGGCGTGTTGATCTTCGACAGCGCGGTGTAGAGCGTGGTGGTTTTGCCCGAACCGGTAGGGCCGGTGACCAACAGGATGCCGTGCGGACGCTCCAGCACGTCGATGAAGCGTTGCTGGAAGCTGTCGGTGAAACCCAGCGAGGCGAAATCGAACACTACCGTTTCGCGGTCCAGGATACGCATCACCACCGATTCGCCGAAACTGGTCGGCACGGTGGAGACGCGCAGGTCCAGCTCCTTGCCTTGCACGCGCAACTGGATGCGGCCGTCCTGCGGCAGGCGCCGCTCGGCAATGTTGAGCTTGGCCATGATCTTCACGCGGCTGATCACCGCCGCGGTGGAGCTGGAAGGCGGCGCCTCCACTTCATGCAGCACGCCGTCGATGCGGTAGCGCACTTTCAGGCGATTTTCGAACGGCTCGATATGCACGTCCGACGCGCGCTGCTCCACTGCACGCTGCAGGATCAGGTTCACCAGGCGAATGACCGGCGCTTCGGAAGCCAGGTCGCGCAGGTGCTCCACGTCCTCTTCTTCCGCGCTGCTGCCGTCGAGGTTTTCCACGATGGTGCCCATCGCGGAGCGGCCCTGGCCGTAGTAGCGCTCGATGAGATCGTCGATTTCCGAGCGGATGCCGATGCACAAGGACACCGGCTTGCCCGAGGCAAGCTGCACGGCGTGCAGCGGGTAAGGGTCGGCAGGGTCGGCGACGATCAGCACGATGCCGTCTTCGCCCGCACGGACGGGCACCACATGCTGCTGCTTGAGAAAGCGCACCGACAAGTCGAGATCGGTGGGTGGCATGTCCGGCGCATCGCGCGCCGCCAACAGTGGCGCGTGCAGGAGCTCGGCCCAGGCTTCGGCCAAATCGCGTTCGGATACCAGGCCCAGCCGGGCGAGCAAGGCAGTGAGCGTGCCCTCGGGGGCTTCCTCATGCAGGCGTTTGGCACGCGCCAGGTCGTTGTCTTTCAAACGGCCGCGCGCGACCAGCAGTGCGCACACGGCTGATTCGTGGTCTTCCGTGGCTTGGTTCGTCCCTATGGACGCCGGCTTCAAGGCTGCCGACATGATTCCACCCCGTGAGGTTTAGCTATGTGAGGATGCTGCCCACCCAACGCCCGCGCGTGGAAAGGCGATTCCCATTGGTAACACACCCCAAAGGGGCTGGCGAGCCTAACTTCGCGACCGCGTTCACGTGCTAAGAGACTGTGAAGACGCATGCAACGGCATGGATCAGGCCGTTCACGGATGAGACAATCGAAGTTTTGAAGGGTTCTCCAT
>NZ_DATJMN010000249.1:0-18810 GCF_035508675.1 Dyella sp.
AGCAGAACCCCGCCAGTATCGCGGTGGCGGAAATCAGAATCGGCCAGTGTGCCCATAGCGAAATGAGTTCCGACGCCACGACACCCGCGACGATGCCTGCGGCGCCACCTGTGATGCTGAGAAACACGGCCTCGGCGAGAAACTGCAGCAGTACATGCAACCGCCGCGCACCGATCGCCATGCGCAAACCGATTTCGCGGGTGCGCTCGGTTACTGATACCAGCAGGATGTTCATGATGCCGATGCCGCCGACCAGCAGCGAGATGGATGCCACCGTCGCCAGCAACAGCGCCATCACGCGGCTGCTGCCTTCCGCGGTCTGCTGGATCTGGCTGAGATTGCGCACGGCGAAGTCGTTGGGCTCGCCTGGATGGATGCCGTGGCGTTGCGCGAGCGTCGCGGTGATCTGGCCTAGCGCGGCGGGTACCAGTTGTGTGCCCGCGGCTTGTACATATATCTGGTTGACGTAACCGGTCAGGCGCGGCAAGGTGGCATAGGGGTTGGTTGGTGGCGGGAAATAGGGATCGCCCAACGCCAGAGCCGAGGTCGGTGCGGCTACGCCGAGTACCTTGGCCTGTGCCGTGTTGAAAGGAATCATCAGTACGTCATCCTGATCCTGGCCATACGTGCTCTGGCCTTTGGCGGCGAGCAAACCGATCACGCGCACGGACATGCCTTTCACCAGGATGGCGGCGCCGATGGGATTTTCGGTGGCGCTGAACAATTGATTGCGCACGGTAGCACCCAGCAAGGCCACCATCGCCGAGTCGTCGAAGTCTTCCTTGCTGAAGGATCGTCCCGCTGCAATTTGCCAGTTGGCCACCTGCATGTAATCGCTCGACACGCCCTGGATCATGGTATTCCAGTTCTGGTCGCCGTATTGAAGCTGGCCGCTTTGCCGGATCAGATAGGCCACCGTGCTCACGGCAGCATCCTCGCGCCGGATCGCGCTGGCATCGGATACGGTGAGCGTGGATGCACTCCCGAAGCCGGCGCGAACACCCGTGGAAGTGACTGCGCCCGGCACGACCACCAGCAGATTGGTGCCGAGGCTTTCGATCTGCCGCTTCACTGCTTCGTTGGCGCCTTCGCCCACTGCCACCATCGCGATCAGCGCGGCGACGCCGATGAAGATGCCGAGCATGGTGAGCGCGGAGCGCACCTTGTTGCGCCCGATGGCTTGCGCGGCGGTGGTCACGATCATGCGTGCAAACCCCGGGGTCATGACGCTGCCTTTCACCTGGGCCGGTTGCGCGGTTGCGATGGGGCACGCCTGCTGCAAGGCATCCTTTTCGGCGATATGCGCATTCGGTTGATCGGACACGATGCGACCATCGCGCATGGTGATGATGCGATCAGCGTACGCGGCAATATCGGCTTCGTGCGTCACCACCACCACGGTCACGCCGTGTTGCTGGTTGAGTCCGCGCAACGTGCGCATGATCTCGTGCGAGGTGCGCGTGTCGAGGTTGCCGGTTGGCTCGTCAGCCAATAGCAGGCCGGGTTGGTTGATCAGGGCTCTGGCGATGGCGACGCGCTGCTGTTGACCGCCGGACAATTGCCCTGGGCTGTTGCGCTCCCGCTGTTCTAGGCCCAGATCGCCCAGCACTTTGCGTGCTTTCGCCAGCCGTTCGGCATGGCGCGCGGCGCCGGCACCGGCATAGAACAAGGGCAGGGCGACGTTTTCGAGGGCGCTGGTGCGCGCCAGCAGGTTGAAGCTCTGGAACACGAAGCCGATGCGGTCGCTGCGAATCTGCGCCAGTGCGGGCTCATCGAGTGCAGCCACGTCCACGCCCTGGAAGAAATATTTTCCGCCGGTAGGACTGTCCAGGCAGCCCAGCAGATTCATCAGCGTGGATTTGCCCGAACCCGACGCGCCGACGATCGCGACGAATTCCCCGGCGTCGATGCGCAGCGACACCTCGTCGAGCGCGCGCACGTCGGTATCGCCGCTGCGGTAGATCCGCGAAACATGTTGGAGATCAATGACGGCGTTGGCCATGGTGTCGCTGTCATCACGGATTGAAATGGGGAGCGGTGTTGGTGGCTGCGTGTCCGGCATTGGCCTGCTCGCCGACGATCACCGCTTGCCCGGGTTTCAGCTTGCCGCCGAGTACTTCGCTGAAGCTGTCGTCATCCAGCCCTAACACGACGGGCACAGCGACTGGGCGCCCATCAATGAGCGTCCATACCTGTTTTTCTTCCGGTGACAGCGTTGCAGCGGACGCATCGGCAGGCTTGAAGCGCAAGGCCTGGTCGGGAATGCGCACGACATGCTCACGCGCATCGGTGACGAGTTTGACCGTCGCCGTCATGCCAGGTTTGAGCAACAGATTGCGGTTGTCTGCGCCAAGCACCACGTCGTAAGTAACGACATTCTGGATCGTCTGCGGCGCCTGGCGGACCTGCACCACCGTGGCGGTAAACGGCCGATTTGCAAAACTCTCCACGCGAAAGCTGGCCTGCTGGCCTTCATGGATCGCGCCGATATCGTTTTCGCTGACATTGGTATCCACCTGCATCCGCGTCATATCCGTGGCAATAAGAAACAAGGTCGGTGTTTGAAAGCTTGCTGCCACCGTCTGGCCGATGGTGACGTTGCGCGATACCACCGTGCCGACGACAGGCGAAACGATGTGGGTGTATTCGAGATTGACCTGCGCGGCTTGCAGCGTCGCCTGGTGGCTTTCGACGGAAGCGCGATCCAGTACGATCGTGGCGGCCGCTTCGTCGTAGGCACTTTTGGCCGCGTCGACTGCGTCCTGGGCGACGTAGCCCTTTTTTACCAGTGAAAGGTCACGCGAATACGTCATCCTTGCGTATGCAAGTGCCGCCTGGTCCTTGATCAGCTGCGCCTTTGCGTTGTTCAGTTCGGCAGCGTCCTGGTCGACGACCACCTGATAAGGGCGCGGATCGATGGTCGCGCATACTTGGCCTATTTTTACCTGCGTATTGAAATCGCATGAAATGGTTTGGATCACGCCGGAAACGTAAGAACCGATGATGATGGTAAGCACCGGGTTGACCGTGCCGGTGGCGGTGACGGTCCTGACGATAGGTCCTATCGACACAGGCGTAGTGGCATAGGCGAGTGTGCGGGAGGCCAGCCGCGTGTGGTAGATCGTCCAGGCGGCCACACTGCCGATCACGCATGCCACGGCGACTGCAGTGAACAGTCGCCAGCGAAAGGCTTTTTTCCCGCCGGGCCGTGACCTTGCTTTGGCCGCTGGCGTCGGGTGGTGCATGACGTCGTCTTGCATACGGACCAGCTTCTCTTTCATTCGGCGATTCATCTTCGCCCGATGCGTATGCGCCGCCTTGATGTGCATCAACCATAGCCCAGGATGAAATCTCGCCGAATCCGCCGTGCGCGGCCTGCTTGGCGTGAAAGGCGTCGCCAACCGCATCACCATTACGCCGCAGATCGAGCCACGCAACATCAAGACCAGGATCGAAGCCGCACTGCAGCGCCGTGCGCATGTGGATGCAAGCCACATCAAGATCGAAACGAACAAGGGCGCCGTGAGCTTGCTGGGCGAGGTCGATTCGCTGGCCGAGCGCGACACCATCGAGCAGGCGCCCTGGAGTGCGCCCGGAGTGCAGAAGCTTGTCGACAATCTGACGGTTGCTTCTTGAAGTCAGTGGCAAGCCGCACAGGCCGGGATGAATGCCCGGCTTGCCATCTTCCTGGCGCCGCGTAGCGCGGTCCGCGATCCTTCTGGTCGTCATGCCGGACACTCCCTAGTCCCAACAGCACTAACTTAAACATGTATCTCGACGCTTGTAGTGATGTGCCCCTCCCCTACGTCGCAGGGGAGGGGGCACATCGCGGCAGGCCATGGAGCAGTGACGCTTAAGTTAGTGCCATTGTCCCTAATCCAGCTTGCCCTTCACCGCACACGAGTCCTCAGTGACGAGCACGGCCTCGGAAAATCGCCGCCGTCGCATTCATTCTTGGGTCGTGTTCCAGCGCTTCGACTGCAAGCGGCAGCCGTTGCCGCCAGTTCGGAGCCTCATCGGCCATGCCCGGCAAATTGGCCTGCCGGCGCATGTCAAGCATGTCTTCGATCTGCACGACGGCGAGCCGGCTCGTACAGGCAGCGAGGAAACGGTGAAGCGACTCGGCATCCGGCGGTGTTTCCTTGTCCTGGGTGTAAGGCGCCAATGCGGGGGCAAGCATCATCAGCATGCGATGGCGTTCGGCCCGCGCCATCTCGGCTTGCAGATTCGATGCGTAGAGGTTCCGCGCATGGCGCTCCTGAATGTCCAGGCCTTCCACAAGGCCCGTTACGGTAGGCAGGTCGTGCGTGGATACGACGGCCATGCTGAGCGGTGCGTAATGCCCCGGCGGCATGAATTCGCCGTTTGCGCCGCGCTCGAAATACACCACGCGGTAGCCAAGCATGCATGCTTCCTGCATGCGTTCACGCATGCCGGGCGGCACCACGCCCAGGTCCTCGCCGATGATGGCGCAGCGGTTCTGCATGCTGGCCTGCGCCACATGTTGCAGCAGGGTTTCGAACGGGTAGGCCATGTAGGCGCCATGCGCAGCGTCGTCGCCGCGCGGCACCCAGAACTGGCGCATCAATCCCATCACGTGATCCAGCCGCATCGCACCGGCGTGGCGCATGGTCGCCTCCAGCACCGCGTCGAAAGGCGCGTAGTCGAGTTCGATCAGCTGTTGCGGCCGCCACGGCGGGATGCCCCAGCACTGGCCGCGCGAGGCGAATGCATCCGGCGGTGCGCCCAGCTCCACGTCGAGTGCGGCGAGGCCGGGCCATTGCCAGCTTTCGGCGCTATCCAGGGCGGCGCCCAATGCCAGGTCGGTCATCCATCCGAGCTGCATGCCGGCGGCACGCGCACAGGCGGCGGCGTGCCGCCATTGCCGGCGCGCCAGCCATTGCAGGTAGGCGTGCCACGCCACATCCACGCTGTGCTCCCGCGCAAAGGCGTCCACCTCGGGCGAGGCGGGATCGCGCAAGGATGGCGGCCATGCCTGCCACGCCACTTGCCGTCCGCTGCGGCGATCGATGTCGTGCCGCAGCGCCTGGAACACGCAGTAACGATGCAGCAACTGGCCTTCGTTGCCGCAGAAACGCAAGAACGCCATGCCCTCGGCGCTGGGCTCCGGCCCGAGGTGACGATCGCGGAACGCGTCGTAGAGCAATGCGAGCGCGTGCCGCTTGAGCGCCACCACCGCCGGATAATCCACCAGCGCCGCGCTGCGCAGGCGTTGCAGTTCCGCCCGCGTATCTGCGCGATCCATGAACGCCCGGTATTCCGCCGGTGCGTCGCCACCTGCCGCTTGCGCCACCGATATGAACAAGGGGTTGAGCATCGAGCGGCTATCGGGCGAATAAGGCGATGCGCACTGCGGACGATCCAGCGACAAGGCATGCAACGGACTGAGCTGGATGCCGTCGGCGCCCCACTTCGCGACGATGCCGGCCAGCAAGGCCAGGTCTTCGAAATCGCCGATGCCCCAGTTGTCGCCAGAGCGCAGGCTGTACATCTGCACGGACAGCGCCCATCGTCCCGGCGGCGTCGCCAGCGACGGCGGCAGGAAGCAGGGCGGTGCGTGTTCCTGCGAATGCGGCAAGGCGTTGCGTGCAAGCGATGCCTGGGAACCGGCATGCTGCAAGCCCGGCAGGCTCCCGGCGATGAGTTTGCGCAGGCTTTCGGCGGGTACCTGATGGCGCTTGCCGTCCGCATCGACATAGTCACTGGCGATGCCGGCAGCGCTGGCCTGTGCGGCGAGTTCGGCAGAAACGCCCAGCAGACGCGAGCGGCGCGGCGCGAGGGCGACCAAGCCGCCAGCGGGAACCATGACGGATTGGCCTGCGTCGTGAATGCGTGGCGCAACGTCCTGGGCAGGCAGGTCGCTATCGAGCACGACCATCCAGCCATCGGCCGCTTCGAACGCAGGCAATTGAAACGCGAGCGACTCGTCGCCGCCGTTGAGGGCGATGAACAACCGCTCCCGCTCGACGTCTTCGCTTCGGACATCGGTAAGCAGGATGGCCAAGCCGCACTCGCCGTCATGCCAGGCTCCGGCCGGAATGTCGCCGCCTGCCGGCGCCAGCCAGCGGATGTCCTGGTCGCCGCGTGGGTCCGGTGCGCCGGCATAGAAGCCGTCCTCGCCGACGAAGGGCAGCACGCGCCGCAGCTTGACCGCTTGCCGGAGGGCGTCGCGCACATCGCGCCATGCATCGCCGCGTGCCGCCCAGTCCAGCCAGCTCGTTTCGTTGTCCTGGCAGTACGCGTTGTTGTTGCCTTGCTGGGTGTGTGACAGCTCGTCGCCGCCCAGCAACATGGGCACGCCACGCGACAGCAGCAGCGTGCCAAGCATGGATATGCGTTGACGGCGACGGCGTGCGAGCACGATGGCGTCCGACGTATCGCCTTCCACGCCGAAGTTGCGGCTCAGGTTGGTATGGGTGCCATCGCGGTTGGCGTCGCCGTTGGGCTCATTGTGCTTGTTGGCATACGCGCTGAGGTCGGCGAGCGTGAAGCCGTCATGCGCGGTGATGAAGTTGATGCCGGATGAGGGCGGGCGCGCCCGGTTTGCAAAAACATCGCTGGAACCGGCAAAGCGCGTCGCCAGTTCGCCGCGCATGCCGGGGTCGCCGCGCCAGTACCGCCGCACGCCGTCGCGGTAGCGATCGTTCCATTCGCGGAACGGCGGCGGGAATTCGCCCAGCGCATGTCCATGCGGGCTGGCATCCCAGGGTTCGGCAATCCATTTCAGCTGGCGCAGATCAGGGTCTTCCTGGATCGTTCGCCACAGCAGCGATTGCCGGTCGAAGGCGCCGTTCGCATGGCGCGCGAGCGCGGTGGCAAGATCGAAGCGAAAACCATCGACGCCGATCTCGCACGCCCAGTAGCGCAGCGCTGCATGGATGAGGGCGGCCACGGCCGGCTCAGCAGGATTGAGCGTATTGCCGCAGCCGGAGTAATCGACATAGCTTTCGGGATGATCCGGCTGCAATAGGTAATAGCTGGCATTGTCCAGCCCGCGCAGGGAAAGCGTGGGGCCGAAGGCGTCCGTTTCGGCGGTGTGGTTGAAGACCACGTCGAGAATGATTTCCAGGCCGGCCTGGTGCAGGCGATCCACCGTGCGGACCATCTCCAGCGCATCGCCGCTTGCCAGGTAGGCGCCATGGATGGCCTGCATCGCGATCGGGTTGTAGCCCCAGTAGTTGCTCAGCCCGTGTTGCACCAATCTTTTTTCGTCGAGGAAGGCGGCGGTCGGCAGCAGTTCGAGCCCGGTGATGCCCAGGTCGCGCCAATAGGCGATCAATGCAGGTTCGGCCAGTGCGGCAAACGTGCCGCGCATATCGGCGGGCACATCCGGGTGCCGCATGCTGAATCCCTTGACGTGCATTTCGTAGAGCACGCTGTCGCGCCACGCTGTATGCGGGCGTGGCGGACGTTGCGCAAGCGGGGGCAGGGACGCGGCAACCAGGCACTTGGGAACATAAGGCGCGCTGTCCCGTGTATCCGGCGTTGCAGGATCGTGCGGATCGCTGGTGGCATAGCCGAGCACGGCGTCGTTCCAGGTGAAATCGCCGTGCAGCGCACGCGCATAAGGATCGATCAGCAGCTTGCGCGGATTGAAGCGATGTCCATGGCGCGGCATATAGGGACCATAAGCGCGCAAGCCGTACATCAGTCCCGGTCCGGCGCCTTCCAGATAGCCGTGCCACACATCGCCGCTTTGGGCCGGCAGCGCGAGCCGGGCGGTTTCCTGCGTGCCGGCTTCGTCGAACAGGCACCATTCCACGCGCACCGCGTGGCGCGAATGGACGGCCATGTTGACGCCGTGTCCGTCCCAATGCGCGCCGAGCGGTTGCGGCGATCCCTGGGCAAGGGCGGACTGGATAGTCATCGGGTCAACGCTGCGCCGGCATCAGTACCAATGCCGCCAGCGGCGGCAAGGTCAGCGACAGGGACCACGGTTCGCCATGCATGGGCACCGCTTCGCTCGCGACCGCGCCAAGGTTGCCCATGCCGCTGCCGCCGTATTCGCGTGCATCGCTATTGAACCGTTCAACATAGACGCCGGCTACCGGAACGCCGACGCGGTAGCCGATGCGCGGGACGGGCGTGAAATTGCTGACCACGATGACCGTGTCGCTCGCATCCTCGCCCATGCGGCGCCAGGCCAGCACGCTTTGCTCGGTGTCGTTGCAGTCGATCCAGCGGAATCCACGGTTGTCGCAATCCCTGTCATGCAGGCTGCCCAGCGAGCGGTACAGCTGGTTGAGATCGCGCACCAGCTGCTGCACGCCGCTGTGGTCGGGGCAGTCGAGCAGTGGCCAATCCAGCTGCGTGTCGTGATTCCATTCGCGTTCCTGGGCGAATTCATCGCCCATGAACAGCAGCTTCTTGCCGGGCTGCGTATATTGAAACGCCAGATACAGGCGGAGATTCGCCAGCCGTTGCCAGCGGTCGCCCGGCATTTTGCCGAGCAGCGAACCTTTGCCGTGGACGACCTCGTCATGCGAGAGCGGCAGTATGAAATTTTCGCTGAAGGCGTAGAGCAGGCCGAACGTGAGTTGATCGTGATGGTAGCGGCGATGCACCGGATCGTGCCGCATGTAGCCCAGGGTGTCGTTCATCCAGCCCAGGTTCCATTTGTAGTCGAAGCCGAGGCCGCCCACATAGGTCGGCCGCGTCACCATCGGCCAGGCGGTCGATTCTTCCGCCATCGTCAATACGCCGGCAGGCGCCATGTGGTGCACGACTTCATTGAAGCGGCGCAGGAACGCGACGGCCTCCAGGTTTTCGTTGCCGCCGTGGCTGTTGGGCAGCCATTGTCCGGGCGCGCGGTTGTAATCGAGATACAGCATGGATGCCACGGCATCCACGCGCAGGCCGTCGACATGAAACTCGCACAGCCAGTACAGCGCATTGACGATCAGGAAATTGGCCACTTCCAGGCGCGCAAAGTTGTAGACCAGGGTGTCCCATTCCTGGTGGTAGCCGCGGCGGAGGTCTTCGTGTTCGTACAGGCAGGTGCCGTCGAAGCGTTCCAGGCCATGCGCATCGCGCGGGAAGTGCGCTGGCACCCAATCGAGCAAAACGCCAAGGCCCGCTGCATGGCAACGATCGATGAAGCGCCGGAAGGCATCTGGCGTGCCCCATCGCGCGGAAGGCGCAAACAATGCCGTTGGCTGATAACCCCAGGAGCCGCCGAACGGATGCTCGTTGACCGGCAGCAACTCCAGGTGCGTGAAGCCCATGCCGACGGCGTAGGGAATCAGCGCACCGGCCAATTCGTCGTACGTCCACATGGACCCATCGGCATGCCGGCGCCAGGAACCCAGGTGCACTTCGTAGATCGCCATGGGCGATGACCAGGACGGTGCAGCTGCCCGTTTGGCCATCCATGGCGCATCGTTCCAGGCGAACGGCGTGGCGTCGGCGACGCGGGCTGCCGTAGCGGGCGGCAATTCCGTTGCAAATGCATACGGGTCGGACTTCAGCACGGTATGCCCGCCATGCGTTCGCAATTCGAACTTGTACAGTTCGCCGGGCCCGATGCCGGGCACGAAAATATCCCATACGCCGCACTCGAAGTGCCGCCGCATGACGTGCAAGCGGCCGTCCCAGTGATTGAACGCACCGACCACGCTGACGCGCTCGGCATTGGGTGCCCACACCGCGAAGGCGACGCCGTCCACGCCGCAAAAGCGGCAGGCATGCGCACCGAGCTTGTCATGGGCGCGCCAATGGGTGCCTTCGGCCAGTGCACGGCAGTCCTGATCGGAGAGCCACGGCGGAAACGCATAGGCGTCGTCCCTATCGAGCGTTCCTTCAGCGTTGTGCACACGCAGGCGATAGCAAAAGCAGCCCTCGGGCGCGTGCAGCGTCATGCTGAAAAAGCCCTCGACAGCCGTTGGCTGCAATTGGCCGCGAACGCGGTTCGTATCGCGTTCCAGCAGCTCGACCTGCTGGGCGCCAGGGATGAAGCAACGCACCACGACGCAAGCCTGCTCCGCCGTTTCATGCATGCCGAGCACGCCATAGGGATTATCGTGTTCGCCGCGAAGCAGGCGCTTGGCGTCATCCTGCTCCGTTTCCGCATGCCGTGGAGCGGGCGCGCTAGACATGGGGATTCGTCTGCACGCCGTGGCGCGGCAAATAGGCTTCTGCAATGTAGCGCAGCATCATGCGATGCGAATTGAAGGTGCTGCCGATCTTGCTGATCGACTGCATCATCATCCATATCCAGCGTTCCCGCTGTTCGTAATACAGCGGCAGTACGGTGTGTTCGAGCTTCTCGTACAGATGCGCGGCATTGGCGAAATGGCTGCCCTTGCCGTCGTCGTCGATGGACCAGCCCGTGACGCCTTCGATGCAGGCTTCGATCCACCAGCCATCCAGCACGCTCAGGTTGAGCACACCGTTGATGGCCGCTTTCATGCCGCTGGTGCCGGAAGCCTCCAGTGGCGGTTCTGGCGTATTGAGCCATACGTCCGCCCCGGCGATGACGATGGGCGCGATGCCCAGGTCGTAATTGGGCAGGAAGGCGATGTTCAGCGTTGGCGCGAGTTTGGCGATCACCTGGTGGATATCGCGGATCAGTTCCTTGGCCGGAGCGTCATGGGGATGGGCCTTGCCGGCGAACACGAGCTGGAACGGGCGCCCGGCGTGAATGGCGGCGAGCCGTTCGAGGTCCGAAAACAGCAATCCGGGGCGCTTGTACGTCGCGACGCGGCGTGCAAAGCCGAGAATGGGCAGTTCCGGATCAAGCGATACGCCGGTGATGCGACGGGTAAGGGCGATGAGGTCCGCCTTGGCGCTGACATGCGCCCGCCACACGTCATCCGGCGGCAACTGATCGAAACGCAGCATGTTCATCGGCAGATAGCCCCAATCCTTGGAATGGCGGTTGAACAGCTCCGAGAAAGCGGGATGCGCCCACGTGGGCACGTGAATGCCGTTGGTGACGGCGCGGATCCGATAGTCGGGAAACATGCGCGTGGCCACTTCCGCATGCTTGACGGCAACGCCATTGATGTACCCGCTGAGCGAGAGCGCCAGCCGGGTCATGTTGAGGCGATCGCTGCCCGCCAATTGGCGGAGTTGATCCAGTTCCACAAAGCCCTGCAGAAGGTGGCCGAACAACTCATAGGAAAAGCGGTCGTGGCCGGCGTCGACCGGCGTATGGGTGGTGAAGATGCAGCGTTCGCGCACTTGCGCCACGTCATAGCGCAACTGGCCCGGCGAAACCTGGTCGGGCGGTCGCGGATAGCGCCGCAGCAGGTCGAGCGCGAGCAGCGCGGCGTGGCCTTCGTTGAGGTGGTAGCTGGCGATCTGGAAGCCCAGCGCCCCGAGAATGCGCAGACCGCCGATGCCCAGCACGATTTCCTGCTTGAGCCGATAAACGTGGTCGCCGCCGTAGAGCGCGCTCGTTATGTGGCGATCCTCGGCCTGGTTTTCCGGCAGGTCGGTATCGAGCAGCAGCACGGGCGCCGAACCGCCGGCGGGACTCTTCAGCAGGTAGAGCCAGGGCCGCACCCACACCTCCCGGCCCTCGATCAACAACGCTACCTTGACGCGCAACGGCGTAGCGTGGTCTTCGGGCGACCAGGGGTCGGGATGGTCGACCTGCCTGCCTTCCGCATCGATCTCCTGGTGCAGGTAGCCATGCCGGCAAAGCAAGGTGACGAACACCATCGGCAATGAAAGATCTGCGCTGGTACGTGCGGTATCGCCGGCCAATACGCCCAGGCCGCCACTGTACGTGTGTATTTCGGGGTGCAGCGCGATCTCCATCGAAAAGTACGCCACGCGGGTGCGAGCCAGATAAGGGCCGATCGTCAATACCGATGCTGATCGTTGATGTTCGGGAATGGTCATGGGAGACGGATCCACGGGCTCGCAAACGGACTTTCCTGAGTAGCCCACCCCAGGAGGAGAGAAGCGGAGATGTCAACTATCGACCCAAATCGCCCCGGGCATTTGATCTCGATCAATATCGCCCCGGCGTGCAGGCGTACGTTTCACGGGACTACCCAGCCGAACGGCGGAAACATTCATGTGGGCGATACATGACAGTGGCGCATCCATGCCTGTTCAGCAAAAAAAGGCATTGAAATTGCTGTTCGTCGCCGCGGAGATTTTTCCGTTGGCGAAAACAGGCGGCCTGGCCGATGTGTGCGGGGCGCTGCCGCAAGCGCTGACCGGCCATGGTATCGACGTGCGCATACTGATGCCGGGTTACGGCCAGGCGCTGGATCGCGTGATGGCAGCCCAGATTGTCGCCGACCTGGGCGAGATCCTGCCGGGTATGCCGGTGCGGATCGTGGGCGGCTGGATGCCCGATTCGGGCTTGCCGGTATGGCTGGTCGATTGCCCGCAGCTGTATCGGCGCCCGGGCTCGCTTTATCGCGATGCGGACGGCAGCGACTGGCCTGACAACGCCATGCGATTCGCCGTGCTCAATCACGTTGCAGCCCGGATCGCGTCCGCACGCAGCCCGATCGGCTGGCTGCCCGATATCGTGCACGCGCACGACTGGCATGCCGGGCTGGTTCCCTTGTTGCTGCAGCAACAGGGCGGCAATCGGCCGAAAACCGTGTTTACGGTGCACAACATGGCATTCCAGGGGCTGGTCCCGCTGGACCAGGCGAGCCAATTGGGTTTGCCGCCCAGCGCCGCAACGCTCGATGGCGCCGAATTCTACGGATACATGTCCTTCCTGAAAGCAGGCATACGCTACGCCGACGTCGTCACCACGGTAAGCCCCAACTACGCGCACGAAATCGGAACCCCTCAATTCGGTTGCGGCATGGACGGACTGATCCGCTCGCGCGATGACATCGTCGGCATCATGAACGGCATCGACGAGCAAGTCTGGAATCCGTCCACCGATCCCTATTTGCCGCGGTGTTATTCGCCCGACAAACCGCTCGGCAAGCGCCATTGCAAGCTGGCCTTGCAGCAGCAGCTTGGGTTGGACACGGATGCCGCCGCGCCGCTGGCTGAATCCGTATGCCGCCTCACCTGCCAGAAAATGGCGGACGTGCTGCTTGCCTGTCTTCCTGAGCTGCTGCAGCGACATCCTCTGCTGCAAGTGGTCGTGCACGGCTGCGGCGACAGCGCGCTGGAGCAGGGATTCCTAGCCATGGCGGCACGCTTTCCCGGCCGGATGGCGGCGCACATCGGCTATGACGAAAGCCTGGCGCACCAACTGCATGCCGGTGCCGACATCCTGCTGCTGCCGACATCCTGCTGCACGGCGCGCGCTTCGAACCTTGCGGACTGACCCAGCTGTACGCCATGCGCTACGGCACCATCCCGGTGGTGCGCCGTGTCGGTGGCCTGGCGGACAGCGTAATCGACATTACGGATGGCACCGAGCGAACCGACGGCTTCATCGGCTTTGCGTTCGACGAACCGACCGGTGAGGCGCTGTGCGATACGGTTACCCGCAGCCTCCGCGTTTACCAAAACCTGCCTGACACCTGGGCGCGCATTCGCCGTTCGGCGATGTCCGGCGATTACGGATGGCACCGGTCGTCAGCCGAATATCTGCGCGTGTACGAAAAGCTGCTGCCGGAGCATGCACAGTTCGAGCCAGCGGAACAGGCGCCATCGAGCACGTGTTCGTCGCGCCCTGCCGATGAGCGCGGTGCGCTTGAACTGCATGCGGAAAGGTAGCGCCATGAGCACGGAGCCCATCCAGACAAAGGCCAACGTAACGGCGGAAGACCCGCAGCAGAAGCCGGCCCATGCCTGGCTGCCAACCCCTGTCGACGCCGCGGCACGGCGAGTGATGGTGGCGCAGGCGGCGTATTTTCGTGCGGAGAAACGAGCGTTCGCGCCCGGCTTCGAACTGGAAGACTGGCTCGAGGCCGAGCGCGAAATCGCGCGCACCTTCGACAGCTGATCGCCAGCTGCCCACCACATGTATGGCATCCTGCCACGTGTCCTGCCGCCCGGCCTGGAAGCGCTTACCGAATTGGCGCTTGATCTGCGCTGGACCTGGAACCATGCCGTGGACGCGCTGTGGATGCAGGTGGATGCCGAACTGTGGGAGCGCACCCACAATCCTTGGGTGGTGCTGCAGCATGCTTCGCAACGCAGCCTGGAGCAGTTGAGCCGCGACGAAGCGTTCGCCCGGCAGCTCGAGCAGGCAATCAGTGATCGCCAACGCTACCTGACCACGCGGGGCGTCGGTGCAAGCCAGTCTCTGCCGGACGCATCGGCGCCGATCGCGTATTTCAGCATGGAATTCGGCTTGAGCGAGGCGCTGCCGCTCTATGCCGGCGGTCTGGGCGTATTGGCCGGCGATTATTTGAAGACGGCCAGCGACCTCGGGGTTCCGCTGTTCGGTATCAGCCTGATGTACCAGGAGGGCTACTTTCGCCAGGCAATCGATGCCGGCGGCAATCAGCGCGAAGCCTATCCGTATTCCGACCCGACCAACCTGCCGATCCAGCCGGTCGTCAACGAGGACAACACCTGGGTGGAGATCGACCTTCCGTTGCCGGGTCGCACCCTGCACTTACGTGTGTGGCAGGCCAACGTCGGGCGCACCCGGCTTTATTTGCTCGACAGCAATCACGTGCGCAACGGCCCGGTGGATCGTGGCATCACGTCCAAGCTGTACGGCGGCGGCTCGGAGATGCGGCTGCTGCAGGAAGTGGTGCTGGGCGTCGGTGGCTGTGCGTTGCTCGATACGCTCAAGGCCAATGTCCACGTTTGCCATTTGAACGAAGGGCACGCGGCCTTGGCCGTGCTTGAACGGGCCAGGCGGTTCATGCACGCCAGGAACGTGTCGTTCTGGGAGGCATGGTGGGCAACGCGGGCAGGCAATGTGTTCACCACCCACACGCCCGTCGCGGCGGGATTCGACGCCTTCACGCCATCGCTCATCTACAAATACGGACGCGCTTATCTGGCCGATTGCCAGCTCTCCCTGCGCGAGCTGCTGGCGCTCGGGCGCTGCGATCCGTCTGACGATAGCGAACCTTTCAACATGACCTACCTCGCCTTGCGTGGCTGTGCGCAAACCAGTGCGGTAAGCCGCCTGCATGGCGCCGTGAGCCGGAAGCTGTTCGACCGGCTCTATCCGCGCTGGCCGGTCGATGAAGTTCCGGTGCGCCATGTGACCAATGGCGTGCACGTGCCTTCGTGGGATTCCTCCTGGGCAGACGCCTTGTGGACGCACACCTGCGGCAAGGCCCGTTGGCTCGGTGAATCCAGTAGCCTCACGGCGGCCATCGCCCAATGCGAGGATGCCGCGTTGTGGGAGCTTTCCGCGAACGAACGTCGTGATCTGGTGCGTTACACGCGCGAGCGGCTGGCCTGGCAATTGGGTTTGCGCGGCGAGTCCCCGCAGCAAATCGCCCAGGCCGCGGAGGTGCTCGATCCCAATATCCTGACCCTGGGACTGGCGCGGCGTTTCGCCGAATACAAGCGGATGAACCTGCTGCTGCATGACGAGCAGCGTTTGACGCGGCTACTGTCGAACGAGCGGCGCCCCGTGCAATTGATCGTCGCCGGCAAGGCACATCCCGATGACGAGCTCGGCAAGCGCCAGGTGCATGCCTGGCTGGAGTTCACGCGCCGCCCGGAGCTGCGCGGGCGCGTAGTGTTTCTTGAAGACTACGACCTCACGCTTGCGCAATGCCTGGTGCAGGGCGTGGACGTGTGGATCAACACGCCACGCCGCCCATGGGAGGCGTGCGGAACCAGCGGCATGAAAACCTTGGTCAATGGCGGACTCAACCTGTCCGTGCTGGACGGGTGGTGGGCCGAGGCCTATGACCCCGCCTACGGCTGGGCGATCGGCGACCACGGCGACGATGCCGACGATGCACAGAGCCTTTACCGGCTGTTGGAAGAAGACGTTGTGCCAGCGTTTTACGAGCGCGACGCGCGCGGCATTCCGGTTCGCTGGATCGAACGCATGCGGGCCAGCATGTCGCAGCTCGCGCCCCGCTTCAGTAGCAACCGCATGTTGCGGCAATACCTGGAGGAATTCTATGCGCCGGCTGCGCGCGCCTTCCTTCAACGGCAACTTCATGACGCGCATTTGGCGCGTGAGCTCAGCGCATGGCACGCCGCGCTTTTGTCCCATTGGCACGAAGTGCATTTCGGTGCTGTCGACGCCAGGCTCGATGGCGACCACTGGCGCGTCGACGTGCCCGTCTATCTGGGCGACGTGCGTCTGGAATGGATCAAGGTGGAGCTGTATGCACAAGCGCAGGGCGAGCAACCGATTGCATGCATTGCCATGGGCGCGGGCGTGCCGATAAGCGGCGCCATCGGCGGCTATATCTTCACCGCAAAAGTGCCGGCACGACGACCGTTGGATCACTACACGCCACGCGTGCGAGCCTGGCATGCGGAAGCCTTTTTGCCCGCCGAGTCGCCGTTGATTGCGTGGCAGCGGTGAACGCTTTGCATTCGCGCATGCAGGCATGTTTTTTCTGCCACGCATGTGGAGGAAATACGTACATCCAGCTGGCCATGCGCGGAGGGGCTTCGCTGGGCAGCCTGTTGACCGGCATCTCGGTCAACAGGCTAGGCCAGCGTACTGCACTGGCGATCAATGACAGCCTGGCATTGGTGCTGCTTTGGCTGTTCATCGGCGGATGCCGGTGGAAGACGCCGCTTGAGCGCATACCCAGCAACCCGCGGTTGCCGTGAATGCGCTGCTACGTCTGTCCAGCTGGCGCGCATCAAGTGGCCTAGCTCACAATGATTCGATGTCCGTGAGGCGTCAGGCGGCTTGATGGCCTTGGTTTGGCCCGCATGCATCAGCATTCTGTAACCAGCACTTCATAGTCATGGCCTTCCCATGCCTCCCTGTCGCGCCACAGGAACGTGAATTGGATGGTTTCTCCGGCTACCAGGCCGGCAACTGGAAGATCGACGACATGGAGTCCGAGCGTGGTGTCCCGGGTGTCGTCATCGCGAATGTTGTTCCATCCATTGATGCCCCAATGCACGCGCGCTGGCGCGCCAAGGGCAATGGTGAGGGTCTTCCCCATCTGCAGTTTTTGAGGGCGCACATGCGGGCCCCAAAAATCGTAGTCGATGCTGGGACGCATGCCGCGGTAGCGCTTCCAGGTAGCGAAGGGCCGGTCCACGGGATGGCCCAGCTCACGGCTATAACAAAGCTTGATGAACTCGGCTTGTGCCCACACCAGCGGCATGGTCGAGCCAGTCGGCTTGCCCGGATTGAGGTTGTGCCCGGCAATCGGATCGCGATCCCATATTTGTTCGGGGATCAATCCCAACGGGCTGCTCATCGCCATCATGGCGTCGAGGTAGGGGAGCGCATCTTCGCCCGCTGCCAACGCGTAATGCCCGCGTTCGCCGGTCAACAAGGGCCAGCCGCGGCCCAGCCCGGTGCCGTCAAAGGGGGTGCCGTCCGGATGTTCGCCGTAGCCGTCGTTGTTGTATCGATGCCAAACGGGGCCGCACGGGGTGTCCGATTTGAGCAGGTGATCGACCACCTTCAGGCTGTCGACGATGTAGGCATCATCGGCCTGACGCAGTCCATAGCGGACAAGCTGCAGAAAATCGGTGGATATCCGCGCATTGGCCGGTAGGCCCGGATCCTGCGCGAGGTTCTTGGTGGGTACCCTCTCGCAATGGGCGCTTCGGCGTGCCAGCGCGTCGAGCGGTACGGTGCGGATGAAATACCCGCTTACCGCGAGCTCACGCGCGAGCGAGGTGTCCGTGACGAAGGACCAGTCCTCCTTCGGAGGCGAGTGGCGAGCTCGCTTCAACGGAGACACAATCCAAAGCGTCGGATTCTTCAGTACATTGATGCGAAGTTTTCAGCGATACAGTGCAATGTCACGCGCATAGCAGCTTTAGTTATTCAGCAATGACTCAAAATAACTTGGATAGCTGACCAAAGCCTGTCGCACACGGTCTAGATGAATTGTCGCTGCTATGGGAAAGGAGTCTCCTTCGAACCCGTCAATCCGCACTTCACGGCAAAGGCTCTGCACCACAACGCGATCGCTGAATCCAAATTCATAGCAAGAAACAGTCAGTCGATCAGGAAGTCCGTATTTGAGAGACTTTTGAAATAAAGCAATCGAGGAAGTTGTTTCGTTTGCTAGGAATCGATCGCCTAGTAGAAATTGAGCGACAGCGGCGAGAACCAAGGCGCAGTCGAATCCAAGGGTGCTTTCGCAGAAATCAACTATGTCATCTTCGGATAACTTTCGGCGCCTCTCTGAGCCCCAGGGCTTGCTTCCTTCCATCGAGCGGGACAAAGTGAAAATTTCCGAATAGGCGTGGCCTCGAATCCATAGAGTCGCGATCTGGAGGGCAAGACCGTCAGGTTGTATGGTGTGGAAGAATTTGTCGTCAGATTGCGATGCGAACAGATCCCAAGTGGCGCGCAGCCATTGCTCGTTTGCCTCAAGCGCAAGTAATTGTTCGCGATTGGCCCCTACCCATATCTCGATGGCCTTAGCGTTCCGCACGCCGAGCAGAGTCTTTGCGTAACTTGCTTGTCTTTCGGGATCGGGCTCTTGGTTATAGACGTACTCTCCCACTGCAACAAATAGTTCCGTAACACTGGGCTTTAGGTCTTCGTTAGCCAGATGATAGGCTAGTGTCGATGATGCGAGTCTTTCAGCGGAAGTTTTGAATTCGTCAAGGCTTGCACTCCCTCTGTTGGCCATCTGAATCGCCCCGATTTCCGTGGAGGCTGTCTGGTTTAAGTAGTCATGCTGCCGCGGCTTCGACGTCCTTCCGTAGGCGGTAGTAATTTTCTTCGGCCTCGGCGGGCGGAATATAGCCGATCGATCCAAGCAACCGCTGGTG
>NZ_DATJMN010000250.1:0-20920 GCF_035508675.1 Dyella sp.
TTCGCCATACGTGCGTATTGGATTGCCGGGTCGATTTGGTCCGCAAAACTCAGCGATACCGACAAATCCGTCAACACTTCGAAGCGTGTCCTCGGGTCCTTGATCCCTGGCAAGATGGAAGCAAGGTGATTGGCCAGCGTAAAAGCTTCTTCATAGTGGCGATTTGTCGACAGAAGTTTGACGAGAAGTGATGATGCTCTGGTAGCCAATATCGAATCCCCAGAATGGTCGATAACTTGACGAAGCCCTTTTTCAGCTTTTGTAAAGTTACCGTTGAACGCCGTATCCCACGCATCGAGGTAACGCAGATACCACAGTTCCTTCTCCGAAAGGACAGCAGTCTCGCGGTGGAGCTGGGCCATGATTAGGAGGAACTGCGCGCGATGTCTCGCGCGCAGGCTGTCAGCTTGAGCAAGGAGTTTTGTGGGATCCTCCCTAGGACCGGCTGCGGATCCTGGCTGCACGGCGAAGCACCATGTTATGGCCACTATGGCAAACCATAAGCAGATGCGGCGCAGCAACACAATCATGCGTTAGCGCCTATTCCCCGGATGGGGATGGGGCTTTACCGGGAACTGGAACCTCGAGTGGCTGTTCTTCATCAGGTGCTTCCTCGCGACCGGGATGATTATTGCCTTGTGTTGTTTGATTCCGCGTCGACCCGAACTCTTCGAACAAGCGAGAGCTCTCGCCAAATGCCACCGCCGCAGTGAGCGCCGCGGATGCATTTGCTTGCTCAAGTACATGGGTCAATGCTTCAGCCGACGCATAACGCAGCGAGGCATCCTGGCCAATGGCCTCAAGCAAGTCGATCGTGCCCGTCATATGACTTCCTCCTGTTTCTATGTAGTGTGTTTTTGGTGCGGCTGAATGGCGGCACGCGAGTGCCTTGCTGCCCTTATTCAAAACCCCTCATGCAGGTCATTATTACGCCTGATGATGGCGGCGCGTACATAGGTGTCAGCATTTTCCCAACGGACGCGGTTCAAGCAAAGATCGTTCCCTGGCGAGGCTGCGCTAGGCCTCGGCCGTTATACCCGCCTTTTCCAACCTATCCAACGCATCCAACCGCTCCTGCATCGCCAGGTTCGCGTTCAAGGTTTCGGCCGGGAGCAGTTTCATAGGCTGGGATGTAATCCCAGCATTCACATGTGCGACGACGCTGGGATTTCATCCCAGCCTACAATTGCCGGCATGCATAGCGGGCGCGGATTTATCTCGTAGCCCGCCTGAGATGACCATCCTGGGCGTCTTCCGCCATTACTTGATTGCGCCCACTCTGTTTCGCCCGATGGAGTGCCGCACCGGCATCGCGGCACAAGCTGTGCAAGTCATATCCGCACGTATCGGTACAAGCCACGCCAAGGCTGGCGGAAAACGTTATGGCGCCACCGTCGGTCTCGATCAAGGCAGCTTCCAGCGCGGTGCGGATGTGTTCGGCCATTGCTATGCCCTGGTCACGGTGACAATTCGGCAGCAGGATGCGGAACTCCTCGCCACCGAGCCGGCCGAACAAATCCTGCGGGCGCAGATGTTGCCGGCAGATGGTCACGGTGCGTTTCAGCACGATATCGCCGAGCGCGTGGCCATTGGTGTCGTTGATCTGCTTGAAGTGATCCAGGTCGATGGCGATCAGGCAGGCGACGCCACGCCGTTTCTCCAATTGATGGAGCGCGCGATCAGCCTCACCCTTGAAATGCTGATGGTTGAAGATGCCGGTAAGCGCGTCCAGGCTGGACAGCTCCTTGAAGCGAAGCTGCGAGCGCTTGAGCCGGAACATCCATGCCACCACGGATATCAATAACAGCGAGAGCAGGGTGATGTACAGCCGGCTGGTTTCGACGGCCTTGGTCGCCAGGACCTGCTTCAACTGCAGGATGTGGTTCTGTTTACTCAGCTCATCGGCCTGCATGTTTTGCACAAGCAGATGTTGCTCGGCCATATCGTACGCCAGCGCGCGCGCGTGGAGATCGTCGAGATGGCTCTTTACCAGATCAGAGTAGCGTTCGTGGTAGACGAGCGCGGCGGTTTCGTGTCGTTGCTTCTTTTCGATCTCGTAGAGCACTTCGTAGTCATTCATCAGCCACGTGCTGGTGTCACTTGGCTGGCTTATGGCCAAGGCGTCCATTGCGGCGCTTTTTGCCTTAGCCAGATCACCTAATGCGAGATAGATCTGCGCGCGATGAACCCTGGACGACAGCATGTGTTCGTAATAATGGTTTGCTTGAATAGTTGGAGCGACGCGGTTGAGCAAGGCCAAGGCTTTGGCTGGCTGGCCTTCATCCAGGTAGATGCTGACCAAATAGAGCCATAGAGCACTGGTGAGAACTGGTTGGTGGTCAGCAGTGCAGACATCAATGGCCCGATGTAACTCCGGACTGGTCGACGTCAGCCGTTTGCTGTTGTAAAGCGCCCCCGCTTGCAACATAAGGGGAAGGCATAAAGTCGTCCCAGGGGGAGTGGCATGCTCCGCCATTCGTGCGTATTGGAGCGCTAAATCGAACTGATTGGAAAAATCATGCATCTGAGACAACGTTACCAGCAGCGCATAACGTATTTCTGGATTCTTCACCTCGGGCAGAGTGGACGCTAAGTGATTGGCCAACGCAAATGCTTCTGCGTAGCGTCGATAGGTAAACAGGATCTTTAAAAAAAGGGTCGATGCATTGGTGACCAGCACAGGGTCACCCGAATGATCGATAATTTGGTGAAGCTCCGGCTCGGCTTTGGGATATTCCCCCTCGTACATGGCTTCCCACGTGTCGAGATAACGCAGATGCCATTGCTCATGTTCGGACAGGGGAGGGGCATCGTGGTGGATCTGCGCCAGCATCTGCACATATCGCGGATGATCTTTCAGGCGCAGACTTTCAGTCTCATCGAGGAACTTGGCAGGGTCTGTTATGGAGTTAGCGGCGTAAACAGGTTGTATGGCCAAGCACCATGCCAAGCACCATGCGACCGCCACCAAGGCAGCCCCCAAGCCGATGCGGGGCAAAAGCCCAGTCATGTGTCAATGCCCGTTTTCAGAATAGCGATGAGGGTTTTTAAGAAAGCGGAGCTTGCATAGAGGCATGAATTTATCCGGCACGCTTCAAATAACTGTCCTGGATATCCGCTGTTGCCATCACCCGATTGCGTCCGCCGCGCTTCGCCCTGTAGAGCGCCGCATCGGCATCGCGGCACAAGCAGGACAGGTCATAGCCACAGGCATCGGTACACGCCACACCAAGGCTGGCGGAAAACGCTATGACACCAACGTCGGTCTCGATCAGGGCCGCTTCGAGTGCGGCGCGGATGTGATCGGCAATCGCCATGCCCTGGTCGCGGCGGCAATCGGGCAGCAGGACGCAGAATTCCTCGCCACCGAGCCGGCCGAACAAATCCTGCGGGCGCAGGTGTTGCCGGCAGATGGTCACCGTGCGCGTCAGCACGATATCGCCAAACGCGTGGCCATGCGTATCGTTGATCTGCTTGAAGTGGTCGAGGTCGATGGCGATCAGGCAGGCGATACCGCGCCGTTTCTCCAACTGATGGAGCGTGCGATCAGCCTCGCCCATGAAATGCTGGTGGTTGAAGATGCCGGTAAGCCCGTCCAGGCTGGACAGCTCCTTGAAGCGGAGCTGCGAGCGCTTTAGCCGGAACATCCATGCCACGACGGATATCAGCAAGAGCGACAGCAGGGCGATATACAGCCGGCTGGTTTCGACGGCCTTGCTGGCCAGCGCTTGCTGCAACTGAAGGACGTCATTCTGCTTGCTCAGGTCATCGGCCTGCATTTTCTGTACAAGCAGATGTTGCTCGGTCATGTCGTAGGCCAGCGCGCGCGCGTGGAGATCGTCGAGGTGGCTCTTTTCCAGCGCGGAGTAGCGTTCGTGATAGATCAGTGCGGCGGCTTCATGGCGTTGTTTCTTTTCGATTTCGTAGAGCACCTCGTAGTCGTCCATTATCCAGTCGCCGGTGTCATCAGGGTGGCGCATCGCCAGCGCAGCCAACGCGGCTTCTTTTGCTTCGCTGATATTGTTCAGCCGGAGATAAGCTTGTGCGCGCTCCACCTGAAAGGACAGCAGGTCATAGTAATAGTCGGTGCCGCGGACGGCTGGGGCGATCTGATCAAGCAGCGCTATGGCTTTGTTTGCGTGGTTTTCCTGCGTGTAGAGGGTGGCCAACGTAAGCCACGTGATATTGGCGAGGACTGTTTTCCGCGAGGCAGTACAAACGTTGTTGGCTTGATGCAGCAATGAACTAGTTGAGGTCAGCCTATTGGCTTTCAGGAGTGCTGTAGCTTCCAACACGAGAGGAAGGCATTCTGTTTCCCCGGGCGGAAGGGCGTCCTGCGCCATACGCGCGTACTGGATTGCCAGATCGGTTTGACCGGCGAAATCCAGAGTCTCTGATAAATCGGTCAACAGTTCGAAGCGTGTTCTCGGGTCCTTGATCCCTGGCAGGATGGAAGCAAGGTGATTGGCCAGCGCAAAAGCCTCCATGTAATGCCGATTAGTCGACAGGCGTTTCACCAGAAGCGATGACGCCCTGGCAGCCAGATTCTGGTCTCCCGAACGGTCGATAATTTGGCGAAGCCCCAGCTCGGCTTTGGCATAGTTACCTTCGAACTCCGCGTTCCATGCGTCGAGGTAGCGCAGGTACCATTGCTCGCTCTCCGAAAGAGAGGAAGCTTCGCGGTGCAATTGCGCCATGATTTGCAGAAATTGCGCACGATGTTTCGCGCGCACACTGTCAGCCTGGGCGAGGAGTTTTGCAGGGTCCGTTATGCTGCTGCTGGCGTATGCGGGATGCACAAGTAGGCCCCACGCCACGGCTACGATGGCAGACCATACGCAGATGTGACGTGGCAACGCAGACATATGCTATCCCCTATTCTCCGGACGGTAGTGGGGTTTTACCGGGAAGCGGAACGTCGAGCGGTTGTTCTTTATCAGGCTCTTCCTCGCGACCAGGATTATTGGTAGCGTGATTTGTTTCCTTCAGCTTATATCCGAACTCTTCGAGCAAGCGAGAGTTCTCGCCAAAAGCCACTGCTGCAGTGAGTGCCGCGGATGCTTTTGCTTCCTCAAGCACGTGGGTCAATGCTTCAGTCGACGCATAGCGTAGCGAAGCATCCTGGCCAATGGCCTCCAGCAAATCGATCGTGTCTGTCATGTGGCTTTCCCCTGTTTCTTTATATAGTGCTTATGGTGCCGCTGAATAGCGGCACGCGAGTGCCTTGCTGCCCTTATTCAAGACCCCTCATACAGGCCATTATTACGCCTGATGATGGCGGCGCGTACATGGGCGGCAGCATTTTCCCAACGGACGCGGTTCAAGCAAAGATCGTTCCCTGGCGAGGCTACGCTAGTCCTCGGCCGTCATGCCCGCCTTTTCCAGCCTATCCAATGCGTCCAGCCGCTCCCGCATGGCAAGGTTCGCCTTCAAGGTTTCGGCCGGGGGCAGTATCACCGTCTCCTCGGCGGTCAACGCGATGTCGGGCAGGTTGCGCAGGACCACGCGACGAATGCGCGGCTTCTCGATCGGCAGCGTGGCGCCCCGGTAGACGATCACCTCATGATCGAGCGGATAGTCCTGGCTCAGCCGGTCCACCAGCACCTGCCGATACGCCGGCCCGGTCTGGAAACGCCCCAGCGACCAATCGCCGACCAGTCCGACCTGCCATAGCACCAGGTAGCCGGCAGGGTCGATGCGCCGCTCGTAGAACAGCAGCTGGCTGGCCTCGAAATGCTGGCAACCGAACCGGCCCGGGTCGATGCCCAGGTCGGCATACAGGCAATCCTCGGCGGAAATGCCCGGCTCCATATGTGCTTCATAGCCCTCCGCGCGAGCCTGCTCGATCGCCTTGTGCGGCGACCAGGCAAAGATGCCGGGGTGGCCGTAAAACACGCCGCAGACACGCTTGCCCGCACGTACCTCGGTCAGCATCAGTGCGACCCACTCTTTGTAGGTTTTCAGCCGCGACTTGCCCTCCTTGTAGTAGGGCTGCAGGCTGCGCACGTCCGGATGCATGCGCTGCAGCCACTTCTCCACGACCGCATCGGAAAGCGCCGCAAATACCACGTCGGCACGCTCGATATGGCTGCGTGCCAGTGGCGTGAGGTGGGAGCCGAGCGTCATGCCCAGGCCGACGCAGGCAAGGCTGCCGCGGCCAGTATCGTTGGATGCGGGGAGGATCAAGGTGTTGTTCATAAGCAAGAATTCGGTAGCGGCTTGCCAGATATGCTGATGCAATTCAAAAACGATGCAACATGCGTGCCTACGCCTTGCCGATGCTTCGCAAGCCGGCTTGAGTCCGACCGGCTCCCAGATAGGGACGGTTGAGTGCAAAGCCGCGCAATGGATGGAACGCGTCACCGATGAACCGTATTGGTCAGGTCATGCGCATGTCGCGCGTGGAAGCGGTATCTCGCGTCATCGCCTTTGGGTGATTGAGCGCCATCGACGGAATGCTGAGCAGTGAGGAGGCCACGCAGGGTCTAAAAGCTCGACTTCATGCCTGCCGTGGGCGACCATTTTGCCCCTGGCTGAACGATGTGATCCGGCCCAAGGAGAGACGGACATGGCAAAAAGCGCGTTGCAGAGCAGCAAATCTCCTTCTCAACTGATCGACGCAAGAATCGAAGAGCTGGGCGATTGGCGGGGCCAGATGCTTGCCCGGCTCCGCAGCCTGATCAAGCAAGCCGAACCCAACATCATCGAGGAATGGAAATGGCGCGGTGTTCCGGTGTGGTACCACGAAGGCATGATCTGCACCGGCGAGACCTACAAGAATGCGGTGAAGATGACCTTCGCCAAAGGGGCATCGTTGCCCGATCCTGCGCAGCTTTTCAACGCCAGCCTCGATGGCAATACCCGGCGCGCCATCGATTTTCACGAAGGCGAGAAAATCAACGAGAAGGCGTTGAAGGCGCTCATTCGCGACGCGGTCGCCTTGAACAAGTCGAAGGCCAAGACTTAAGGGCACTTCTATAAATTGCCCGCGATTCGTCCAACAGCGTGACAAGTCGGTACAACTTGATTCTCGCCACGATGCACTCCCTCCCCTGCGGCAGTAGAGCCTGCCCCGGACTTGATCCGGGGGGAGGGTTGGGGTCAGTGCTCCGAACTTAAGGACGTAGCGTGATTCCTCGTAGGTTCGCGGTGAGCGTATGCGAACCCCAACATCGCGATCCACCTGCATGGCGACGCTGGGGTTCGCATACGCTCACCACCAACCTACACGCCTCGATAGCGTGTACCTCTCGCTCGCCAGGATACGTCCCCTCCCCTGCGAAGTAGGGGAGGGCTAGGGTGGGGTGCGAGCGCAGCGAGCGGCGGGAGCCAACTATCGCCTCCATACTTTTCTCAGGAAATTCAGCTGTACGCTAAAGCCCAAGCAACCCCACCCCAACCCTCCCCTACTGCCGCAGGGGAGGGAGCAGATCTCCGCGAACAACAAACTTTATGGCTCAAGTTGGTGCCACCCCTTAAGCCAGAATCGAAGCGCGTAGGTGGGTGGAGAGCGTGCGCGAACCTTGCCGTGCAGATGGCGATGTTGGGGTTTGGCGTCGCCTCACCGCCAACCTACGAGGGATCGCGCCGTGACCTTAAGTTCGGAGCATTGGGGTTTGGGTGGGGTTGCTTGGGCTTTAGCACACCGCTGAATTTCCTGAGGAAGGGTATGGAGGCGAGGGTCGGCTCCCGCCGCTCGCTACGCTCGCACCCCACCCTAGCCCTCCCCTGCTTCGCAGGGGAGGGCACCGTTTGTCGCGATGATCCAGATGCCCGCTAAAAGCCGGGATTTCATCCCGGCCTATGTGCTGCTTCGAAGCGAGTCGTGGTAACGCAAATCAACGCACACGATCGAACGGCAGATTCCAAACACGGTCATCGGAGATGCGAATCCCCGTCACCTGCCCATCGGCATCACGCATGGGGCGCAGCATCACGTCGCCCGAGATGAACGCATCGGGGTAAGCAGGCAGGAACAGCCGGCGTTTGCCGGGGCGCCCTTCCGCCACCACCTGCAGGCCACCAGTCACGGCGGTCACCTGATACGTGACCGGGACTTCGTCGTTGTGAAAACGGCCGGCGATGTGTGCGAGATCAGCCGGGGTGGGCGCATACGCCGGCTCGCGAACGTAGAACGTCGTATCCCCTTCGGCGTCCAGGCGCAGGCGGCCGTCGGGAAGTACGGCGCCGGTCGAGGCGATGAGGCCATTGGCATGTTCAAGCGCTAATGTTCCACGCGGCCCCATTTTGACGATGAGGCCGTTGTCGGTCTGCAAGCGATGGTCGTGCAAGGTCAAACGTAGCGGCACGCCATCGCGCGCGCTGGCATACACGCCTGCCAGGCTTGCCGGTGGCGCGGACGTATAGATCGTGGCTTCGGGCTTTGCGCCAGGCAGGTACGCATCGGCCAAGGCATGGGCGTAGTTGGAAGGAATGGCGTCGTCCGCGTTGCACAGAATGGCCATGGACAAATGCTGCTCGGGATAGCGGCCCAGCCACGCCCGATAGCCCGCCGTGGCGCCGTCATGGGATATCTCGCGCATGCCGTGGTAGTAGCGCAAGAACAGTCCCCGCGCATAGACCGTGGGCTGCCCGTTCGACAACAGCGTGCGTGTCTGCATGGCCTTGGTGACGAAGGCACCGAGGCGCCCCTCGTTCAGCGCCTCGTTCCAGCGCAGTAGGTCACCGACGGTGGTCAGCAGCGCGGCGTGTCCATATGTATCTTCAAACGGCATCATCTGCTCATACACACCCGCCGATACGCGGTGATAGGCAATGGCCCGATTGCGCACGACACGCCGAAAATCGTCGCGCCATTGCGTATGCGTCATGCCGAGCGGCGCAAACAAATGCTCGCGCGTGAAATCCACAAACGACGTGCCGCTCACCCGCTGCACGATCAGCGCCAGCAAATTGAAGCCCGTGTTGGTATACGACCACGCCGTACCGGGCGTGAAATTCAACGCACGCTGGCGTGCGGTGATCTGCAGCACGTCGGCCATGTCGTACACCCGCTCGGTTCTCGGCCAACCGGCGATCGCTTCGATATCGCCCCAGTCGCGCAGCCCGCTGGTGTGTCCCAGCAGCTCGGCGATGGTGATGGGATGCCCGTAATCCGGCAGCTCAGGAAGGTATTTGCGAATGTCGTCGGCGAGCGAAAGCCGGCCCTCGCCCACCAGGATAAGCGCCGCCGCCGCGGTGAACTGCTTGCTCACCGAGCCCGCTTCGAACACGGTATCCACGCTGATGGGCACCGCATGCTCCAGATCGGCCATGCCGTAGGCACGCCGCATGGGAGGGGCGTTACCCAACTGCACACCGACCGCGCAACCGGGCGCGTCGGCCGTCGCGGCGGGTGCGAAGACGGCATCGATCCTGGCAGCGGAGGTGTCTTCCGCAACAACGCTGCCCGTTGCGAGGGTCAGTGCGAGTGCAAGCATCAGCATCTTCATGCGTTCTCCAGTCAAGTCCAATAGCACTAACTTAAGCGTCATTGCTCCATCGCTTGCCGCGATTTGCCCCCCTCCCCTACTTCGCAGGGGAGGGGGCACATCACTACAAGCGTCGAGATACACGCTTAAGTTAGTGCCATTGCAGCCAAGTCCGCTGCGGGTTACTGAAGAGGCTGAAACTATGCGAATTCAACAGACTTGCAAGTGCCGCTCGACGGCGCGCAGCGGCCGAGCTGCTTGCGATGTCTTGCTTGTTCCCGGGTCGAGCGGATTCAGATGAGCATCGAACCCAGCGTCGAAACGCAGATCACCAGGCAGGCGGCAAACAGGCTGTGCAGCATCAGGGTTTCGAATTTCATGGCGGTTCTCCGTGAGTGAATGAGCTTTGCAAGATAGATATGGCAAGGCTCGTGCCAAGTGTGTCCACCCCTGAAAAGCCGCATGGGAAAGCCATTTGCTGAAACCCGGCAGCGGATATCACGGTGTCCGCGGACGTTTGTCCGCGTTGTCCGGACAGCAAGCGGATCCGCTCAAACAGAGCCGGGCTGATCCCGGTGACGAATGGCACTGTGTTCCGTGCTGTGCCGTCGTGATGATCGGCTCGAGTATGTTTCTCTTGTGCGTAGCGACGCATGTGGCGGGGGCGCGATGAACGACCGGCGATTTTTGCGCACACGTGTTGCATCGACAGCCGCGGTAGCGGTTGCCGAATGGCTGTTTCTGCTCTGGCAGCACCTGCACGGCGGCGTGCCCAGCCATCACCTTCTGGATCGCGCCGACATGCCGGCGTTTTCGAACGGGTGGGGCGGTTTGTTGCTTCCCGCGATGACGTGGTTGCTGCTCGGCCGTGTGCAAAAGCGCGTGGGTATGCAGGGCGATGCCGCCAAGCGCTACGCGCTGATCGGTTTTATCAGCGCGGTGCTTTTTGGCGTATTGCTGTCGGTCTTCTTTACGCTCGGCAACGAGCAGGTGACCAGCAGCATGTTCGAATCGCTGTTTGTGGTCGCGCTGCTCGCGCCGATTTATCGCGCCGAATATCTGCTGGGATTTGTGCTCGGCATGGCCTACACGTTTGGCGGTGTGCTGCCGAGCATCGTCGGCTCAGTCATGGCGGTCATCACCCTGCTGATCTACCGCTATGTTCGCGCAGGGTTGTTGCATATCGGCGCCATGCTGGTTGGTGCGTCAAAAAGGGGCTGAGCAAAAGGGCATCAAAGATGCGCATCGGGATCAACCCGTTGCATAAACTGATACCGCGCCGCGTTATGGTCCACACTGGTGTGCGTATCCACGCCGATCACCTGCCGCAGCAAGCCGCCATCCTTGCTCGCAACCGCCGGCCAATTCGGCAAGCCGGCCCCATTGGGGTTGCCGGTCTTGATGAAATTGGCCCAGTACCCCTCCATGATCTGCGACACATGCTGGTCGGCCGCCGTCCAGGCGAAGACATGATTGGTGGACAGATTGCCCAGCGCATACTCGATCTCGCCGCTATGCACCGCTCCCGCATCCGGGCCGGCACTGCCATCGCGCTTCGCCGGCCGCGCCCGGGTGAAATAGTAGTCATAAACCGGCGCTTGCCCGGTCTTGTGCTGCATGTCCATCCAGCGCCAAGTTGCAAAGGCGATGAAATCATCACCCGCGAACGCGGTGCCGGAAGTCTTGACTTCCGCTTCGGTGTTGCCGGGATAAAGCTTCAAGGCTTCGGCCGCATGCTTGCCGAAGCGCTTTTCCATGGCGGCGCGATAGTTGGCCGGCGTAGGTGGCTTGTTGTCGAGGAAGTTGCGGTAATCGCCTTCCTGCGAATTGGAGCCCACCAGCAGCGGAATATGCGCTTGCTCGCCGGCCTGGTAGACGGCCTCCGGCGAACGGGGAAAGAAATAGCCATCGATGGTGGGCATGAACTCCGGCACATCCTTGTCGCCAGTGGCGTCGAGCAATACCTGGGCATTCATGGCCCGCAACTGCGCCAGCGAGTGCGCGCCGACCCGCTTCGCAAAGTCCTGGCCCTGCTGCTCGGCAAGCGCCAACGGCCTGGGCTTGAGATTGCCGAGCACCGAGCCACTTTCGCCTATCGCACGCTGCATCAATCCCTTCGACAAGGGCGAGGCCATCTGCGCCGATACCGACATGGAACCGGCCGATTCCCCGCCGATGGTGACCTGATCCGGATCACCGCCAAACGCAGCGATGTTGTCGCGAACCCAGCGCAAGGCCGCAGTCTGGTCGAGCAAGCCGTAGTTGCCGGTTGCGTGCTCCGGCGATTCGGCCGCGAGCTCCGGCAACGCCAGGAACCCGAATACGTTCAAGCGATAGCTGATGGTGACGGTCACGATGCCGCGCTGCGCAAGACTGGCGCCGTCGTAACGAAGCTCGGAGCCGTCACCGGCCTGGAAGCCGCCGCCATAGAAGTACACCAGCACCGGCAGCTTCGCGTTCGAGCCATGCGCCGGGGTCCATACGTTGAGATACAAGCAGTCTTCGCTCACGCCGTTGGAGCGGAACATCATGTCGCTGTAAATGGGCCGTTGCATGCAACGCGGCCCGAAACGATCGGCCTGCCGTACGCCGGTCCATGCGGCGGCGGGTTGCGGCGGCTTCCAACGCAATGGCCCCACCGGCGGCGCGGCATACGGAATGCCCTTGAATTCGTTCAAGCCGGTCTTGCTGTCGTGAACGCCCGAAAGCTTGCCGGCGATGGTGGTGACGGTAGGCGGCGAGTCGGCAGCCGAGACGGCCGTGGCGGCGAGTGCGATAGCGAGCGCGGGAAGGATGCAGCGTGTACGCATGAATACAGTGAGCATGGACGAGGTCTTCACTTTGGCAGCGCGGGGCTTCGTTGCGGGAATGGTTGTCTCTGACTTCCCTATCATGCTCAGCGGATCGTCGCCGGTGCAAGCCGTAGGCGAGGGTATTGCCCGGCAAAGCACGTGCAAAGACCGGCCCTTCGCTTGTACTGGTGAAAATCATAAATGCCTTCCGGGGAAATCTATTGATAGGCTCAGGCATCTCATGCGGGAACTGCCTCGTAGGTTGGTGGTGAGGCGCAGCCGAACCCCAACGTCGTGATTCGCATGTCACCGTTCATGTCGCGATGATGTTCGCGCGCTTTCTTTACGCCAGAGGAAAAAGTCGTGGCCAACGATGGAGAAGCTACGAGCAACCTGTTCGAAATCGCTTTCGAGCCACCCCCCAGCGGAAGCCGTCGATCAGCGCAATCCGTCTACACGCAACTGCGTGCCGCCATTCTCGATGGCCGGCTGGTTGCCGGGTCCAAACTCCCGGTGGAACGCCAGTCGGCGATCTTTTTTGGCGTCTCCAGAAACACGGTGGCGCGGGCGTACGCGAAGCTGGCGATCGAGGGACTCGTACAGCCTCGGCAAGGCTCGGGAACGTATGTGGCGCCGAAGCAAAGCCGTTCATCGCGCGAACGTTTTCCGGCACGACACACACCCGATCCACGCCTGAATGCGCAGTGGTCGCGGCCCGAGCTGCTGCAGGCGCTCAACTTCTGGCACGACAGTTCGCGCGCAAGCGTGCCAAGCGCGGCTGCATTCCTGGATTTCCGGCCCGCCCTGGTCGATCCGCGGTTATTCCCATTCGACCTATTTCGCCGCGTCAGCGCCAAGCAGCTCCGGCGCATGGAATTGAAACCGCCCGCCTTCAAGAGCCCGCAGGGCAACCAGGGTCATTACCCGCTGCGTGCGGCGATCGCGACACACGTCGGCATCTCGCGCGCGGTGGTGTGCGAGCCCGACGATGTGCTGGTGACCGCCGGGGCGCAGCAGGCGTTCGACGTGCTCGCCCGGGTACTGGTAACCCCGGGCGTTACGACGGTTGCCATTGAAGATCCAGGCTATCCGCCGATGCGCGCGGCATTTCTCGCTGCGGGTGCGAAGATCGTGCCGGTGCCGGTGGACGCGGAAGGGCTGGTGGTCGAGGCGCTGCCGACGCCAGTGCAGATCGTCTGCGTGTGCCCGTCCCACCAGTTCCCGCTGGGTGTATCCATGTCCGCGTCACGGCGGGCGGCGCTGCTTGGCTTTGCGCGCAAGCATGGCGCCGTGATCGTCGAGGACGACTATGACGGTGAATTCCGCTACGACGGCACGCCACTGCAGGCGCTGCGATCCACGGCGACGGCCGATGACGTGTTCTACGTCGGCACCTTCTCCAAATGCATGCTGCCCGCGCTGCGTTTGGGATTCATCGTCGCGCCGCAGTGGGCGATGCCGGCACTGACCATGGCCAAGAACTGCCTCGATTGGCATTGCCCGACGCTGACGCAAATGGCGGTGGCCCGTTTCATCGCAGAGGGACACCTGGCGCGACACGTACGCAAGCTCCGCGATGTCTATAAAAAGCGCCGGGATCTTGTCGAAGCCATACTCCGCACGGATTTCCCGGCCGAGCTGTCGCCCATGCAGTCGCACTACGGCATGCACGTGGCGGCGTTTGCGACGCAAGCCAAGCGGCTGCAGCGCGTCACCTCGCGATTATTGGAATCGAACGTGCATCTGCACACCTTCGAACGCTATTTCTTCGGCACGCCCACATCGGAAGGCCTGGTTTTCGGCTACGGCGCCGTCGACCTCAACGGTATCGAGCAAGGCCTGAAGGCATTGCGTCGCGCGCTGTAGCGGCCGCCCGGCAAAATGGCCCACGCGAAATTTCCCCGATTGGCCCCTCTGCGGCGAGGGGCTTTGCCTAAAGTCTGGTGCCAGGTTGCTGATGCGGAGACTGCAATGATGTGGAATTGGCTGCGTGCAATGATGCTTGCTGGCGTTCTTGCCGGTGTATCTTTGGCTGCGGGAGCCCAGACGCCTCGGGACGGCTCGCATGATTTCGACTTCTGCCGCGGCGTTTGGCATACCCATGCCACGCAAGTGCTCGACCCATTCGAGGGCGGCACCCACACGGTCGTCATGGATGGTACGAAGACGGCAAGGCCGGTTTGGAATGGCCGCGCCTGGCTCGAAGAAATCGAAGCCGACGGCCCCAACGGACATTGGGAAGGCGCAACGCTTTTCGTCTACAACAAAAAAGCCGGGCAATGGAGCCAGACTTACGTCGACGGCGACTCCGGAGAGATGGAAGCGCCGACCATCGGCAGCTTCAAAGATGGTCGGGGCGAGTTTTACGGCACGACCGTCTACAAGGGCCGCACGATGCTGGTACGCGGCGTTTGGTCAAACATCACGCCCAATTCGCATCGCTATGAAATTGCCTACTCCCAGGACGGCGGCCGCACATGGGCCACCGCCTTCAAGGCCGATTTGACGCGGCTGAAGAGCAACCACTGATCGTCGTTATCCTGCGCGCAGATCGTGACGTCGTGCGGTATCGGTTGCGCGCTTCTCAGCCCTCCTGGCGCGTGGGCCGGAAGACAATCTCGTTCACATCGACATCCGGCGGCTGGCTGATCGCAAACGCAACCGCCCGCGCGAATGACTCGGCCGGAATAGCGTATTGCGCATAGAACTTCTTGATATGGCCGGCGACATCCGGTTCGGTGACGCTGTTGGGAAGATCGGTGGCGATGGCGCCGGGTGAGATCACCGTCGTGCGGATATCGTAAGGCTTCACTTCCTGACGCAAGCCTTCGGACAGCATCAACACCGCGCTCTTGGTAGCTGCATACACGGCGCTACCCGGGCGCACGGTGCGCCCCGCCACGGACGACACGTTGATGACGTGGCCACTCTTTTGCTGCTTCATATAAGGCAGCACGGCGGCGATGCCATACAACACCCCCTTGATGTTGACATCGATGGTCTGATTCCAGTCCTCGATCTTGAGCCGTTCGAGTGGCGAGTGCGGCATCAGTCCGGCGTTGTTGATCAGCACGTCCACGCGCCCGAAAGTTTGGACGGCCATATCGACCATTGCCTGAACCTGTTCGTGGCGCGTGACATCGGTGGCGAGCGCGATGGCCTTGCCGCCCGCGTGAACCAGGTCATCCGCCAGCGCTTGAATACGATCCTGGCGCCGTGCCCCCAGCGCGACGATGGCGCCGCGCGCACTCAGATAGCGGGCAGTCGCCTCGCCCAGGCCGCTGCTTGCGCCGGTGATGACGATGACCTTGCCCTCGATGTTGGTATTCATGCATGTGTTCCGTATTCGAAATTTTTAAAAGAGTGCACGTGAGGCTGCCGATGACGATCAGCGATCGACGCGCTGCTGGATGTGGGCCGGGTAGCGCTCACCCACCACCTTGATCTGATGCAGCGCGGTTTCGATGGCCGACAGATCCTTGGCTGACAACACCACCGTCGCGGCGTTTATGTTCTCTTCCAGCCGCTGCAGCTTGGTCGTTCCCGGAATCGGCACGATCCAGGGCTTCTGGGCCAGCAGCCAGGCCAGCGCGATCTGCGCGCGCGTCACCCCTTTGCCATCGGCTATCTGGCCGAGCACCTCGACGAGATGTGCGTTGGCTTTGCGGTTCGCTTCGGAAAAGCGCGGCACCACGTTGCGGAAATCGTTCTTGTCGAAGGAGGTGGTCTCGCTGATGGCACCCGTCAGAAAACCTTTGCCGAGCGGGCTGAATGGCACAAAGCCAATGCCCAGTTCCTCGAGCGTTGGGAGCACGGTTTGTTCCGGCTCGCGCCACCACAGCGAATACTCGCTTTGCAGCGCCGCCACCGGCTGCACGGCGTGCGCGCGGCGAATGGATTTGGCGCTGGCTTCGGATAACCCAAAGTGCTTGACCTTGCCTTCCTGGATCAAATCCCGAACCGTGCCTGCCACGTCCTCCATCGGCACCGCCGGATCCACGCGATGCTGGTAGAACAGGTCAATGCGATCGGTCTGCAAACGGCGCAGCGATGCCTCGGCGACGGCGCGGATGCGCTCCGGCCGGCTGTCCAGCGGTTGCTTTGAATCTCCGTCCTGAAAGCCGAATTTGGTAGCGATCACCACCTGGTCGCGAATGGGAGCGAGCGCTTCACCCACCAGTTCTTCGTTGACGAAGGGCCCGTAGCATTCGGCGGTGTCGAAGAAGGTGACCCCCTTTTCGTAGGCCGCCCGGATCAGGCCGATGCCGGCCGACTTTTCGGTAGCCGGCCCGTACCCGAAGCTCAGCCCCATGCAGCCTAGGCCGATGGCTGAGACCTCCAATCCGCTGTTTCCAAGTTGTCGCTTTTGCATGTTCGTCTCCCATCGAAAACGTCGAGCCAGGGGAGGTCGCGGCGTAGCCAGAGCGACCCGTGGCGTTGCATCGAGGCATGGTAGTCTGATGTAAAAGGCTCAACAATTAGCCAAATCCTGCACAAGCTACTGAGGAAAATTCACCTATGCGGCGCGCTGGCCTGTCTGAACTCACCGCGTTCATCGCCATCGCGGAGCAGCGAAGCTTCCGTGCCGCCGCGCGCCAGTTGGGGGTTTCGCCGTCCGCCTTGAGCCATGCGATCCGCAACCTGGAGGCGAGGTTGGATGCGCGCCTGTTCAACCGGACGACCCGGTCAGTGGGTTTGACGGAAGTGGGGGAGCGCCTGCTACGTCGTGTGCAGCCCGCCATGGCGGATCTGGATGATGCGATCAACGAAGTCGGCTCGGATCGCGACCGGCCATCGGGTTCGATCCGGATCAGCGCGGCCGAATCCGGGGCCAAGCCGCTGATCCAGCATGTGCTCCCGCAGTTCTTGTCGACCTATCCCGGTATCCATGTCGAAGTGGTGGTGGACACGCGGATGGTGGACATCGTGGCCGACGGGTTTGATGCAGGCGTTCGACTGTTCGACGATGTGCCGCGCGACATGGTTGCCGTCCGGTTCGGATCCGATCTGCATTTCGTCGCCGTGGCATCGCCGGCGTATCTCTCGCGCCACCAAGCACCGAGCGTGCCGCAAGACTTGGCGAAGCACCGGTGCATCCGCTTTCGGTTCCTCAGCGGTGCGCTCTACCGCTGGAACCTTCAACGACACGACACGCATTACGACATGGATGTCGATGGCCCCATGACCCTGGGCAACACCAACCTGATGGTGGATGCAGCGCTTGCCGGTATCGGCATCGCCTGGTTGCCGGACTACCAGGTGGAAGAGCACCTCGCATCGGGCCGGCTGGTTCACGTGCTACCCGAGTGGAGTCCTTCGATGCCAGGCGTATGCCTCTACTATCCCCAGAACCGACACCCGCCTGTTGCGCTTCGGTTGTTCACGCAGGCGGTGCGTGAGTGGGCAGCTCTCCAAGCGGCACAGCGCGGGGGTTGATCGGCGTGAGGAAACGGGTCAGCACCTGAGGTATCCCCACTTTTTTTGCCTGCTACGCCTGCAAAAAAAGCTGAAGTTTTCGCCAGTGTTATTTCAGAGCGAATCGTCACTCCGGCGAAGGCCGGAGTCCATCGTCAATCCGAAGCATGGATTCCGGCCTTTCGCCCACTGCTGTCCGGGGAAATTTTTCGGAAGCCCTGCCGACGACAAGATGCTTGCGCTATGTTCCATTTCACGCGGCCGCCAACGCGATCTCGGGCAGCGACAAAACCATGATTTCTTCGACGGAGAATCATATGAAAACGACATTTCTGATGTTTATTGCCATGTTTTTTTCGATCAATGCCCATGCGCAATGCGACCCCGATTCAGCGACGTTGAGGCAATCACTGGATAAGGCCACCGCTGCCATCAGGGACGCCTTCAGCAGGGGTGATGCCGCCATGGTGGGGCGGCTGCATAGTCCGAATGTCATCAAATACTTCGGCGGAAATAACGTTTTAGTAGGGCGGGACGCCGTGGAAAAGGGGGCAAGGGATTGGTTCAAGCAAACGAAAGTGGAATTCGTTGAAAACACCGTCGAAAACACCTGTTTCGTTGGAAATATCGCGATACAGACCGTCATTTTTTCAATCAAGACAACGCCGAAGAACGGCGGGGCGCCATCCATAGGCAGGGGGCGCTCGATGGTTATCTATGTTCAGGATAAAAGCAGCCCAACCGGTTGGTTGACATTGCGTGAGATCGCGCAAGAAGCGCCGCCTATAACCCCGTCAGATTCGGTTCGCTAGGGATAGTTTGATCAACCCATGGCACGACCGCGGAAAGTAGCATTGCCTGAGAATAGATAGTGCGGATACCACCGTTGTCGGCTGCAACTTGAACCAAGGTTTGGGCGCATCCGCGAGCCTTGCTTGGTCAGTGAGTGATCGGGCGCACCAGCTCCACGGTGTGCCAAAGCTGGAGTCCGCAAACCTTGTCGGCTCCTGTGGGGGTGATTTTCCAGATCTGGCCTGAGTCTTCTGGCACGGCATCGGATGTCAGCTCGAGATAGGTGACGCCATCCATGGTTACGATTTTTGCGTTTTGTATACCGTGGGGAAGCAATTGGATTAGCTTTTGATTGGCATGGGAGGAAAGGTCGGCGATGCCATTTTTGTCAAAATATACGGGGAACAGCTGCCCATCGCTGTAAGTGCCATCGCCCGCTGTCGAATCGCCGTCGAAAAAGGAGACGAGGCCAACGCGCTGCGCATTCCCGGTATTGTCGAGGTCGACGTCTCCAACACCTTCAAGCGAATATCGGACCTCCGAAGCGCGCTCGTTGTTATGAAAATGCAGCGTCGTACCTTTGGCGTCGGTCGGATGCAGCTTGACGGGTTCCTTGACATAGTTCTCCGGTGGATGGCTCAGCGCGAGCGACTCACCGTGCGCAGCTTGATGCATCGATAAAGCATTCAATCGATCATCGAGGAACGCATGGCAAACACGATCGTTGGTACTCGACAAGATCTTTCGCTGGTTCATCGACTGGGCATACATTTCGCAAGTAGGAATAATGTCGCCATCCCTGTCGATGACCGACAGATGCTCGTTACCGGTGTTGCTTCGATCCCAGCTATGCATCATGGGTTGCCCGAGCACCATGACCACTTCTTCACTCACGCCAAAAGCCCAGTCGTCCGCACCCGTATTCTCCACATCGCGATCATCCCTGTCGGGCGGTGATAGCCGGCTCTTCAAATCATTGCTGAGCACATACACTTCCGTGTCATGACTGGTTCCACCGGAATCAACCACGCTGACCACCATTGGTCTGCCGTCGACGACGACATGGGCGATCTGTGTCGGCGAGCCGTTCCAACCCGACGCCAGGCCCATCTTGGCAAGCAACTTGTCATCCACGTTCGTTAAGGGTGGTGAGGTCAACGATGTGCCGTGATTCATGGTGTCCTGTGCAGCCTTGCACAGCATCGCGGCATTGGACGGCAAGATGCTGCGTTCCGCCGCGGTCGTCTTGATACGTCTCCCATCCACCCAGCCAGTCGATACCCGCTTGGGGCCATGGAAGCGGACATAGGCAAAACCATCGCATGTCGTCACGAGGTCGATCTTGTCGCCCGTAATGAGGTAGCCGTCGTCCGGATTGGATTTCACGGCATCACGATCATCGCTGGGGTGACTACCGAGGAGGGTGAGACGCTCCTGCGGCTTTCCGATGACCTGTGCCGGCGTGACGGTCATTTGCCCTGCGGCGATCCAGGTGGCTAAACATGCCGGACGTTCGGCCCAACCGAGTTGGGGTAGAAAGCCAAGACAAAGTGCCAAGAGCCAAATCGTGTTTCGCGCGGTCAGTAGCCTCACGCCATTCCCCAAGTTGAAGTCCATTCGCTGGAAGAACAGCGTAGCACTGCCTTGAAGCTCAGCGCCGTGCAGAATTGGGAAGCGACAGCATCGCCCGATAATGAGCAGTCCAGCGCTTAGGGCCTTTCGCGGGGAGCTGGTGCCACGAGATTCCAACGATGAACCTGCCAGCGAGCTGCTGCGCTGATGGGTGGGAAGCCGTCCTGTCGTGGCTAAAAAGTAGGGAAGACCGCACGACTGGCAACCAGGGAAGGCGTGTCGTCATTGACCAGCTTCGCTGTTGTAAAGCGCTTCGGCGGAAGCCGACATGGTGCGCGCCGATCATAAAAAAGCCATCTTCTTCAAAGGCGTTGAATCGTGATGACGCTGGTTGGTCCAGTCGCGTGGATGCCGCGTCCCCCCGCTTTTACCTGCATCACGTAGGCATTCACCAACGCATCAAAGCACCCGCCGCTGACAGATGACAAAGCATGTTTTATGCGAAGGTGCGGCTGTCGGGCGTGCCCATCCAGTGAGATGACCGCGACACGCCCGACATGAGTGAAGTAAGCGCGGATCGCCGGAGTTGACGCTCAAACGATCCGCTGGCCACAACCAACTTAGTGAGAGTTGACAATGGTTACCCTCGATCATACGGCACCCGCACACCTTCGTGCCCCCACCCTGGTGCATTTCCCCTACTTCACCGCCGCGCAGACTGCGCGACGTCGAGCCAAAGTGGGCATTCGTCAAAACGGAAGCAGCTGATTCCGACACAGCGAGCAGGATTTTCCTGAAAGCCCTTCACGCCGCGCGCAACACGCGGCGTGACCTAAGCGTGTGGAGAAACCACCATGAAAGACATGCACGGCGGCCGCTACGGGCCGCAACTTTATCTATTGTCCAGCGACAGCTACG
>NZ_DATJMN010000251.1:0-2726 GCF_035508675.1 Dyella sp.
AGCGAGAGGCTGGGGCGGGTCGAGTTATCCGTATAAGTTTAGTACGACCTGCCCGGGCACCGCTTTCGCATCGCAGCAAACACAAACGAAAACGCCCCGCATATGCGGGGCGTTTTCGACATACGTGAAGACGATGTTTACCCTTGAACCCACACGCCCACGTGGAAGTGCCAGCCATCGGGATGGCGTTCCCAATGCGGATGCACGTAGTGATAACCCGGACGTATCGGCTCCCAGTGACCGCGCACCGCAACGTAGCGGCCACCATCCCAGTGCCAGTAACCGCGTGCCCATACATAGCCGCGGCGCGGCGGCGGTACTTCTTCGATGACTTGCACCGGTGGCGGTTGTGGAGCGATCACTTCCACCACCTGCGGACGCGGCGGCGGCGGTGCGACATACACGACGCGACGCGGCGGTGGTGCCGGCCGTTCCACCACGCAACCGGCAAGCGTGGCGACCACGCCGGCAACAACCAGCAAGGATGCAAAACGTAATGACATGGATGAGTCCCCAGAGAATTGGATCGGAGCTGCCGACCCGGTCAGCGCCACGCGTGAGTCTAATTGGCGAAGCTGTCGCGGACCCTGCGCTTCATCGTGCAATGAAGCGCAGCTTTTTACGCAAGAAGATCAGCGGCCCCAGTGACCATCACGCCAGTACCAGTTCGGCCCGCGCCGCTCCCATACGCCCGGATACCAGCGATAGCCCGGACGCTCATGCACCCATGCGCCCGGAACCCATACGTAGCGATGCGCGCGCGGCTCCCAGCGCCAGTAGCCTTGCACCCAGGCCCAGCCACGACGCGGTGGCGGCACACGTTCAAAGCGCGGCGGCGGCGGCGCGAGATTGATGCCCACGCCCACGCTTACCTGCGCAGATGCAGGCGGTGTGTAGCTCACGCTGGCCAGCGCAAGACCGATACCTGCAACAAGGGCCAGTTTGCGGGTGATGCTGATCATGTGTCTCTCCTTAGGTAAGGCAGCTGCCTTCGGCGGCTGTCGAGTCGGAAAACGCGAGCGTATCTCTTCGTGTTGACGTGATTGCTTTCGCCGGTTCAGGTAGCAGCAGAATTATTTGCGATGGTCTTGCAAGGTCGTTGAAGAGCGGGGCTGCGGTTCTGTTGCGTGCTTGAGCCGGCATTGACGCGTGTTCTGCATGGCGGCGTTGGGGTTCGCGCGCGCTCCTGGCCCACCTACGTTCCGGTGGAGCTGGGTCATGCTGGCCGCTTTTTGCCCCTGGAAATAAAACGAACGGTCGTGCTATTTTGGCGATCATGAGCCCTTCCATCACTCCCACCAAAGGCGCCGCCACCCGCGAGCTGATCCTCGACCATGCCTACGAACTGGCCCGCCAGGACGGCCTGGAGGGCCTGTCCATCGGCGCATTGGCCCTGGGCGTAGGCATGTCCAAGAGCGGCGTGTTCGCTCATTTCGGCTCCCGCGAAGAACTGCAACTGGCCCTGCTGGACGCTGCCACCCGGCGCTTCATGGATTTCGTGATGCGGCCTGCCGTGCAACAGCCGCGCGGCGTCAAGCGCCTGCGCGCCATCCTGGAACGCTGGTCCGAGTGGATCCGCGTCCACTACAACGGCTGTGTGCTGATCAGCGCCGTCGTGGAATACGACGGCCGCGAAGACGGCCCACTGCGCACCCGCGTGAAAGAGCAGCAAACCGGCTGGCGCAACGAACTGGTGCGTGCGGTCAACCAAGCCATCGAAGTCGGCGACGTGCGCGCAGGTACCGACGCTTACCAACTTGCCTTCGAACTCTATGCCGTGATGCTCGCCCTGCATCACGACGCCAGCCTGTTCGGCTTCGACGGCGCGCACCAACGCACCTGGGCAGCCATCGATCGCCTGTTCGCCAGTTATCAGCCTTAAGGAGGCTGCCATGACACGCCAAACGGCCCGTTCGCATCATCGTTCCTCGCACACCACGCTGAAGTTGCGCGCGGTGCGCATAGGCTTCGCCGTTGGCAGCCGGCTTGCCCCCGATCGCACCGTGGATCGTGCCGCACGGCTGTTTGCTACGCCATTCGCCAGTAGCCGCAGCCGCGCCCATGCCGCGCAGCCGGACGATGCCATGCAACGCGGCGAGCTGGTCATCCATGGCCAATCCATTGCGACGTATGTGTGGGGCGATCCCGCCACGCAGCCGTATGCATTGCTGGTGCACGGCTGGTCCAGCTTCGGCCTGCGCTATCTGCCATGGGTGGCGAAGCTGCGCGAACTGGGCTTTGCCGTGGTGACCTTCGACCAACCCGGTCATGGCGCCAGCAGCGGCAACTTGTGCACTTTGCCGGATTTCATCGACACCATTCGCGCCATCGGCCAGCACTTCGGCAACGCGGCGCTGGCGATCGGCCACTCCATGGGCGGTGCTGCCGTCGCGTTGGCGCAGGACGAACACTGGTATGCGCGGCGGCTGGTTCTGATTGCACCGGCGGCGGACATCGAAGCCGCTGCCAGCCGCTTCATTCGCTTCGTACGGCTTGGTGAGCACTTGCGCGACCGGTTCATCGCCTGGTGCGAACAACGCACCGGCGTGCGCATGCGCGAACTGCAAGTGCATCGCCATGTGCCGGCGTTGGGCCAGCCGGGGTTGATCGTGCACGACCTGGACGACCGCGAAGTGCCATGGGAAGAGGGTGAACGTTATGCGCGTTATTGGCCCGCTGCTCGCTTGCTTACCACGCAGGGCTTGGGGCATCACCGTGTGCTGGAT
>NZ_DATJMN010000252.1:0-6362 GCF_035508675.1 Dyella sp.
TCGCCGCCACCGCGCCTTTCATGTCCGCTGCGCCACGACCATACAGACGGCCATCGCGCACCGTCGGCTCGAACGGTGGACTCTGCCAGGTGTCTTCCGGCCCACTGGGCACCACGTCGGTGTGACCAAGAAAAGCCAGCAGCGGCCCCTGCCCAGGCACATTGTTCGCGCCATGCGTGGCCCAAAAGTTATCCACCTCGCCGTAGCGCAGATGTTCGATGCGGAAACCGAGACGCGCCAGGCGCGCACCGATTTCCGGCAGGCAGCCGGCATCCTCCGGTGTGATCGAGCGGCGGCGGATAAGATCGACGGCGAGATCGAATACCTCAGACATGGCTCAGTGTCCAAACAGCTTTTTGAAACCGTTGTCGGTGAATCCTACGCTCACCGCACCATCGGGCTGCACGACGACAGGGCGACGAACAAGCGCGGGATACTCTTTCAGCAGCAAGGTCCACTCCGGATCAGAACCGGGATTCTTACGCTGCGGCAGCAGGTTGCGCCAAGTGGTGCCGGATTTGTTGACCAGCTTTTCCCAGCCGCCAAGCTGCTGCGCCCATGCCTTCAAGCTTGCCGGCGGCACCGGATGGGTGCGGTAGTCGACGAACTCATGCGCCACGTCGAAGCGCGTGAGCCAGTTGCGTGCCTTCTTGCAGGTGTCGCAGTTGGGAAGGCCGTAGAGCGTGACCGTGGGCTGGCTCATTACTCCCCGCTCCGCAGCAGTTCGTTGATACCGGTCTTGCTGCGCGTCTTTTCGTCGACCTGCTTGACGATGATGGCCGCGTACAAGCTGTGGCTGCCATCTTTCGCCGGCAGACTGCCGGCCACCACCACGCTGCCCGCAGGCACGCGACCGTAGCTGACTTCACCGGTGGCGCGGTTGTAGATGCGCGTGGACTGACCGAGGAACACACCCATGCCGATCACGCTGCCACGCTCCACGACGACACCTTCCACCACTTCGGAACGCGCACCGATGAAGCAGTTGTCTTCGATGATAGTGGGATTGGCCTGCAGCGGTTCCAGCACGCCGCCGATGCCGACACCGCCGGACAGATGCACGCCGGCGCCGATCTGCGCGCAGGAGCCGACCGTGGCCCAGGTGTCGACCATGGTGCCCGCGCCCACATAGGCGCCGATGTTCACGTAACTGGGCATCAGCACCGCATCCTTGGCGATGTGCGCACCGCGGCGCACCAGCGCGCCGGGCACCACGCGCGCGCCGAGGTTTTCCAGTTCCGCGTCATTACCGTGCGCAAAGCGCAACGGAACCTTGTCGAACGCCTGCGCCGCACCGCCATCCACCACGCGATTGCCGTGAAGTCGAAAATACAGCAACACCGCCTTCTTCAACCACTGATTGACCACCCAGCCACCCTGACCGTCAGGCGCGGCGACGCGCTGTTCACCCGATTCGAGCAAATCCATGACCTGGATCAGCGCGGGACGCAGATGGGTTTCGATTTCGCTCTGGGTAAGGTCGTTACGACGCTCGAAGGCGTCGTTGATCAGGCTTTCGATGGACTGCATGGGAAAGGGAACTCGTGAAGTGGATCGATGGGAAGATACCCCACAAGCCGCCCTTCCCAAAATGACCTATTTTCTCCCGGCAGGAAGCAAGGGATGCTCTGATTAATTCAGCGTAGGTCGCAGCGGCCCTGTGAGTTCGCAGAGCACAGGGCCATCGGCGAAGGCAGACTGGCTGTCTGTCTGTCGAGACGATGGACCGAAGCTATGCGGACTCACAGGGCCGCTGCGGCCTGCGGTGGATTAAATCAGAGCATCCCAAGCTCAGATAAGCGCCAGCACGATAGGCAACACCGTTCCGCCTATGAGCAACAAACTGATCAACACATGCTTGCGCGTATAGCGATACGCCATGTAAAGGCCAAGCAAGGTCGATACGAACAGGCCGAACGACACAAAGGCGGAAAAAATCTTCAGCGGCAGCGGATGCCGCGTCGGCGCCTCAGGCTTGGATGGCTGCGGCGCCACCGTGTTTGCCGCCTGTGCAGGCGCCGGCGCGCCGGGTGCAGGTTGACGGTTCTCCGCTTCCATCGGACGCGGCTTGCGTACGGGCAACACGTCGATTTGTTTCTTGTGCAACTGCGCGGCGATCGCCAGCCACGCTGGCGGCCTGTAATCGCTGCCGCGCGAGGTCTCATGCAGGCCAAAAACCTGCAAGCCGCCCGTGAAGGCGAAGAACAGCACGGCGGGTGCGATGAACACGCCGACGTAAAGGTGAATGTGACGGGCGAGCTTCAAAAAGGAATGGGATGCGGACATGGTTGCACAGCCTTGTCTGGCAGATCTGGGCCAAAACGGAGAAAAAGGGAAATGACAGGCCGCCGCTGCGGCCTCGCGGGAAATCATCCCCTGCGAGCCGGCATAGCCACTGGGTATGTGCCTGGGCTATACGGAGAGGCTCTGTGGTCCGATCCGCTCCCGTAAAGCCTGCCACAAACGTTGTTGCTGTGTCTCGCTCAGCGGCGCATTGCGGCGGTCGGTCAGCTGGAAGAAGTCCTCCACGCGCTCGCCGAAGGTGGCGATGCGGGCGTCATGCACGCGCACTTCGCACGCCATCATCACTTGCGTGACGGCGGCGAGCAAGCCGGGGCGGTCGCTGCAGACCAGTGCCATCTGCGTACGGCCATCCGACTGCTTGAAGTCGATGCGCGGGGTCATCTGGAAGTGCTTCAGATGCCGCGACATGCTGCGGCGTGGCGGCATGATCGGCGCCGATTGCGACAAAGCACGATGCAAGCGCTGCTGCAGTTCTTCCGCACGCTCATGACTCGCCGGCTTTTGGGTTTCCGCTTCCAGCAACAGGAACGTGTCCATCGCCTTGCCATCCGGCGAGCTGAGCACGCGGGCCTCCATCACCGAGAAATGCAGGCGATCAAGCATGGCGGTGACATTCGCGAACAGGCCATCGCGGTCGGGCGCATACACGAATAGTTCGGTACCGCCGCGCACCGACAACGGGTTCACCGCGATCAGCGGCAGCTTGTCCTGCCCATGCAGAATCTGCGACGTTTGCCAGGCAATTTGTTCCGGCCGATGGCGCAAGAAGCTCACCATCGGGAAACTGTCCCAGAGTTGTGCAACCGCGGCCTGATCGTTGCCGTCCGCCATCAGCATGGCCATGGCCTGCTCACGGCATGCCTGCGCACGTGCGGCGGCGCCGGACGACGGCTTGGCATCGCGGCGCAAGGCATAGCGTGTAGCCGTATAGAGGTCTGCAAGCAGGCGGTCCTTCCAGGCGTTCCACAAACGCGGACTGGTGCCGATGATGTCAGCAATCGTGAGCAGATAAAGCTGCCCCAGCCGTTCGCGCCCACCGACGATTTCGGCAAACCGGTGCACCACATCGGGGTCAGTGATGTCCTGGCGCTGCGCGGTGGTGCTCATCAGCAGGTGCCAGCGCACCAGCCACGCGACGCGTTCGATATCCTCGTCCGGCATACCCAATTTCTTGCAGAAAATGCGCGCATCCTCTTCGCCCAGCACCGAATGATCGCCGCCGCGCCCCTTGGCAATATCGTGAAACAGCGCGGCCAGCAGCAGTACTTCGGGCTTGGGTAGCGTCGACCATACCTCGCATGCAAGCGGAAATTCGGCTTGCGTCGCGGGATCGGCGAAACGCGCGACGTTGCGCAGCACACGCAGCGTGTGCTCATCCACCGTGTAGACGTGGAACAAGTCGTACTGCATGCGGCCAAATACCTTGCCGAAGGCAGGTAGGATCGCTGCCAGCAGACCGTGGCGATTCATGCGCCAAAGCGCATCGACGGCTGGCGCGCCATGCCGCAGCAATTGCAGGAAGGAAGCAAGTACGTGTGGATCATCCGCCAATTGCGTGCCCGTCGCCGCCGTGGCCTGGTGGACGCGGCGCATGGTGTCGGCGGTAAAGCCGATCACCCCTTTCTGATCCAGCCGCGCGATGAAAATGTCCACCAGCGCTGCAGGGCGATGCGTGAACAGGTCGGGATCGCGCACGGCTATGCGGACACCGTAGCGAATGAAATCCTCGCCTACGGCTTGCGGTTCGCTCGGCGGCTCCAGCATTTCCACGAAACGTTCGGCGATCTGCATCCCCAGGCGTTCCACCTGGCTGGCGGCGCGGTAGTAGCCCTGCATGAATTGCTCGACGCCGAGGTTTTTCTCGTGCTCGTCTTCGAAGCCAAGGCGTGCGGCCAGCGCGCGCTGGTAATCGAACAGCAGGCGTTCTTCCGGCCGCCCTGCTTCCAGATGCAGGGCGAAGCGGTAACGCCGCAGTGTGGCTTCGGCATGCAGCAGGGTGTCGCATTCGGCCGGATCGAGCAGGCCTTCGGTGACCATGTCGGGAAAGTCCGGTGCATGCGCCAGGCGCTTGCCGAGCCAGCGCAGCGAATCCAGCGTACGCAATCCGCCCGGGCCATCCTTGATGTTGGGCTCGAGGTTGTAGGCGGTATCGTCGAAACGTGCGTGGCGTATGTTGCGCTCGGCCAGGCGCGCTTGCAGATAGGCCCGTGGCGGCCACATGTCTGGCGCTTCGACGATGGCGCGCAGGCTTGCGTCGAGCGCGGGATCGCCAGCCAGGCGGCGGCCATCGAGCAGGCTGGTGAACACGCTGACGTCCGCCGCGGCCAGTGTTTTGCACTGCTCGGGATCGCGCACCGCGTGGCCGACTTTGAGGCCGATATCCCAGAACGTCGCGAAGCATTGTTCCAGCGCGCGCAGGCGTGACGTATCGGCGCGCTGGACCAGGACCAGCAGATCAATATCCGAATAAGGAAACAACAGGCCGCGCCCGAAACCGCCGATCGCAAACAGCGCCGCGTCGCTTACCTCGCCCAGGCAGGCCATCCATACGTGGGCCACGATGCGCGTGACCGACTCGCCGCGCCGCCGAGCGAGCGCCGTAGCATCGGCACCGTCGCGGAAAGCGAGCGCAATGGCCCGGTCAAGGTCACCGACGAGTTGACGTAGCGCAATGCGTGCTTCGGTGGAAACACCGGAGCGCGGGACTGCGACAGGTAGGCGAGGTAAGGGCGGGAGGGAAACAGCGGACGAAGTCATCCGGAAACTTGCCTGGCGCGTAGGTTGGGGTGCATACCCCAACATCATCGTCTAGATGGGCATGGCGATGTTGGGGTTGCACCCCAAGCTGCACCGATCAGGCATCCGGCCAGGGCGTGAGGATCTCAAAACCATCGTCGGTCACCGCAATGGTGTGCTCCCACTGCGCCGACAGCGAGTGATCCTTGGTGACCACTGTCCAGCCGTCCGGCAACTGCTTGGTCTGCGGCTTGCCGGCGTTGATCATCGGCTCGACCGTGAAGGTCATGCCTTTCTGCAGCACCACGCCCGTGCCGCTCTTGCCGTAGTGCAGCACCTGGGGTTCGTCATGGTAGACCTTGCCGATGCCGTGGCCGCAATACTCGCGCACCACCGAGAAACCGGCACTCTCGGCATGCTTCTGGATGGCATGACCCACATCGCCCAGGGTGGCCCCCGGGCGCACCGCCTGGATGCCGCGCATCATCGCCTCATAGGTGGTCTCCACCAGGCGCTTGGCCAGCACCGCGGGCGTGCCCACGTAGTACATGCGGCTGGTGTCGCCATGCCAGCCATCCTTGATGACGGTGACGTCCAGATTGATGATGTCGCCATCCTTCAGCACCTTGCCGGGGCTGGGGATACCATGGCAGATCACGTGGTTGACCGAGGTGCACAGCGTCTTGGGAAACCCGTGGTAACCCACATTGGCTGGGATCGCCTTCTGCACATTCACGATGTGCTCGTAGGCGAGCCGGTCCAGGTCCTCGGTGGTGACCCCAGGCTTGACGTGCTCCTTGAGCATGGCCAGCACTTCAGCCGCCAACTGGCCAGCCACGCGCATGCCTGCAAGGTCTTCGGCGGATTTGAGGGTAATAGCCATAGTCTTCAGTGAATGTGGCGGCAAGCCGGCCAAAAACCAGCCCAACTTGCCGCGAAGCGGTGGCCCCGGCTACAATTTCCGGGTTTTGCAGACCGCTTCCGGCCACTGGTGGCCCGCACGGCGCAAAGCGAAGCGGGGATTGTAACCGTGCTGCGGTACAACCCCAACCAATGCCACACACGTATCGGCACCGTCTTCGGGGTGCTGTAGCCGCCCTTCTCCAAGCCACGGGCGCTACGGTCGAAGCCGGGGATACGTGGAGGTCCCAACCCCCCGGGCCGCTCAAAAAGGCCCACTGCAGGAGTAACACCATGGCTCAAGTCACCATGCGTCAGATGCTGGAAGCTGGCGTGCATTTCGGTCACCAGACCCGCTACTGGAACCCGAAGATGGCCCCGTACATCTTTGGCGCCCGCGGCAAGATCCACATCATCAACCT
>NZ_DATJMN010000253.1:0-27525 GCF_035508675.1 Dyella sp.
CGTGGTACACCGTGGCGCCGTACTTGAATACAACGCCGTCCAGCGTAGTACCAGCCGGATGGGTGTCCTGGCTCGGGCTCGTCGAGCCGTTCTGGAAGCGACCGATGTAGCGCGTACGCCACGACGCTGACCAGTTGCCCATGGTCCAGTTGAGGAACGTCGAACCGCGCCAACGCGGGAACAAGCAGATGCCGCCGCCGCTCGGACAGGTGGATGCCTGCGGCGAACCGTACGGCTCGAAATGCCCGGCGTCGTAGTAAGTGACGTTGGCGGACGTGCCTGGTGCGGTCTGCTGGTTGTAGTACTTCAGGTAGGTGGCATCGATACCGGCAACGAAATCACCGAAGCTGAAGTGCGGCAACTTGTAGCGGGTCGAGAAGTCGATGCCGCCGGTGGTGGTGCTACCCAGGTTAGCAGTCGGCTCGATGATCTGATTGATCTGTCCAGCGTTCGGGCCACTGGTGTAGCGTGTGATCAGCGGACAGAACGTGGTGACGCCCGAGTAGCACATGTTGAGCACGGTTTGCGCGCCCACCGACGAAATCGTGTCGTTCAAATAGATGTGCCAGAAATCGGCACTGAGCGACAGGCCTTCCACATAGCTGGGTGAGTACACCACACCCAAATCAAAGGACTTGCCCTGCTCCGCCTTAAGTGGAACGCCCGCATACTGCGAACCGGAGATCAGGCCCTTGATCTGCTGGCCAAGCGCGACGTCCTGGTCCACGAACTTACCGTTCAGCGGCACACCCTCGCAGGCCGGATTGGCCACGGTGGCGCCGTCACATGGATCGCTCTTGAGCAAGGGCGCATCACTGATCGGCGAGCCGAACACGTCACCGATGGCCGGGGCACGGAACACCGTGGCGACCGTGCCACGCAGCAATACGTCGGAGATCGGGCGGTACTCAATAGCGAACTTGGTGTTATTGGTGCTGCCCACGTCGCTGTACTTGGAATAACGATCACCGATCGTCACATTCAGTGACGATACGCCAGGCAGGTTAGCTAGCACCGGCACGAACAGCTCGGTGTAGACCTCCTTCACGTTGTAGCTGCCCGACAGCGGCGAGCTGCACTGGCTACCCAGAGTACAGTTGCCGGTGGCCGGATCGATGGTGAGCAGGGGATCGATATGGCTGCTGGTGGTATTGATGCGGTAATCCAGGCCTGCAGCGAGCTGCACCGTCCCGGCCGGCAGATCGAACAAGCCGCCGTTCGCATCCAGCGAATAGACCCGCTGGGTGGCGAGGGTGTTGCTGTATGCCGGCGCCGCGGCATTCTTGAGGGTGGCGGCCGTCGCAGAGCTGAATTGGTTGAAGATATCCAGCGGCGTACAACCGCTGGCGGCCGAGGTACAGGCCAGGTCCTGATTGATCGTCGTAATATTCGGCAGATTCAGCGTGGTTAGATCCTGCGCCGAACGACCGTAGTCGATGTTCAGATCCCAGGTCCAGTTCTGGTTGAAGATGTCGAAATCACCCCTCACACCGCCATCCCACTGATCGCTCGTGGTCTTGGAATCGGCCTGGCGGTTGCCGATCGACACGGCACGGAGGCGGAAGTTGTTGTCCGCGCTGTCGTACGGGACACCAAAAATGTTGTACGGATTGTTGGCCGGAATCACCAAGCCGTAATCGGTACCCAGCAAAGCCGGCGCCAACTGGAAGGCCGCTTCGGTCTTGTTGTGGTAGCCCTCTACATAGGCAGTCACGTGATCACCGAACTTGTAATCACCCTTCACCCAGACGCTGGTGCGCTTCTGCGGCGTATCGATCAGGTTGACCGAGGCGTAGTTGTACTTGTCGCTGTTGCCGAAGCAGTGATAGTCGCTCCCGCTGGCGCCGGCGGCGCCCTTGTTCAACGCCACATAGCCGCAGTTCGGAAAACCATTCGTCCCCTGCAGGGAGGCCGGCACCTGGATGCGGCCATACTGACCAAAGCTGGAACCGCCAACATAAGTCTGAATCGGCGATCCAGGACTGCCGCTGATGGAGACGGAGTTCTTGGAAAATTGGCGCCGGCTGGCCTCGATGCCATCCGTCTGGTTGTAGTCGGCACCACCCATGATGTCCCAGTTGTCCGACGTGTGACCGAAGGCAGCGGTGTAGGCCTTCGAAGCGCCATCGCCGTGGCCGGACTGGCCATACTGCGCCGAGAGCGTGGCGCCGTTGTAATTCTTCTTCAGGATGACGTTGATAACGCCACCGATCGCATCCGAACCGTAGACCGCCGAGGCGCCATCGGTCAGCACTTCGATGCGCTCGACCATGTCGGTGGGAATGGAGTTGAGGTCGACAAATCCATTACTGGCGCTAGGGATGATGCGATGGCCGTCGATCAGCACCAGCGTGCGCTGTGCACCCAAGCCACGCAGGCCCACTGTAGCAGCGCCAGAACCGCCGCCATTGTTCACCTGCGGCGTGACATTGCCGCCAGTCACTGCCGGCAGCTCCTGCACCAAGTCACCCAGAGTCAGCTTGCCGCTGGACCTGATGGCGGCCGAATCAATCGTGACCACCGGGTTGGACGTTTCCACGTCCACGCGGCGGATGTGCGAACCGGTTACGGTAATAGTTTGCAGCGTCTTGGGCTTGCCGTTGTTCTGATCTTGCGTGCTGGTGCCCTGCTGTGCGCTGGTGTCCTGAGCGAACGCGCTGGTAGCCGTAGCACCGACTGCGATGGCAGCACCCAGCGATAGCGCGAGGCGAACCGCCGCCGAAAGTTTGGTGGTCCCGTGGTTCATTTTGTACCCCTCTTTCCCCAGAAAAAGAATTTTAACTACGAAGGGTTAAGCCGCTTTCCGTCACTGACACCGGATGTGCACTGACAAGAATCTACGATTTCCCTTGTGACCGGAGCGTAACAGTTTGCTAACACAATGAGCAAGGTTTCACCTGCTACAAACTTGAGGTTTACCCCAATTTGACGTCAGCCCGGCTGAAGCTGACGCTAGCTGCGACGTTTTAAGGTGAAGAGCCGCTGGAGCTGTATTTTTCGGACTAACGGCGCACGACCCTCCGCAAATGCTGCATTCGCACATAAATTGTCCGGAGGCGGTCGCCTGGGTAGCCAAGAGACAACCTGCATTGTTTACGGCAACTCGAATCAGGCGACTGCTGCTACCGACGCCAACCACTGGAACGAGTCGGTTTTCCTGCCTCCATGGCCAAGGGCCAGCGCTCCGAACTTAAGAAAATCGCCCTCACCGACGCGTCGAAGCCACCGCTCCATCGTGCGAAGAGGGCGTTGGGGTTCGGTTGCGCCTCACCGCCAACGAGGGCCTGCGCCATGACTTTACGTATCAGAGCATCCGCGGCCATGGGGCTTGGAAATCACACCACGCCGAAGCGACCTGCCCTTCACGGCACATGGCAGCAGCCGTGCACGCCAACGACCGGCACCCGCAACACCCGCCGCCTTTCGCTTGGCGCACCGCGGCAACGCCCCTCTGCAACTGCATGCTATGTTCGTGCCGCACGTTGAATGACAGGGGTATTGGCACATGCGCATGGGCTTGGCTATCGATGCATCCTGCGATCTGCCGCAGGCGTTTTTGCAGCAGCACGACATCGCCGTCATGCCCATCGCCGTGCGCATCGACGACACGGTTTTCAAGGATGACCGCAATCCGGCCGAGATCGCGCGCTTCCTCGACCTGAAGCTGGGCAGCCGCAGTCACTCGGCGGAAACCGAACCCTGTTCGGTGGAAGACGTGCAGAAGCTGTTCCTGGACAAGCTGGTGCTGGAAAAGGATTGCGTGTTCTGTCTCACCATCACGCCTTCGCGCAGCCCCATCTACGACAACGTGGTCAAGGCCAGCTTTGCGGTGCTGAAGAACTACCGCAAGGTACGCGAACCGCTTGGCATCACCGGCCCGTTCCTGATGCGCGTACTGGATACGCGCAGCCTGTTCGTGGGCTCCGCGCCGTGCATCGTCGAAGCCGTGCGCCTGATGCAAGCGAATGAAACGCCGGCTGCGATCCGCGAACGGCTGGCCTATATCGCCGAGAACTCCTACGGCTACATGCTGCCGCGCGACCTGTATTACTTGCGCGCCCGCGCCAAGAAAAAGGGCGACCGCAGCGTCGGCCTGTTCAGTGCCGTACTCGGCTCCACCCTGGACATCAAACCGCTGATCCGCGCCTACCGCGGCGACACGACGCCGGTGGGCAAGGTGCGCGGCTGGGAGCACGGTTGCGAAACCTTGTTCGGCTACGCTGCCGATCGCGTGCGCGCCGGCTTGCTGGTGCCGATGATGTGCACCGCTTACGGCGGTGACTTGAGCGAACTGCCGAAGCTGCCGGGCTACGACACCCTGGCGCGCGCCTGTGACGAGTGCGGCGTGACCCTGATGCAGGCGCCGATGAGCATCACCGGCATGGTCAATGTGGGCGAAGGCGCGGTAACGATCGGCTTTGCTGCGGAAGAGCACCACGTCGAATTCTGATATCGCGGCCCAAGCGTACAATCGCGGCATGCACCGCGCTGCCGCCTTTGCCATGGCCGTGATCGCCCTATGCCTGATCATGGGCTTGCCGTTGTCCGCACCGGCACACGCCGACACCGTCATCGTATATAAGTGCCGCACGGCGCAAGGCGGCTTGATCTATCAGGGAACACCTTGCCCGCATGGCCAGCAACAGCAAACCATGCAGCTCGACGATCGCGGGCCGAGCACTTCACCACCACCGCTATCGCCTGCTCCTGCGCCGCGCACGGCAAGCGCCACGCTCACGCCGCTTCCGCCATCCATGCCGCAAACGCCGCCCGCGACATCGCTGCGTACGCGCTACGGACCAGACGACTTACCTCAGCAGCAACGGCAATCCGCCGCCCTATTACGCGCCGCTCGCGATGACCGGCATACTGCCGACGTCGCTCGGCCCCGTCATACCCGGCGTCAAGCCCAATGCGGCGATGGTCGCCAGCCGGTACGTACTGATGCAGGATCAATGCGCGCCAATGACGCCGCACGACACCTGCGCCACGCTGCGCGACCAGTACGACGAGAACGAACGTACGCTGTCACGCGCCTTCAAGAGCGACCAGCTGCCCCTGCTCCAGCGCGAAAAGGAACTGCTCGCCCAACTCAGCCACTGCTGAGCAAAACTTGCACAATGTCGTGCAAGTGGTTGCTATGCAAGCGTTACGAAGACTTGTCCACAGGGTTGCTACCAGAGTTTCCCCAGCCGCTGTGGAAAACTGCTCAAAAGCCGTAATGGAGGAACCCGCCATCCACCGCCAGCACCTGCCCGGTGATATAGCTGGCCGCCGGCAGGCACAGAAATGCGATGGCCGCGGCCACCTCCTCCGGCTCGCCGATACGCCGCAGCGGCGTGCGGTCCAGCACCTCGTCCAGATAATCGGCATCGGCCAGCGCCGGTTCGGAACGCTGCGTGCGGATGTACCACGGCGCCACGGCATTGACGCGAATGCCGTCTACTGCCCATTCGGCCGCAAGGTTGCGCGTGAGTTGATGCAACGCCGCCTTGCTCATGCCATAGGGCGAACCCGTGCGCACGTGCGTGATGCCGGACACCGAACCGACGTTGACGATCGCCGCGTTCGCATGCTGGACCAGATGCGGATGCGCAAGGCGGCACATCTCATAGGCGGAAAACAGGTTCTGCTCGAAAATCGCGCGGTAGTCGGCCTCGTCGTAATCGAGCGTGGCCTTGGGGTTGTTGCCGCCCGCATTGTTGACCAGCAGCGACACCGGCATGTCCAGATCCGCTACCCAGTCGAACACGGCCAGACGATCTTCGGCCACGCTCACATCGCCCGCGAAGGCCAGCACCTCGATGCTGGGAAAATCGTCGGTCAATTCAACGCGCACTTGTTCCAGGTGGTCGTCATCGCGCGCCACCAGCAATAGGTCGGCGCCCAATCCGGCCAGCTCGCGCGCGGTGGCGTAGCCGATGCCCTTGCTGGCACCGGTGATGAGTACGGTGTGATCTTGCAACTGCCAGGCGTCGATGCGGCTGTTCATGGAGCGGAGCTTACATGAACGGGATGCGCTGATTAATTCAACGTAGGTCGCAGCGGCCCTGTGTGCTCCCAGAGCACAGGGCCGTCGGCGCACGCGGGGAGGGCACATGGATGTGCCCGGCTTTGAGGAGCGAGGAAGGCAGACCGGCTGTCTGTCGAGACGATGGACCGAAGCTATGCGGACGGACACACAGGGTCGCTGAGGCCTGCGTTGGATTAATCAGCGCATCCCAAGGCTTGTCCGAAACGTGCGCCGGCAGGACACTCTAGCCATCATCATCGAGGTGCCCCCATGAGAACCGCTACCGCCCTGCTCTGCCTGCTTGCCCTGGGCGCCTGCAGCAACAAGCCGCCCGCACCGCAATCCGATCCCAAGTCGGCCGCCGCGCAACCCAGCGCCCCCTGGGATGCGATGAAACAGGACGAACAACGCGCCAAGGATGTGCAGAAGATCGTCAACCAGCACGCCGCCGACCAGGACAAGCAGATCGAGCAGCAGACGCAATAGCTCGACGCATGCGTACAGCCATCTGGACGTCCGTACGTCCATGGCTTGCTACGGCTGTTCGATGCAGGCAAGGTTCGGGCATGAGTCCCGATACCACCCACTCCGAATCCATTCCCCTGCTGGACCTGCATGAAGCCAGCGTATTACGCGGCGAACGGCTGATCCTGGACCGGCTCAGCCTGCGCGTCGCCGCCGGTCAGCACACCGCCATCCTGGGCGCCAACGGCTCGGGAAAATCCACACTGATCCGATTGATCGCGCGGCAGATCTATCCGCTTGCGCGCGAGGACAATACGCCGACCATCAAAGTATTCGGGCGCGACCGCTGGAGCGTGGTCGAGTTGCGCAGCCTGATCGGCATCGTCTCGCCCGCCATGCAAGGCGACTACACCAACGAGGATGCGCCGCTGGAGGTGTTCGACGCGGTCGTCTCCGGCTTCTTTGCCGCGCGTGGCCTGTGGGTGGATCACCACGTGACCGAAGCCATGCGCCAGCATGCCCTGGAAGCGCTGGCGCACGTGCAAGCCACCCAGTTTATCGGCCGCGAGATGGCCAGCCTGTCTACCGGTGAAGCGCGCCGCGTATTGATTGCACGCGCCCTGGTGCATCGCCCGCGTGCGCTGTTGCTGGACGAACCTTGCACCGGGCTCGACCCGGCCAACCGACGGCGCTTTCTCGAAAGCCTGCGGCAGCTGGCCCAACGCGGCGTGACCCTGCTGCTGGTGACGCATCACGTGGAAGAAATCCTGCCGGAGATCGATCACGTGGTCCTGCTGCGCGAAGGCCGGCTACTGCGCAAAGGCAGCAAGGCCAGCGTGCTGACGCACGAAGCATTGAGCGAAGCCTTCGGCATGCCGATGCGCGTGGCGCAGCAGGGCGACTATTACCACGCCAGCGTTGGCTAATTGACTCGTGGATGTAAATCGCACCTCGTAGGCTTGGATGAAATCCCAGCATCAGCAGCCACAAGAGCTTGAAGGGCGCGACCTCGTAGGAGGCATTTAAAAATATTTATTTTTATTTGCACCAGAATTGGGCGTCATTGCACCAATTACGCCCATCCATTAAAAACATGATTATCTATTGACGCGCTGCACAAACGTGTCATAGCCTCAAATTGCCGCATCTCGGGGAGATTCATTGCTGCGGCGCAAATGCGTGATTTTACCTATATCCAAGTCCTTGGAGGGACGCCTTTTGTCTTGAATCTTGTGGGGAGTTCAACAATGAAACGACTTGTTCGCCGTCCATTGGCAGCCGCCATGCTGCCGCTGTTTTCCGTAGGTATCGTTTTTACCACCGCCGCCTGGGCCGATACGGCTCCCGCCGATTCGCCGCAGACCAGCAAAGAGCTCCAGCAAGTCGTCGTCACCGGCACTCGCGCCACTGACCGCACCGCTGCCGAATCGCTCTCGCCGATCGACATCATCTCGCCTGCCGACCTTACCTCCAGCGGCTATACCGATCTGGCCAGCGCGCTCAATACCGTGCTTCCTTCGCTGGATTTTCCCCGCCCTGCCATCAACGACGGCAACGACGCGCTACGACCGGCATCGCTGCGCGGACTTTCGCCCGACGACGTACTGGTGCTGGTGGACGGCAAGCGTTATCACACCTCGGCGCTGGTCAATTACAACTCCTCCGTGGGTCGCGGGTCGGCGCCGGTGGATCTGAACTCGATCCCGATCTCCGCCATCGACCATATCGAAGTGCTCCGCGATGGTGCAGCCGCGCAATACGGTTCCGACGCGATCGCCGGCGTGATCAATATCGTACTGAAGCACGGCGCCCGGGCGGGCGGTAACGAGATCAGCGCCAACGGCGGCATCATGGACGCGGGCGACGGTGCCAACAATGGCGTGGACGGCTCGGTAGGCATTCCGCTGGGTGGCACGGACGGCAAGGCGCCTGGTTGGGCACGCCTGGCCTGGAACTACCAGAACCAGATGAACACCAATCGCGCCGAGAACACGGATCGCGCCACCACCCTGGCCGGCGCCACCAACACGACCGGCTATCCCTACGAGCGCTACGGCGATCCCGCCGAAAAAACGTATCAGCTGCTGCTCAACTTCGGCTACCAGGTCACACCGAACATCGAGATGTATGGCTACCTCGACGGCAGCAAGCGCGACGTCACCTCCAACGGTTACTACCGCCCCTACGACTCCACGCGCAACGTGCCGGAAATTTATCCGAACGGCTTCCTGCCGCAGATCGTCAACCACACCAACGACGTCGCCTTCGTATTCGGCGTCAAAGGCCATACCGCGAGCGGCTGGCAGTGGGATGTGTCGGCCGATTACGGCGAGAACAACCTGATTTTCGACATCCAGGACAGCGTCAACACCAACCTCTATTACAGCAAGGGCTATTCGCCCACCTACTTCCACGCCGGCACCTTCGCCAACAAGCAGGGCGTATTCAACGTGGACATCAGCAAAGAGTTCGATTGGGGTTTGCACAACCCCGTCACCGTCGCCTTCGGCGGGGAATACCGCAACGAAAGCTATGACATCGGCGCGGGCGATGCGGATTCCTATTTCTTCGATCCGAACACGCTGATCCCAGGCACCACCTCGCCGTACGCCGGCGGCTCGCAGGTGTATCCAGGCCTGTCGCCGGAAGTGGCGGGCGACTTCAGCCGCCACAGCAAGGCCGCCTACGTCGACCTGGAAACCGATCTCACCGATCGGTGGTCGGCCGGCGTCGCCGCGCGCTACGAGGATTACAGCGACGCCGGCTCCACCCGCTCCGGCAAGCTCTCCACGCGCTACCAGCTCACCGATACCTTTGCCCTGCGCGGCACGGTGTCCAACGGTTTCCGCGCGCCGTCACTGGCCCAGCAGAACTACGAGTCGGTGGTGACGTTGATCCAGAATGGTGCACTCGCGCAGATCGGCACCTATCGCACCTCCAATCCGACCGCCATTGCACTCGGCGCCAAGCCGCTGGTGCCGGAAAAGTCGGTCAATTACAGCTTCGGCGGCGTGTGGCAGCCGACCAGCAACTTCAATGCAACGGTCGACATCTACCAGATCCGCATCTGGGACCAGATCCTGTATTCCGACCAGATTCCGGTCAACATTCCCGGCGACCAGGTGACGGGCGCGCAGTTCTTCGTCAACGGCGCCACCACGCGCACGCGCGGTGCGGACGTGATCACCAGCTATCACCTCGACCTGGATAGCCTGGGCGCGGTCAACCTCAGCGGCAGCGCCAACTACAACCAGACGACGATCCTGCACGTTTCCACGCCCGACTTCGGTCGCGCCAGCCAAGGTCTGCTGACGGATGCCACGCCACGTACCAAGTTCGTGTTCGCCGGCGATTGGCTGATCCACAACTTCGACCTGCATGCCAATGCCACGCGCTACGGCACGGTGACGCGCCTGGGCGACGACTACAGCGGCGACGAAGACCAGATTTTCTCCGCGCGTTGGATCTTCGATCTTGCGGCCAGCTACAACTGGCGCACCTGGACCTTCACCGTGGGCGCCGACAACATCACCAATCAATATCCGACCAAGGCCGCGCTCAACAATGTGTATGAAGACCGTGCGGACGGCCTGCAGTACTCGTCGCTGTCGCCGTTTGGTTTCAACGGCAGGTATTGGTACGGGAAGGTGACGTTCCGGTTTTAGCGCCATGGCAACCACCAAGGCCAAGAAGCTTGTTGTTTGCGTGATGCGCTCCCTCCCCTGCTGCCGCAGGGGAGGGTTGGGGTGGGGTTGCTTGGGCTTTAGCGTGCGGCCGAATGTCACCGTGGCTTCTGATCGTAGAAGTACATCGCGGTGACGCCTGGTTCCTGCTGCTCGCTGCGTTCGCACCCCACCCTAGCCCTCCCCCCGGATCAAGTCCGGGGCAGGCTCCACTTCGCAGGGGAGGGGACGCATTCTGGCGAGCGCGAGATATGCGCTTCCCTTTCTTCTTCGATGAGAACGTTGCCGCCCTTTCGCGAGAGATGTCGATGCAAGACGAAACCCCTACGTTCTCCATGAAACGCCGCGATCTCCTGCGCATGATCGGCCTCAGCGCAGGCGCCGCGGCGATGTATCAGGCCATGAGCAGTCTTGGCCTGGCGGCCGAGTCCAACTTCAAAGGCCAACCCCATCTGCAAGGCGCACCGAAAAACAGCACGGTGCTGATCCTGGGCGCCGGCATCGCCGGCATGGTGGCCGCTTACGAACTGCGCCAAGCGGGCTACAAGGTGCAGGTGCTGGAATACAACCATCGTCCGGGCGGCCGCAACTGGTCGCTGCGCGGCGGCGATCGCTACACCGAACTAGGCGGCTTCACCCAACACTGCCAGTTCGATGAAGGGCTTTACATCAATCCAGGCCCTTGGCGTTTGCCGTATCACCATCACGGCATCATCGGCTACTGCAAGAAACTCGGCGTGCCACTCGAGCCGTTCGTGCAGGTGAACCACAATGCCTACCTGCACAGCGCCCGCGCGTTCGGCGGCAAGCCGCAGCGTTATCGCGCCATCAACGCCGACTACCGCGGGCACGTCGCCGAACTGCTGGCCAAGAGTACGCAGCAAGGCAAGCTCGATGCGGCCGTCAGCAAGGAAGACCAGGAAATACTGCTCGAATCGCTGCGTGACTGGGGCGCGCTCGATAAAAACCTGGCCTATGCCCGCGGCATCCCCAGCAGCAACCGGCGCGGTTTCGACAAGGATCCCGGCGGCGGCCTCTCCGCCCGCCCGGTTGCCTCCACGCCCATCGCGCTGGACGAACTGCTGGGCTCGCGCTTGTGGAGCAGCCTCAGCGCCGGTGAAATCTATGAATTCCAGACCTCGCTGTTCCAGCCAGTGGGCGGCATGGGACGCATCGGTGAAGCGTTCGGCCGCGCGCTGGAAGGGGTGATCCGCTACGGCGCCAAGGTCACGGCGATCCAGCAGGACGAGCACGGTGTCACCGCCACCTACGAAGATACCGCCCAGCCAGGCACGCTGCTGAAAGCACGCGGCGACTGGTGCATCTGCACGATTCCGCTGTCCGTGCTCAGCCAGATCCCGATGAACGTCGGCGCGCCGATGATGGAGGCGATCAGCGCGGTGCCGTACGCGGCCTCCGTCAAAGTGGGCCTGCAGTTCAAGCGGCGCTTCTGGGAACAGGACGAGCATATCTACGGCGGCATCACCTACACCGATCTGCCGATCGCCAATATCGGCTACCCCAGCTGCGGTTTTTTCGGCAGCGGCAAGGGCGTGTTGCTCGGCGCCTATATCTGGGGTCTGCATGCCTTCGAATTCACTGCGATGACGCCCCAGCAACGCGTGCAGAAAGCCTTGGAATACGGCAGCCGGATTCATCCGCAATATCACCAGGAGTTCGAGAACGGCGTCGCGGTGGGCTGGCATCGCTCGCCGTTCACCCTGGGCTGCTTCGGCCTGTGGTCGGAGGAAGCCCGCGTCAAGCATTACGACAATCTGTGCCAGATCGATGGCCGTATTGCGCTGGCCGGCGAACACGCCTCGTATCTACCCGCGTGGCAGGAGGGCGCCGTGACATCCGCCCTGGACGTGATCGAACGCATCCACCAACGCGCCGTGGCGGAGGCACGCACATGAGCCCTTCGCTACGCAAACATCTCTACGTGGGTTGCGTGTGGCTAAGCGCTCTGGCATACGCCACCGGGCTGCACGCGCAGTCCTCCGACAATGCCGCGCATGCGCATTCGGCCCTGGCCACGGCAGATGGAAAAACGATCTTCGAACACATTTGCCAAGGCTGCCACATGCCCGACGCCAAGGGTGCCACGGGAGCGGGCACCTATCCCGCGCTGGCCGGCGATCCGCGGCTGATTTCGCCCCAATACATGGCTGCGGTGGTGATGCACGGGCGTCGCGACATGCCTTCCTTCATCCAGACCGGCGAGGCCGGGCCGCTGGAAGATGCCAAACTCAGCGACGCGCAGATTGCGGATGTGGTGAACTATGTGCGCACCCATTTCGGCAACCACTACGACGATCGCATCACGGCGCAGGACGTGGCCGGCATGCACTGAGTTTCATGCACTTATCCACCAGAGGATTTCATCATGCAGAAAATGGTCTTGCTTGCATTACTGCTTGCGGCACCGGCCATGGCTCACGCGCAGGACGTGATCCGCTACAAACTGGCCAACAGCAACTTTCCAATCTCCGCCGCGGTGGAAGTGCCTGCCGGGAAGTCGGTCGTCTTTCTGAGCGGCATGGTGCCACCGGTGGTCGATCCCAAAGCGCCGAAGGATTCGGCAGCCGCCTACGGCGACACCAAGACCCAGACCATCGGCGCGCTCACGGCGATCCAGAAGCAACTGCAAAGCATGCACATGGACATGGGCGACATCGTCAAGATGCAGGCATTTCTGGTGGGTGACGAAGCCCATGGCGGGCGCATGGATTTCGCCGGTTTCATGGCCGGGTATACGCAGTTCTTCGGCACCAAGGAGCAGCCCAAGCTGCCGGCGCGTTCGGCGTTCCAGGTGGCCGGGCTGGCCAATCCGGGGTTCCGGGTGGAGATCGAGGTGACGGCGGTAAGGCCTTGAGCCGACCTTCACCTGAGCTCTAACGCTCGTCATTCCGGCGAACGCCGGAATCCAGTCAAAATATAATGCGCGCAGCACACGACATAAAAGGTTTTGCGTGCTTCGCACGACGTGTTCAGACTGGATTCCGGCGTTCGCCGGAATGACGAGCCGCTCTGAACAGGCATCAACGCGGCATTAGCGTTTGGAGACTGGAGCGAACCCCAGAACCAACCATCGCCGCCATATCCCATCCCGTCTCGGTATATTCCGCATTGTCGCAATGCACGCACACGTTTCCGCATTAATCTAGGCGTACACGTTTGCGTACGGGAAGCGAAGCATCATGGGGCTCTATCCAATCTTCGCCGATCTCACCGGGCTGCCCGTACTGGTGGTCGGCGGCGGCCACGTCGCGGAACGCAAGATTGCCATGCTGCTCGCGTCCGGCGCGCGGGTACGTGTGGGCGCCCCCATGCTTACGCCGGCCCTGCTGCAACAGGTCGAGGAAGGCCGGATCGAACACCTTGACGGTACTTTCCAACCCGCATGGCTGGATGGCGTATGGCTGGTCATCGCCGCCACCGACGATCACGAATTGAACGCCCGCGTCGCCGCGAGTGCGGAAGATCGGCGCATTCTGGCGAATGTGGTGGATGCACCTGCGCTGTCGCGTTTCCAGGTACCGGCCGTGGTGGATCGCACGCCCTTGACGGTCGCCATTTCCACCGGCGGCGCCGCACCGGTGATCGCCCGGCGCGTGCGCGAAACATTGGAAGCCGAACTCGATCATGCGCTTGGCCCACTTACCGCGCTCGCGCAGAGGCACCGCACGCGCATCACGCAACGCTGGCCGGATCTGGCCGAGCGCCGTGCGTTCTACGACTGGCTGCACGATGGACCGGTGATGGCGCTGCTGCGCAATGCCCGGTCCAATGAAGCCGAGCAGATGCTGCTGGATGCCCTGCATGCGCCGGCATCGCCGCCAGCAAAGGGCACCGTGCTGCTGGTCGGCGCCGGCCCCGGCGATCCTGGATTGCTGACGCTGCGCGCGTTGCGTGCACTCAACCAGGCCGACGTGATCCTGCACGACTCGCTGGTCAGCGAGGCCGTGCTGGCGCTGGCGCGCCGCGACGCCGAGCGCATCGACGTCGGCAAACGCTGCGGCGGCCGGCATACGCAGCAGGAACAGATTCACCAATTACTGCTGGAACATGCACAGGCCGGCCGCCTGGTGGTACGACTGAAGGGCGGCGATCCGTTCGTGTTCGGGCGCGGCGGCGAAGAAATGGAATTCCTGCACCAGCACGGCATTGCCTGCCAGATCGTTCCCGGTGTCACCGCGGCCGTCGCCTGTGCCGCCTACGCCGGCATTCCGCTGACGCATCGCGAGCATGCACGCACCGTGCACCTGCTTACCGGCCATGGCAAGGAATCGATGGATGCCATGGACTGGCCGGCGCTCGCACAGGATCATCAGACCATGGCCGTGTATATGGGTGTGGCGCGGCTGGATGAACTCACCCTGCGTTTGCTGGAACATGGACGGCGGCCGGATACGCCGTTTGCCATTATCGAGAATGGCACGCTGCCACAGCAGCGGGTGATCAGCGGCGCACTGCGCGACTTGCCGGCGCTTGCGAAAGAACATGCCGTGCATCCGCCGGCGCTGCTGATCATTGGCGAAGTGGCGGCGTTGACGCATGCGCACGCATGGTTTGGCAGCCTGGCATGAACGCACGTGGCGGCAGGAGTTTCACCCATGACCGATAGCGATCCGGAACGCCCGCTGCAAAACCGCTGCATCGCCATTCCCGAGTCGCGCGAGCTGGACCTGTTCGCCTCGCTGCTCGAACGCCGCGGCGCGTCGGTACTGCGCTGCCCGCTGGTGGACATCCGCGACACGCCCCAGCCGGCGCCCGTGCTCGCATGGTTGCAGACGTTTTGTGGGGGCGGCTGTGACGATTTGCTGCTGTTCACCGGCGAAGGCCTGCGCCGGCTGTTGAGCCTGATCGAGCATCACGCCCCCGCCTTGCGCGAACCGTTCGTCACGCAGCTCGCACGTGTACGCAGCATCGCACGCGGCCCCAAGCCCGGCCGCGTACTGCGCGAGCTTGGCCTGAAACCCACCCTGGTGGCCGATCCTGCCACCACGCCGGGCATGATCGCGCTGCTGCAAACGCTCGACCTGCAAGGACGCCGCATCGGCGTGCAGTTGTACGGCACGGAGCCGAATGCGGCATTGATGGATTTTCTCGCCAGCCGCGGAGCGCAGGCACTGCCGGTATGGCCATATGTGTACGCCGATGCGGCAGCGGACGCGGAAGTGCTCGCGTTGATCGAGTCGATGCAGCAAGGATGCGTGGATGCGATTGCCTTCACCAGCCTGCAGCAGGTGGAACGGTTGTTTCGCCTGATCGAGGGCGAGCGCTTGAGACAGGCCCTGGCACATACGCTGGTGGCGGCCATTGGCCCGGTGGTAGCCGATGCATTGCGCGCACATGGCGTGCAACCACAAGTGGTGCCGGAAGACAGCTATTACCTCAAGCCGCTGACGCGGGCGTTGATTGAGCGGCTGGGTTCAAGCGCACCGTAAACTTGCAGTGATCTGCTCCCTCCCCTGCGAAGTAGGGGAGGGCTGGGGTGGGGTTGCCCGTGCTTTAGCGCACGGCCGAATCTCATAGTGATTTGCAATGGCGAGAAACAGCACGAGTCGACGTGAGGCTCCTGCCGCTCGCTGCGCTCGCACCCCACCCTAACCCTCCCCTGCAAGCAGGGGAGGGGATGCATCCTGGCGAGCATGAGATCACCCTCCCAAGTTGGCGCCCCTACGCATTCACCTCCGCCCGCACTTCCGCAATCAACTGCCGCAACTCCGGCACGCACGAACCGCAATTGCCGCCCGCGCGCAGGCGCGAGGTAATCTGCGCCGGCGTTTCCAACCCATGCGCGCGGATCGCATCGCAAATGGTGTTGCGCCCCACGCCAAAGCACGAGCACACCGTCGGCCCGGTCGCGGCAACCGATCCGCCCGGCTCGCCCAGCAGCAACGCCGTACGGTCGGCCTCTTCCAATTGCGGCTGCACGAACAGGCTGGCCAGCCAATGCCGTGCAGGCAGATCCGGGCGCGCAGAAAGAAACACGCAGGCCTCGATGCGATCGTCGATCACGTGCGCGGCGCGGTACACGCCGGTGCTGCGGTCTTCGTATTCCAGCCAATCGGCCTCCGGATCGCTGACGCCCAGCCACGCGCGCGCCCAGGCGCTGCATTCGGACGGCCGCTCTCGATGCGCGATTTCGTAGCGGCGAAAGTGGTCGCCCTGGATGGAGGTCCAGTAGCTCAAGCCATCCGGCATCAGCAGTTTGCGGCTGAGCGCAAAGCCATACCAGCGCACCGGAAACGGTTCCACGCTTACTGGCGTGTGCTTGAACTCCGGCTCGCCGGAAACAGGGTCCACCACTGGATTGACCACGCCACCGACGCGCGCGTCGGAAGCGAACTGATCGTTCCAGTGGATGGGCACAAACACATTGCCGGCAAGCATACCGCCGCTGTGCTTCACGCGCGCCACCATCGCGCCCCAGCGCGATTGCACGCGCGCCAGCTCGCCTTCGCGTACGCCACAGCGCAAGGCATCGTGCGGATGCATGTCGATGAAGGGTTCGGGGATATGTCCCGTCAGACGCGGCGCCTTGCCGGTGCGCGTCATGGTGTGCCATTGGTCGCGTACGCGTCCGGTGTTGAGCACCAGCGGGTATTCGCGACCGGTGGCATGCGCCGGCATGCGCGCGGGTGTGGCGATGAAGCGCGCACGCCCGTCGGCATGCGAAAATCGGCCATCGGCGAACAGGCGCGCTGCGCCCTCACCATTCGCCGCCACCGGCCATTGCACCGGCTGCAGCGCGTCGTAAGCCTGGCGATCCAGATCGGCCAGGCCACCGAGATTCAAGAGACGCCGTGTTGCGGACTCGTCGTTGCGATAAGCGGTAAGCCGCGCGTGCTCGGCAAACACCGCTTGCACGTCATCGAACTGGAAGCCTTCGGCGTAACCCATGCGCCGCGCCACCTCGCAGACGATGCGCCAATCCGCGCGCGCTTGCTCCGGCGCCGGCAGAAACGCGCGCTGGCGCGAAATACGCCGCTCGGAGTTGGTCACCGTGCCGTCTTTCTCGCCCCAGCCCAGCGCCGGCAGCAGCGCGTGCGCAAATGCATTGGTATCGGTCTGCGCAACGATGTCGGAACTCACCACCCATTCGCAACGCGCCAGCGCCTGCTTTACGCGATCGGCATCGGGCAGGCTCACCACCGGATTGGTCGCCATGATCCATAGCGCCTTCACCCTGCCCTCGCCGATCGCGTGGAACAGGTCCACCGCTTTCAGGCCCGGACGCTCGGCCATGCGCGGCGACTGCCAGAAGGTTTGCACGATCTGGCGATGCACGGGGTTTTCCAGCTCCAGATGCGCCGCCAGCATGTTCGCCAGGCCGCCCACTTCGCGCCCGCCCATCGCATTGGGCTGTCCGGTCAGCGAGAACGGCCCCATGCCCGGCTTGCCGATGCGCCCGGTCAGCAGATGGCAATTGATGATGCTGTTGACCTTGTCGGTACCGCTGGACGATTGGTTCACGCCTTGCGAGAACAGCGTGACGGTGCGTTCGCAGCGCGCAAACCAGCGGTAGAAGTTCAAAAGGTCGGACGGCTGCACGCCGCAGATGCGCGCCACCTCGGCCGGATCGCCAGCATCCGCCTGCGCGGCCGCCAGGGCCTGCGCAAAGCCTTCGGTGTGTGCTTCCACGAAACGCGCATCCATCGCACCATGCTGGAACAGGAACGCCAGCAGGCCGTTGAACAGCCATACGTCCGTACCGGGTTTCACCGGCAGATGCAGGTCGGCCGATTCGCAAGTGGCCGTATGGCGCGGATCGATCACCACCATGCGCGGCGGCCTGGCGCTTTCCTTCGCCTTGGCGATGCGCTGGTACACGATGGGATGGCACCACGCAGTGTTGGAGCCGACCAGCACGATCAGTTCCGCTTGCTCCAGGTCTTCGTAGCAACCCGGCACCACGTCTTCGCCGAACGCACGCTTGTGGCCGGCCACCGCGGACGACATGCACAGGCGCGAATTGGTGTCGATATTGGCCGTACCGATGTAACCCTTCGCCAGCTTGTTGACGACGTAGTAGTCCTCGGTGAGCAATTGCCCCGATACGTAGAACGCCACCGCATCCGGGCCGTGCCTGTCGATGACGCGGCGAAAACCCGTGGCCACGCGATCGAGCGCGTCGTCCCAGCTCGCACGCTGCAGCGTGCCATCAGCTGCGCGCAGCATGGGATGCAGCAGGCGGCCGCGCAGGTCGACCGTTTCGCCCAGCGCCGAGCCTTTGACGCACAGGCGCCCGTGATTAGCGTGATGCTGTGCGTCGCCTTCCACGTGCACCGCGCCATCGGCGTCGGCGCGCGCCAGTACGCCGCAGCCTACGCCGCAATAAGGGCAGGTGGTGGCGACGGCCGCATTCACGCCGCCACCTCCGTCGGCTGGCAGTAATGCTTGCCGAACAGCAATCGATCGCGCATCGGCGTGATGTCGGCGCCGCTCTGGATCAGGTCGAAATACCAGCCGCCATCCTTCACGTCGCCATACAGCACGGCGCCGATGATCTGGTTGCCTTTCAGCACCAGCCGCTTGTAGATGCCGCGGCGCGGATCGCGCAGCACCAGGTCTTGTGTGCCTTCGCCACCGATGAAATCACCGGCCGAATACAGATCGATGCCCGTCACCTTGAGCTTGGTCGCCGTGCGCGTGAAGCGGTAGCGACGGTGCCCGATGCGCGCCAGGTGCGATGCGCATACGCGCGCCTGCTCCCACACCGGCGCCACCAGGCCAAAGGTGAGCCGGCGATGCTGCACGCATTCGCCCACGGCATAGATGTGCGGATCGTAGGTCTGCAAGGTATCGTCGACCACGATGCCGCGATCGCAATGCAGCCCGCAGGATTTGGCCAGCGCGATATCCGGGCGCACGCCCACCGCCATCACCACGAGGTCGGCATCGATGCGGCTGCCATCGGCCAGTTCGATGCCCTGCACGCGTCCGTCGCCATACAGCGCCTTGGTCTGCGCATTGAGCAGCACGTTCAGGCCGCGCCCTTTCAGGTTATGCGACAACAGGCGCGACGCATCGGCATTGAGCTGCTGCTCCATCAGCACGTCGATGCGATGGAGCAGGCTGACCTGCATGCCACGGCGCAAAAGACCATTGGCCGCCTCGATGCCAAGCAGGCCGCCGCCGATGATCGCGGCATGCTTGTAATGGCTGGCGACCTGCAACATCTGCTCGACGTCATCGATGCCGCGGAAGCCGATCACGCCCGGCAAATCGGCGCCCGGCAGCGGCAGCATGAAGGGCTGCGAGCCGGTGGCGATCAGCAGGCGGTCATAAGTAACTTCCACGCCCTTGCGCGAACGCACGCGCCGGTGGCGCCGGTCGATCGCAACCACCGGATCGCCCGCATGCAGCGTGATGCCGTTTTCCGCATACCACGCCGGCGTGTTGAGCATGATGTCGTCGGTGTTCTTTTCCCCGCTCAACAGCATCGAAAGCATGATGCGGTTGTAGTTGCCGTAAGGCTCGGCGCCGAACACGGTAATGTCGTACAAGCCCGGCGCCAGCTGCAGCAACTCCTCGACCGTACGCATGCCGGCCATGCCGTTGCCGATGACGACCAGCCTGGGTCGCGCTGCGCTCATCGTAACGGCTGCCCCAGCAGCACGTGCTCGTCCTGCAGGCTGACCTGCCAGGGGCGCACCGAATGCTCCGGGGCTTCCAGGCACTCGCCGGTACGCAGGTCGAAGTGTTGCTTGTAGATCGGCGAGGCCACCACGATGCGCTCGCCCAGGCTGCCGATCAGGCCGCGCGACAGCACGTAGACATCCGCATTGGGATCGAAATTGTCGATCGCGTAGAGCCCATGCTGGCCGACGCGGAACACGGCCACCTGCTCGCCATCCACCAGCGCGCACACGCCGGTGTTGGGCAGGATGTCTTCCAGGTCACAGACCAAGGTCCAGCCTTTCGTCGTCACCACGTCTTCCATCGCTCTACTCCGTCATGACGCTTGCGGGAATGCGCCGGCTGCGCTTTTCGTCCGGCCGGCCCGGGCGAATCTGGCCGCGCTCCGGCACAAACACCACGTTGCTGTCCGGTGCGCGGCTGTTGACGAAATGCTGGAAGCGCTTGCGCGTCTGCGGATCGGTGACCGCCTTCTTCCACTCGCACTCGTAGGTATCGACGATGCGCTGCATGTCCGCCTCCAGTTCCGCGGCGATGCCCAGCGAGTCATGCACGATCACGCCCTTGAGGTAATCCAGCCCGCCCTCCAGGTTGTCGCGCCAGGTGCTGGTGCGTTGCAGGCGGTCGGCAGTGCGGATGTAGAACATCAGGAAACGGTCGATGTACTTGATCAGCGTGGGCGTATCCAGGTCGCCAGCCAGCAATTCCGCGTGGCGCGGCTTCATGCCGCCGTTGCCGCACACGTAGAGGTTCCAGCCTTTTTCGGTGGCGATCACGCCGACGTCCTTGCCTTGCGCTTCGGCGCACTCGCGCGTGCAACCGGAGACGGCCATTTTCAATTTATGCGGCGAACGCAGGCCCTTGTAGCGGTTTTCCAGGTCGATTGCGGTACCGACCGAATCCTGCACGCCGTAGCGACACCAGGTGGAACCCACGCAGGATTTCACCGTGCGCAGCGATTTGCCGTACGCATGGCCGGACTCGAAGCCGGCCGCAATCAACTCTTCCCAGATCAGCGGCAGCTGTTCCAGCCGCGCGCCGAACATGTCCACGCGCTGGCCGCCGGTGATCTTGGTGTACAGGCCGTATTTCTTGGCGATGGCGCCGACCGCGATAAGGCCGTCCGGCGTAACTTCGCCACCGGCCATGCGCGGCACCACCGAATAAGTGCCGTCTTTCTGGATGTTGGCGAGAAAGTAATCGTTGGAGTCCTGCAGCGAGGCATGCTCTTTCTGCAGCACGAAGGCGTTCCAGCAGGAAGCGAGAATGCTGGCCGCCACCGGTTTGCAGATATCGCAGCCCAGGCCCTTGCCGTGGCGGGCAAGCAATTCGTCGAAGTGCTTGATGCGCTCCACGCGCACCAGGTGATACAGCTCCTGCCGCGAATAGGCGAAGTGCTCGCACAGATGATTGTTGACCGCCAGGCCCTGGCGCTTCATCTCCGCCTTCATGATCTGCGTGACCAGCGGTACGCAGCCGCCGCAGGTGGTGCCGGCCTTGGTCACGGCCTTCAAGTCGCCGATGGCATTGGCGCCCGCGCACACCGCCTCGCACAGCTGGCCTTTGGAGACGTTGTTGCAGGAGCAGATCTGCGCGGACGCCGGCAGCGCGTCCACGCCCAGGCCGGGCCTGGCGTTGCCATCCGGGGTGGGCAGGATCAGGAATTCCGGTGACGGCGGCAGCTCGATGCCGTTGAGCATCATCTGCAGCAGCGTGCCGTATTCGCTGGCATCGCCCACCAGCACGCCCCCGAGCAGTTGCTTGCCGTCGCCCGACACCACCAGTTTCTTGTAAACCTGCCGGCGCTCGTCGCTGAACTGGTAGCTGCGGCTGCCCGGCGTGGTGCCGTGCGCATCGCCGAGGCTGGCGACGTCCACGCCCATCAGCTTGAGCTTGGTGGACATGTCGGCGCCGACGAATTCCGGCAGCTCCAACGCATGCCTGCGCTCCAGCAAGGCAGACAAGTGCGCCGCGACCACGCGCGCCATGTCGTAGCCGGGCGCCACCAGGCCGAACGTCTTGCCGCCCCAATAGGCACATTCGCCGATGGCGTACACATCCCAGTCGCGCGTGCGGCAGTAGTTGTCGACATGGATGCCGCCGCGCTCGCCCACGCCAAGCTCGCAGGTGCGCGCCAGTTCGTCGCGCGGGCGAATGCCGGCGGAGAAAACGATCATGTCGGCATCGAGATGGCTGCCATCGGCAAACTTCATGCGATGGTGCGTGCCGTCGCCGTCGACGATTTCCTGTGTGCTCTTTCCAGTGTGCACGGTGACGCCCAGCTCTTCGATCTTGCGCCGCAGGACATGGCCGCCGATCTCGTCCACCTGCACCGCCATCAAGCGCGGCGCGAATTCCACCACGTGCGTTTCCAGGCCCAGGTCGCGCAGCGCCTTGGCGCATTCCAGGCCGAGCAGGCCGCCGCCCACCACCACACCCACCTTGGAACGCTTGCCCCAGGCCTGCATCGCCAGCAGGTCGTCGATGGTGCGGTAGACGAAACAGCCGGCTCGCTGGTTGCCAGGAATGGGCGGAACGAACGGCTTGGAGCCGGTGGCAAGCACCAGCTTGTCATAGGCGATCACTTCACCGTCGGCGGTGGTGACACGCTTCTGCTGGCGGTCGATCTGCACGGCCTGCGCGGCAAGGCGCAGATGCAAGCCAGACTGATCGAAGAACCCGGATGTCACCAGCGAGAGATCGTCTGCGCTCTTGCCGCAGAAGAATTCGGATAGATGCACGCGGTCGTAAGCCGGCCGGCCTTCCTCGCACAACACGGTGATGTCCAGGCCCGGCGGCTGGCGCGCCATCAGCTCTTCGAGCAGCTTGTGCCCGACCATGCCGTTGCCGATCACCAGCAGTTTCATTGTCATGGGCAAGCCCCTTCCCCGTTCATGCTGCGAGTTGCGATGTCGCCTGGGCCTGGCTCAGCGCTTCGCGGTAAAGCTGTTCTTCGCGTGCGGCATGTTCGGCGCTGAAACGCACCGCCAGCGCACACAAGGAGCCGGCGATCACGAAACCGCCGAGCAAGGCAAAGGTGTGCTGCACCGAACCGGTGCTCTTGAGCAGGAAACCCGCAGCGATTGCACCGACGTTGCCGCCTGCGCCGACCACGCCCGCCACACCGCCCAATGCCTTGCGATCGACGAACGGCACCAAGGCATAGGTGGCGCCGCATGCCATGTGCGTGAACACGCCGAAGGCGATCATCGCCGCCACCGCCAGACCTGCCGCCTGCACGCTGGAAAACCACAACAATCCCAAGCCTTCGCACAGCATCAGCGCGCTCAGTAACCAGGTACGCGCCGCCAGCCCATGGCGGAACGCCAGGCGATCGGAGGCGATCCCGCCCAAGGCGCGCGCAAACAGCGCCAGCAGGCCAAAGCTGCCCGCCGCCAAGCCTGCATGCTTAAGATCCATGCCAAAACGATCGACGTAATAACTGGCCGCCACGCCATGCACGAACAGCTCGATACCGAAGCAACCGGCGTAGGTCACGAACAGCATCCACACGCGGTAATTGCGCACCGCGGCGCGGAATATCCGCCATCCACCCGCGTTGCCGGTTTCCGGCATCAAGCCACACGCCCGCAAGTCGCGGTAATTACCCTGCGGGCAATCCTGGGCGTAGCGCCAATACAACGCGGCCACGAGCAACATCAATACGCCCGGCACGAACATCGCCGCGCGCCAGCCCAACGCATGCTGCACGCCCAGCGCGAGTATGCCCGCAAGCACCCACGGCATCACCGACTGCGCGACGCCGCCACCGGCGTTGCCCCAGCCGGCGGTCGCCGCATTGGCGGTGCCCACCACATTCGGCGCAAACATCACCGAGGTGTGGTACTGCGTGATCACGAAACCGGCGCCGGCAATGCCAGTGGCCAGGCGAAAGAACAGGAACGCGGCGTAGCTATGCGCAAAGGCAATGCCAAACACTGGCAACGCGCCGATCAGCAGCAAACAGGTATACGTTCGCCGCGGCCCGAAGCGATCGCACAGCGGCCCCACGATCAGCCGTCCAAACACCGTCACCGCCACCGCGGCAATGCTGATGTTGGCGAGCTGGTCCTTGCTTAGATGAAGTTCGCCCTTGATCAGCGGCATCAACGGCGCCGCCGCAAACCAGGCAAAGAAGCAGACGAAAAACGCCAGCCAACTCAAATGGAACGCACGCATCTGTGGCGTGCGCAGACGAAACAGTTCGATCCGCGTAGCTCTGCTGGACATACCCTACCCCGCGCTGAAGACTTGCCTGGCCCTACCAGCCCGTCCGTCGCAGCGAGTTGATCGGCGGGCTTTTGTGCATGATGCGCTGCATCATGCGTGCCAATGAGGTAAGTGACGGTTTTCTGTAGGTTTTTTGCAGGAGTTACGCATTTGGGCGGGGCTTTGCGCACCAACGGAGGGCTAAATGCGAGGCGCTTGCACCGCTGCAGCGCAGCATGGCCAATCAAAGGGTAAGCGGCTCTCAGAGCTTGTACGGAACCCGCACGCCCGGCTCATCTGCTGGAAAATCTTTGGTGTTGCGTGAAACAAGCAAGAGCGAGTTGACCTGAGCCGTCGCCCAGACAATCGCATCCGGCAACCGAATGCGCCTTTCCTTTCGAATCGCGACCGCACGATCCGCAATGGCCGCATCCACGCCAATGATGTCAAACGAAAGCAGCCATGCGCGAATCGCCGCATCTTCTTCCGATGACGCACCGACAAGAACTTCCATCCACGTGATCGTGCTGATCGCGCGGTACTCGTAGCGTGCCAGTTCTTTTTTGGCTGCGCTGGCGCCGTTGAGATAGTCGATCAGGATGTTGGTATCGAAAAGTGCCTTTACCATTCGGAGCGAAGCTCCTTTTGGTATTCAAGACCATCGATCTTTTTCCCCTTCCACAAACCGAACACATCGTTCCCGAGCTCTTTTCTGCGCTGCGAGATATACGCCTCGATGGCGTCGCGTATAACAGCAGCCCGGGGGCGATGCTCCATTTCCACGAGCATGGCAAGGGCTTCCACCTGAGCTTCGGGCAGATCTATCAAAATGCGACTCATTGCCGGCTCCTTTCGTGATATACATATCATATATCACCTCTGCCCGGAGGGCTACTGTCATGCAACACGGATCACCCGATACGAGACATCCATGGACATCCGCCCAGACGACCTTTCCAGCCCCGCAACCCAGGCGCTGCTGCGCCTTCACCTGTCCGGCATGCATGCCAATTCGCCGCCGGGGCATGTCTTCGCGCTCGACCTGTCCGGCCTGAAAGCGCCCAACGTCACCGTGTGGAGTGCATGGAACGGCGGCGACATCTGCGGCATCAGCGCACTGAAACAGCTCGACGCGAACGCGGGCGAGATCAAATCGATGCGCACGCATCCGGATTATCTGCGGCGCGGGGTGGCGGCGGCCTTGCTGGAGCACATGATCGACGAAGCGCGCCGCCGCGGCCTGCGCCGCCTGAGCCTGGAAACCGGCAGCGGGGCTTCGTTCGAGCCGGCGCTTGCGCTTTATCGTCGGCGGGGCTTCGTCAATGGCGAAGCCTTCTCGGATTATCAAAAGAGCGACTTCAACCAGTTTTTGCATCTGCATTTGTAGGCTGGGATTGCATCCCAGCCTGCGTGGTCGCTTTGTGTGACTCGGCGAATATCTAAAACTTCGCCCGCAATTCCACCCCATACGTACGCGGTGGTGTGACCGTGGCATACGGCGTGCCGAAATCATTGGTGCTGTCGTTGCCGATGCTCAGCACATAGCGCTTGTTGAACATGTTGTTGACGAACACGCCCACGCCCCAGTGCTCATTCGGCGTATGCCAGTCCAGCCGCGCATCGGTGCGCTGGGTGGCGTTGCCGACACTGAACAGCGGCGTGCTCAAGCAGGTGCCCTGCACGCCGGAGTCGGCATTGCAGCGCGTACGGCCGCGATAGGCGTACTGCATGTTCAATTCCAGGTTGCCGCGGTAGACGTCGAACCAGGTGTAGTCGAAACCGGCGGTGGCGGAGAAAGTGGGTTCGCCAGTCGGCTGGCCATCCAGGCTCACTCCAGAGGTCGAGGTGCCATGGATATAGGTGCTGTCGATATAGGCGCTGGTGAAGTTCAGGCGCAATGCGTTCGTCGGCTGCCATTGCGCTTCGACATCCAGGCCGTGCGCGTGCTGGTCGCTGGTCATCACCGTGTAGAACGGCACGCCCGAGCCGTTGAAGTTCGGATTGAGCACCGAGGACTGCAGGTTGGAATAACGGTAGTAGTAGGCCGAGGCGTTAAGCAGCAGGTTGTATTCGGGGAAGACGGCCTTTACGCCGCCCTCGTAGTTCCATACTTTTTCCGGCGAGTACAGCGAACCTACTTGCAGACTGTTGTAGCCGCCGGCCTTGTAGCCTTTGGTGGCGGACACATAAGCCATCAGGTCGGGCGTGAACTTGTAGCTCAGCACCACGCGCGGGCTGAAGTCATGCCAGCTATGTGTGGTGGACACCCATTGGCCCACGGCATTGGGAAAGATGATATTGCCGCCGAAGGCCGCCAGCGCCTCCTGCGCCTGGGGCGGCAGCAGGCCGACGATGCCGCTGGAAACCAGCGCCGCCACGGTCTGGTCGAACGCGGTCGCCTGGCGCAGCGGCGTGTACCAGGTGAAGTCTTTCTGATCTTCGGTGTAGCGCAGGCCGGTGGTCAGGTCGAACCGGTCGCTCACATGCCAGATCACGTCACCGAAGGCGGCATAGGCCTTGAACTTGCCGACGTTGTCGATCTCTTCGCGCCAGGGGTCACTCAATAGGCTATAAGGCAGCCCGAACGCCTGCAGGCCCTGGGTGATCTCGGTCAGCGGCAAGCCAAGTCCATCGACATTCTGCGCCAGGGTATCCAGGCTGCTGGTGTTGGTATTCACCTGGCTGGTCTGGCGTGCCTGCTCCGAGTAGAAGCTCACGCCGGAGACCCAGTCCATCAGGTCGTTATCGCCCGATAATTTGAATTCCTGGTAATAGCTGTTGTTGTGCTCGATGTTGGCCGTATCGAGGTAGCTTACGACGTGGTCGGTGCCGTCGTTGTCTTCGTCGTTGAAGGTGTTGAAGTGGCGCCAGGCAGTCGTCGACGTAAAACTGCCCCACGGAAAGGAGTGATCGACGATCAGCGTGGAGCCATCGAAGTGCCGCCACTCGCGTGCCTGGATGGCGTCGTTGTAGAGCGGCGCAGTGAGTGGATTGAGATAAGTGGCGGGATTGGGCGGAAACGGCGGCCGCTCGTTCGTATCGTTGGACAACGCCACCAGGCCGATCGATGGGCGTGGCGGCTGGTCCAGGCGCTCGTGATCCCAGGACCACAGCACACGCGTATCCGGCGTGACGTTCCAGCGGTAGACGATACGGCTGCCCCAGTCGTCGTTCTTGCCGTAATGCTGGCCATTGGCCTGGTCGCGAATCCAGCCGTCGCTCTGGTTGTCGAGCACGCTGATGCGCAGCGCCATGTCCCGATTGAGCGGGATGTTGACCAATGCATCCTCATAGCGCTCGCCATAGTTTCCATAGCGCAGCACGACCTTGCCCTCGAACTTGTCGCTGGGCTCGTTGGTGACGATGGAGATGGCGCCGCCCGCCGCGTTGCGGCCGAACAGCGTGCCCTGCGGGCCCTTCAGCACCTCGATGCGCTGGATGTCGTTGAAGGTGTTGAAGTGGCGCCAGGCAGTCGTCGACGTAAAACTGCCCCACGGAAAGGAGTGA
>NZ_DATJMN010000254.1:0-10203 GCF_035508675.1 Dyella sp.
CACGGCCCACCAGCTAAAACAGGCACTCAGGTTTTCCTGGGTGCCTTTTTCTTTGTCCATTCCTCGGCTGCGATCGGGCGCACGGTCGACAGTTCGGGCATGGAAGAAGCATTACGCGGATGCACAATCCGGCATCGAACACTTATCGGCCGGCGATCTGCGCGCTCGTCTTTTACTTATTCCCCCAACTCGCATAGCGAATTTGATCGCTCAGCCGTGAAGGGTGGCGGATAAGCTTGATTTATATGATAAATAGCTAGGCATTCTGCCGCGTGCGCCTGTCGACGCGGGGTTTGAATGCTAACGGTAAGGGGTTGTCGTGCGTTTGCCTAACATTGCACTGCTGAGCCTGGCTCTATTCTTCGTGGCGACCATTACGGTTGCCGATGCAGCACCGATGACGACGCTTGATCGCCACGGCGCATGGGTAAGCATCGAGGCTTATGGCCCGAACGTCATCCACGTAACGATCGCTGCCGACAAAGCCGAGGCCTTGAAGGGGCCGGGTTACGGCATTATCGCCGACCATGCCGACAATTCGGCTTTCCATCAAACCAGCGATCAGAATGGAGACAGCTTTGCGTCCCCGGATTTGACCTTGCACGTCGATGCCGCGCCGCCGCCGCATACGCCGGGCGTGATGGAGCGATATTTTCTTTCCACCCTGGCGCCGGTCCGCTTGCAGGTCAAGAATGCCAAGGGCGAAACCATCGTCAATATGACCGGCTGGGAAATGTCGCCGCATCAAGTGGCAGGCGAAGCGACCTATCAGGTGGGCGCTACGTTTTCGGCGCCGGCCGACGAGCACTACTACGGCATGGGCCAGAACCAGGATAGCCTTGGTCCGCTGGATCTGCGGGGGCGCGTGATCGATTGCCAGCACTGGTATGACGCGCCGAGTGGCGAGACGGTCTGCGTGCCCTTCATGGTGTCGTCCAAGGGGTACGGCATCATTTGGGACAACCCGTCCGACACGCGCTTCGTCGCCGGCATTCGTGGCCGCACCAGTTTTCAGTCAAAGGTGGGTGAGCGCGTCAGTTTCTTTGTCGTCACGGGCAACACGCCGGAAGACATCTATTCGGCTTATGCGCGGGTAACCGGCAAGACGCCGATTCCGCCCAAAGCTGCTTTCGGTCTGATCCAGTCCAAGGCGCGTTATGCCAGTCAGGCGGAGGTGTTGCGTGTCGCGCGCACGTATCGAGAAAAGCATTACCCGCTCGATATCATGGTCGTGGACTGGTTCTACTGGACGCATATGGGCCAGCTGGATATCAATCCAGCCGAGTTTCCCGATCCCGATGGCATGAACAAGCAGCTTCATGACATGGGCATGAAGTCGATCATATCGATCTGGCCGCGGTTTGAACGCGCCAGTCGTTATTTCAAGGAGCTCGATGCCAAGGGGTATTTCCTGAAGGACAAGGACGGCAAGACGGTCGACGGCCTGCCGTTTCGTTCGGATCGCGCAGGCGCCTTGATCGACTCGACCAACCCTGCCGCGCGCAAGTGGTATTGGGAGCATGCGCGCGACAACATCCTGTCGCATGGCTTCGACTATCCGTGGCTGGATGAAACCGAGCCGGATCTGGTGCCGGACGGCTATTTCTATTCGATCGGCTCAGGCGACCGCTATCACAATGTCTATCCATTGCTGCACGTCGAAGGCGTAGCGCAGGGTATGCGCGCATGGAAGCCCAACCAACGTGTATTGATTCTTTCCCGCGCCGCCTATTTGGGCTCGCAGCGCACGGGCGCGCTGTTCTGGTCGTCGGATATCGACCCAACCTGGGAAGCGCTGCAGCGCCAGATTCCCACCGGTCTGAACATGACCGCCTCCGGTATCGCCTATTGGGGCAATGACATCGGCGGTTGGCAGTATCTGCCGCAAACAACCAGCGCCACCAAACCGCCGCTACTCGATCCATCGGATGCGCGCGACGTGGTAGGGCAGAACAATGATTACCCGGAACTGCTTACGCGCTGGTTCGAATACGGCACGTTCCTGCCCACGCTGCGTTTGCATGGCGACCGCAAGCACACGGAGATCTGGGCCTTTGGCCATCAGGCCGAAGCGATCATGGCGAAGTACGATGTGCTTCGCTACCGGCTGATTCCCTACATCTACAGCCAGGCCAAGAAAACCTACGACACCGGTGCGCCTTTCATGCGGCCGTTGTGGATGGATTTCCCGAACGATCCCAACGTTGCCAATATCGGCACGCAATACATGTTTGGACCGGCTTTTTTGGTGGCGCCCGTTACCGAGCAAGGCCAGACTGAAAAAGATGTCTATCTGCCGGCTGGGAGCGACTGGTACAACTTCTGGACGAACGAAAAACTGAGCGGCGGACGCTGGGTCAAGGTGTCAGCGCCCATCGACCAGATTCCCGTCTTCGTCCGCGCGGGTTCGATCGTGCCGCTGGGTTCTGACATTCAATCGACGGCATCAAAGCAGTCCATTGTCGAAATCCGTGTGTATCCGGGCAAGGATGGCGATTTTGCCCTGTATGAAGACGACGGTACGTCATACGGCTATGAAGCGGGCAAGAGCACGACAATCCGGTTGCATTGGAATGAGGCATCGGGCGTTTTGAGCGCCACCGGCGGCGGAGATGCCTTCGACAAGGCAGTCCCCGGGCTGGCCAAGGTGATTGGCAGGTAAAACGCGAAGGCCAGGCGAGCAACACTGCTTGGCCTTGTACATACAAGGGGCGAAGGTGGCGCAGCCAGATGCACCCGCCTGGCTGCGGCGGGTGTTGCGGTGCGAAAAACCCCGAGAACGATCGCCCGCGCTTGTGCTGGGCCGTCGCAGAACCGTAAAATGGGTCTCTTTGGCGCAAGGTCGCCATCGCCCCAGGTCGCGGCAGGGCAGGCATTCGACGGTCTTGAGTAGGCCCAAGAAAGTCATTGAGAATCCGCAGCTTGCAATCCGGCGAACGATGCGAAAGTGGCGGAACTGGTAGACGCACTGGATTTAGGTTCCAGCGGGTAACCCCCGTAAGGGTTCGAGTCCCTTCTTTCGCACCACCCGAACCTTGAGCCTGATTGTTACGGGCGGCGAGCCGCCTCGGCGCCGGTACGGGCCATTACAGGACATTCCAGGAGACGTCATGCAGTTTTCAGTTGAAAACGTCGGCAAGCTCGAGCGCAAGCTCACGGTCAAATTTCCGGCAGAGCGCTTTGAATCGCAAGTCAGCGCGCGCATCACCGAGATGAGCCGCACGGTACGGCTGAAAGGCTTCCGTCCGGGCAAGGTCCCCGCCAACGTGATCCAGCAGCGCTTTGGCGCGCAGGTGCGTGGCGAAGTGCTCTCCGACCTCATCAGCAGCACGCTGCGCGAGGCGTTCGAGAAGGAAAACCTGCGCCCCGTCGCCAACCCTGCCATCGACACCACCGGGCAGCCGGAAAATGGCGAGATCGCCTACACGGCCACCTTCGAGGTGATGCCGGAATTCCCGGAAATCGATGTTGCCGCGCTGGAAGTCAGCCGCCCGGTGGCGGAAGTCACTGAGGCAGACGTCGAAAAGATGATCGAAACCCTGCGCCAGCAGCGCCGCAGCTTCGACGAAGTCGAGCGCGCATCCGCAGAAGGCGATTTCGTGATGTTCGAGTACGACGCCGTGGCGGACGATTACCGCTTCCCGACCGAGGGCCAGGAGCGCGCCGGCAGCGTGCTGGGCTCCGGTACGCTGTTCAAGGCGCTGGACAGCGCGCTCACCGGCCGCAAGGCAGGCGAGACGTTTGAGAGCGACATTGAGTTCCCGGCTGATTTCCGCAACGAGCAGCTTGCCGGTAAGACCGCCAAGGTGAACTTCAAGATCGTAAAGGTGCAGGAACCCAAGCTGCCGGAAGTTGACGCCGAATTCATCACGCTGTTCGGTATCACCGACGGCGACATGGAGCACTTCCGCAAGGAAGTGCGGGCCAATCTGGAGCGCGAACTCAAGGCCGCCTTGATGGGCCGGCTGAAGTCCCAGGTGGCCGAAAAGCTCGCCCAGACACATAGCGATCTGGAAGTGCCAAATCTGATGGTGCAGGGCGAAGCGCGCAACCTGGCGGCTGCCAGCGTACCGCGTGGCCAACAGCCCCCGCAGCAGCTGGTCGACGCCGCCCTGCCAGCTGCCCGTCTGCGTGTCATCGCCGGTCTTCTGATGGGCGAGATCGCGCGCAAGAACGAACTCAAGCTTGACCGGATGCGCCTGGCCGAGCAGCTTGCTGCCATCGCCTCGACCTACGAAGAGCCGGAAAAGGTCATTGAACTCTACAATGGCGATCCCCAGTTGATGTCCGGGCTGCAAAACCGCGTCATGGAAGATCAGGTGGCCGAGTGGGTGGCCGAGCACGCCAAGACCACCGTGCAGAACCTGAGCTTCGACGAAGTGATGCGCCCGGTCGGCGCCTGAGACGATTCGTTCAGGCCCGACGAGTTCACCAGCGCGCAGTAAAGCGCCTTTTCGCACTTTCTGCGTGACCGGTTCGATACCTCTTCGAACGCGGCAGCGCGAATCGGGCACATACCGAATGGGCCGGATTCGCAGCTGGTTTTCGTTGGCTTTGCTAGCGGATGGAATGACCAACTGCTAGTCTGGCTGGAGCATACGAATCGTTACCCAGTCCCCCTTTTCGGAGAGCCGCACGCATGGCCATGGACCCGATCCAGAACCTCAACCTGGTGCCGATCGTCGTCGAGCAAACCGCTCGCGGCGAACGTTCGTATGACATTTACTCGCGCCTGCTGAAAGAGCGGGTGATCTTCCTGGTCGGCGAGGTGAACGATCAGGTGGCCAATCTGCTGGTGGCGCAGATGCTGTTCCTTGAATCGGAGAATCCCGATAAGGACATCCATCTGTACATCAACAGCCCCGGCGGTGCCGTCACCGCAGGCCTGGCGATCTACGACACCATGCAATTCATCAAGCCCGACGTCAGCACGATGTGCGTTGGGCAGGCCTGCAGTGCGGCTTCGCTGCTGCTGATGGCCGGCGCCAAGGGCAAGCGCTATTCGTTGCCCAATTCGCGCGTGATGATTCACCAGCCCTCGGGTGGGGCACGCGGCCAGGCGACCGATATCGAAATTCAGGCGCAGGAAATCCTGTATCTGCGCCGCCGACTGAACGACATTTACGTTCACCATACCGGCCAGTCGCTCGATAGGATCGAACGTGATATGGAGCGTGATCGCTTCATGAGCGCCGAGCAGGCCAGGGAATACGGCCTGATCGACGCCGTTCTGGACCGTCGCGCCGTCGAAACGGTCAAGTCGGCCTGATTCCAGCCGATCTCCATCACACAACTGGGGTTCCGGGTCCGGGTGCGGACTCGGAACCCTGTGTTATTCTCGACCCGTACCGGGATTTTCTAGCAGGATCAAACGAATGACTGACGAGCGGCAGGGCCGTTCCAACGACAGCGGCAAGATTCTTTATTGCTCCTTCTGCGGCAAGAGCCAGCACGAAGTGCGCAAGCTGATCGCGGGTCCATCCGTGTTCATCTGCGACGAGTGCGTGGAGCTGTGCAACGACATCATCCGCGAGGAGCTGGAAGAGAAGGCCGCCTCCGGGCGCAGCCAGCTACCCAAGCCCAAGGAGATCATGGAGACCCTCGACCAATACGTGGTCGGGCAGACGCGCGCCAAGAAAGCGCTGGCCGTCGCGGTCTACAATCACTACAAGCGGATGGAATCGCGCCAGCGCAGCGATGACGTCGAGCTGGGCAAATCCAACATTCTCCTCATCGGCCCGACCGGCTCGGGCAAGACGCTGCTGGCGGAAACGCTGGCGCGCCTGCTCAATGTGCCGTTCACGATCGCCGATGCCACCACGCTGACCGAAGCCGGCTATGTCGGCGAGGACGTGGAAAACATTATCCAAAAGCTGTTGCAGAAGTGCGACTACGATGTGGAGAAGGCGCAGTCGGGCATCGTCTATATCGACGAGATCGACAAGATTTCGCGCAAGAGCGAGAACCCCTCCATCACGCGCGACGTCTCCGGGGAAGGTGTGCAGCAGGCACTGCTCAAGCTCATCGAGGGCACGCTGGCTTCCGTACCGCCGCAGGGCGGCCGCAAGCATCCGCAGCAGGAGTTCCTGCAGGTCGACACCAAGAACATACTGTTCATCTGCGGTGGTGCGTTTGCGGGTCTGGAAAAGGTCATCCAGCAGCGTTCTGAAACCACTGGTATCGGCTTCTCCGCTGAAGTGCGATCGAAAGAACGTACGGAAAATCTCGGCAAAGTGTTGGCCGAGGTGGAGCCGGCCGACTTGGTGCGGTTTGGGCTGATTCCGGAATTCGTCGGCCGTTTGCCGGTCGTCGCAACGCTGGATGAGCTTGACGAACCCGCCTTGGTGAAGATCCTCACCGAGCCGCGCAACGCCGTTACCAAGCAGTTCCGCAAGCTGTTCGAAATGGAAGGTGTGGAGCTGGAGTTTCGCCCGGAAGCGTTGGAGGCGATTGCCCGCAAGGCACTCAAGCGCAAGACGGGTGCACGCGGTCTGCGCACGATTCTCGAGCAGGTGCTGCTGGACACCATGTACGAGTTGCCCTCGCTGGAACATGTCAGCAAGGTTGTGGTGGATGACGCTGTCATCGAGGGCCAGGCCGAGCCTTATCTGATCTATCGCGGCAACTTGCAGCAACAGGCTCGCATCGGTAGTGAAAAGAGCGGCGACGCTGCCGCCTGATCGCTGCAGTACGAGGTTAAACAACGGCTTCGGCGGTCTTCCGTCGGGGCCGTTTTTTTTCGTTATGCGGCTACCACTTGTGTGAATCCCACATTGCCTCCACTTGACGAGTCAGTGGCCTCGGCGCAGTGTCGGGGTCGTCAGCCGCGATGGTGCAGGATGTGCCAAGCGAGTTCGGGCTTACCCCGGCCGGCTGATGCCGTAAGGGCGGCCTGGATGGCTGCTCAAGGTTTCCATCTTTTTTCGCGAGAGATTCCCTGCGATGGCAAAAAGTGCCGCAATCCCCACCGCTACTGGCGCCGCCCTGGACGTACTGCCGGTGCTTCCGCTGCGTGATGTGGTCGTGTACCCGCACATGGTGATTCCGCTGTTTGTGGGGCGCGACAAATCCATGCGTGCGCTTGAGCGCGCGATGGAGGGCGAACGTCAGATTCTGCTGGTCGCGCAGAAGAGCCCGGATATCGACGATCCGGCCATCAAGGACCTGCATCAGGTCGGCACGCTCGCCGGCGTGTTGCAATTGCTGAAACTTCCCGATGGCACGGTGAAAGTGTTGGTCGAGGGCCAGGCACGCGTGTCTGTTGAGGAGTACCTCGACGAAAGTGGGATGCTCGTTGCGCGCTCGCGCGTCATCGAGCCCGTGTACAGCATCAAGGATCGCGAACTGGATGTGGTCTCGCGCACGCTGGTGTCGCTGTTCGAGCAATTGGTAAAGCAAAGCCGCAAGCTGCCGCCTGAAGTGCTGGCGACTCTGTCGGGTATTGATGATCCTTCGCGCTTGGCCGACTCCATCGCCTTGCATCTCTCCGTGCGCATGGCCGACAAGCAGAAGGTGCTGGAAACCGCCGATGTGGCTCAGCGCCTTGAATTGCTGATCGGCCTGGTCGATGGCGAAATCGATCTGCAGCAGGTGGAAAAGCGCATCCGCGGCCGCGTGAAGTCGCAGATGGAAAAGAGTCAGCGCGAGTACTACCTCAACGAGCAGATGAAGGCGATCCAGAAGGAACTGGGCGAGGGCGAAGAAGGCCCGAACGAAATCGAGGAGTTGCAGAAGAAGATTGAGGACGCCGGCATGCCCAAGCCCGTCCTGGCAAAGGCCCGCCAGGAGTTCGGCAAGCTGCGGCAGATGTCGCCGATGTCGGCGGAAGCCACTGTGGTGCGCAACTACCTCGATTGGCTGATTGGCGTGCCCTGGAAGAAGCGCAGCAAGGTGCGCAAAGACCTCGCGCTCGCGCAGCAAGTGTTGGATGCCGACCATTTCGGCCTGGAGCGGGTCAAGGAGCGAATTCTCGAGTACCTCGCAGTGCAACAGCGCGTCAGCGCCATGAAGGGCCCAATCTTGTGCCTGGTGGGTCCCCCCGGTGTGGGCAAGACCTCGCTCGGTCAATCGATTGCCAAGGCGACCAACCGCAAGTTCGTTCGCATGAGCCTGGGTGGCGTGCGCGATGAAGCGGAAATTCGCGGTCACCGCCGCACCTACATTGGTTCGATGCCTGGCCGCATCGTGCAGAACATGAACAAGGTCGGCAGCAAAAACCCACTGTTCGTGTTGGACGAAATCGACAAGATGTCGATGGATTTTCGTGGCGATCCGTCGTCGGCGCTGTTGGAAGTACTCGATCCAGAGCAGAACCACACGTTCAACGATCACTATCTGGAAGTCGATCTCGATCTTTCCGAAGTGATGTGGATCGCCACGGCGAACTCGCTGAACATCCCAGGTCCCTTGCTGGACCGCATGGAAGTCATTCGTATCCCGGGTTACACCGAGGACGAAAAACTCGCCATCGCGCAGAAGTACCTGCTGCCCAAGCAGATCAAAGCCAATGGCCTGAAGCCTGACGAAGTCGTGGTAGATGAAGAAGCGGTGCGTGACATCGTGCGTTACTACACACGTGAATCGGGCGTACGTAATCTTGAGCGTGAGATTTCCAAGATCTGCCGCAAGGTGGTCAAGCAGCTTACGTTGGGCGAACTGAAGGGCGGCGCCGAACCTGCCAAGGCCAAGAAGAAAAAGGCCGAGGTCGTCGTGCCCGGCCAGGTCCGGGTGAATTCCGAGAACCTTGAGAAATATCTCGGTGTGCGCCGCTTCGATTTCGGCCGCAAGGAACTACAAAACGAAGTCGGGCTGGTCACCGGTCTGGCGTGGACGCAGGTCGGCGGCGATCTACTGAGCATCGAAGCATCGATCGTGCCGGGCAAGGGACGCCAGGTGCACACCGGCCAGCTTGGCGACGTCATGAAGGAGTCGATCCAGGCCGCACTGTCGGTGGTGCGCGCGCGTGCCAACCAGCTGGGTATTGATCCGGATTTCCACGAGAAATTCGACCTGCACATCCACGTGCCGGAAGGCGCCACGCCGAAGGATGGTCCGAGTGCAGGCATCGCGATGTGTACGGCGCTCGTATCGGCGTTGACCAAGGTACCGGTGCGTTCCGAAGTAGCGATGACCGGTGAAATCACGCTACGTGGTCGCGTGCTGCCGATCGGTGGCCTGAAGGAAAAACTGCTGGCAGCGCATCGCGGGGGCATTACCACCGTGGTCATTCCGGACGAGAACCGCAAGGACCTGGCCGACATTCCGGAAAACATTACCAGTTCGCTGGATATCCATCCGGTGCGCTGGATCGACGAAGTGCTCGATATCGCGCTTGAGCATCCGCTGCAGCCGCTGCCTGCCAAGGAGCCTGCCGGTGCTGACGCGACCGCCACCGCCACGGAAGCGGTGCCGCACGAGGATGGCGCCGAAACACCCGTGCGACCGCATTGATACGGCTCATTCGAAGGTGTTTTGCGATGGGCGACACGTTCCGCGTGTCGCCCATTTCGCATCGCGGCATAACACAGCTGGATCGCTTTTGCATAGCGGTTCCATGTAAGTAAATGCCGCGCCTGAACCTCCGCAATGCGTTGGTATAGCTTGTATTGCGGACCCTTAGGGGCGCTGGTATAAAGTCTCACCTCATCCTGACGTCTCACCTGATGCACAGTGATGCGGGTCTGCGTGGCAGCGCCCAGCACGAATCCGACTTCTTACCCGCCAAGTCCCCAAGTCCCAACCTTTCCGCGGGCCGAATACCTGTTTACGGAGTAACTCAATGAACAAAACCGATCTGATCAATGCCGTCGCCGAAAAAGCCGAACTCACCAAGGCTGATGCGGGCCGTGCACTCGAAGCGTTTTTCGAGACCGTGCAAAAAGCACTGCAAAACGGCGACGACGTAGCGGTCGTCGGCTTTGGTACCTTCACCGTACGCAGCCGTGCTGCCCGTACCGGCCGCAACCCCCGTACGAACGAGGAAATCAAGATCGCCGCGTCCAAGGTTCCGGCATTCAAGGCTGGAAAGACGCTCAAGGACGCCCTAAACTAAGCGGCCCGCTAGGGTCCGGGTGCTTAGCTCAGCGGTAGAGCGTCGCCCTTACAAGGCGAGGGTCGGGGGTTCGAAACCCTCAGCACCCACCAATACCGCGGTGCGTAACATCTCCGCAGGAAGTCCGGCCCTAGACCCGCCGGACTTTTGGG
>NZ_DATJMN010000255.1:0-5627 GCF_035508675.1 Dyella sp.
AATCCCACCATCACCTCGCGCTCCAGCGCGCGCTTCCCGCTATCCCTGCTCAACCTTGCCGCCGCACTCGACAAGCACGGCAGCAGCGACATCGTCGACGGCAATGTCGATCGCGATCTGCTGGCCGCCACGCTGCAAAAACTGCAGCAGCACGACTTCGACGCGGTCGGCATCAGCGTGATGGGCGGCCCGCAGATGGCGCCGGCCATCGACGTGTCGAAGACGATCCGCGAGCGCTTTCCGCATCTGCCGATCATCTGGGGCGGTTATTTCCCCACGCTCTACACCGATACCGCGCTGGCGGCGCCATACGTCGACTACGCCATCCGCGGCCAGGGCGAAGAGGCCTTGCCGGAGCTCGTGCATGCGCTGCGCCAGCCGCAACCGGCGCTGGCCAACATCGGCGGCTTGTCGTGGAAAAACGACGGCGCCATCGTGCACAACCCCAACCGCCGCATCGCATTGCCCGACAGCAACCTGGTGCTGCCATACGAGAAGCTGGGCGATCCGCGCCGCTATCTCGCGCGCACGTTTCTCGGCCGGCGCACGGCGGCGCACCAAGCCTCCATCGGTTGCCGATTCCGCTGCACTTTCTGCGGCGTAGCGGCGATGTTTGGCGGCACCACCTTGCTGCCGACGGCGGCGCGGCTGGAGCGCGAGCTGGGTTATCTGAAATACGAACTCGGCGCCGATTCGGTGCAGTTCTTCGACCACAACTTTTTCGACCGCGAAGAAGACATGGTCCCGCTGCTCGAAGTGATGGCCAAGCTGGAACTGCCCTGGTGGTGCTATGCCCGTGCGGATGCACTGCTGAAGCTGTCGGAAAGCTCATGGCAGCTGGTGCGCAAAAGCCGGCTGAAAATGGCCTACATCGGCGCGGAATCGCCCAGCGGGCAGATGCTGAAGGAAATCCGCAAGGGTACGCGCCCGGACCAGACGCTGGCGGTAGCCGAGCTGTGCCGGCGCAACGGCGTGATCCCGGAACTGTCCTTCATGGTGGCGCCGCCGGAAAACACCGAAGAAGAAACCGAACATACCTTCGAGTTCATCCGCGAGCTGAAGCGCATCAATCCGCAAGCGGAAATCATCGTCTATATCTATACGCCGCTACCCGAAAGCAGCCGGCACGAAAAAGACCGCGGCAAGCGGCCAGGCATGGCGCTGCACGATCTCAACGGCGAGCCGGTGGTGTTTCCCACCACGCCCGAAGCCTGGACGCAACGCCAGTGGGTCGACTATGCCTGCCACGCCGATGCACCGTGGCTTACCGACAAGCTGCGCCAGCGCATCCATGATTTCGTCACCGTGCTGCGCTGCCGTTTCCCCACCGTGCAGGACATGCGCTCGCCGCCATGGGCCAGGCGCAGCCTCAGCGCGATGGCCACCTGGCGCTATCGCTACCGTCGCTATGACCGGCCGTGGGAATTGAACCTGGCCAACCGGCTGGTGAAGTTGCGGATGCCGCAGGTGTCGGGGTTGTAGGTGTGGCGACGGCGAATGCGTCGAACTCGATATTCACGGTGACGTTTTATCGAAGCGTTCCGTCCTTCCGGCGAACGCCGGAATGACGTGCTGGCGAACGAACAAGATTGGAGGAGCAAACATACGTGCACGTCGCACACATCAATTTCCTGCCGCCACCGAAGGAACTGGCTGCCGCCGACGTGTTTGCGCATTGGCCGTCCCTGGCCGACATCCCCGAAGCGGCAGCCAGCTCCGGCATCAAGGTGTCGGTGATCCAGGCGGCGGCGCGGCGCGAGCGCGTCACACGCAACGGCATCGACTATCACTTCATGGATGTGAGCAAGGCCAAAACCGTGATCGATCGCGGTTACCAATTCGCCGCCCAACTGGACCAGATCAAGGCCGACCTGTTGCACGTGCATGGCCTGGGTTTCGGTGAAGACGCTTTCGCCATTTCGCACTACCTGCCGCGATTGCCAGTGCTGTTTCAGGATCATGCCGATCGCCCGCCGCCCTGGTGGCGCCGGCCGCAATGGCGGCGCTGGTATGCCAATGCGGCGGGCATCGCGTTTACGGCCAGCGAGCAGGCGCGCCCATTCACGGCCACCGGCGTGCTGACGCCGCGCACCCAGCTGTTTGCGATACCCGAATCAAGCTGCCGTTTCACGCCGGGCGATCGCGCGGCAGCACGCGCGGAAACCGGCTTGCATGGCGATCCGTGCATGGTATGGGTCGGGCACTTGATCGACCGCAAGGACCCGCTCAGCGTCATCGATGGCATCGCGCAGGCCACATCGCAGCTGCCCGATCCGCACCTGTGGTGCGCATTCGGCGATGCGCCGCTGCTCGCGCAACTGCAACAACGCCTGGCAAGCCATCCGCAGCTGGCCGGGCGCGTACATCTGCTTGGCAAGGTTCCGCACGCACGCGTGCAACGCCTGATGCAGGCCGCCGATGTGTTCGTTTCCGGCAGCCGTTCCGAAGGCAGCGGCTATGCCTTGCTGGAAGCCATGGCATGCGGCGCCATGCCAGTGGTAACGGATATTCCGCCGTTCCGCGCCTTGACCGGCGATGGATGCATCGGCGCGCTATGGCCGTGCGGAAACGCTGCGCAACTGGGCCATGCCCTGGTGCGCATCGCCAGCCAACGGCCATCTCGCGAACAGGTACGCGAGCATTTCGACGACCACCTCTCGTTCGAGGCGGTGGGCCGCAAATGGGCGGGCGCCTATGCGCAGGTGCTTGGCAGGCGTGCGCCGTGAAGCTTGCACTGGTACTGCCAGGCGGCGTGGATCGCAGTGGCGAGTTTCGCGTCATTCCTACGTTTCTCGCCTTGATCGAACGCCTCGCGCGCAGGCACGAGGTACACGTCTTCGTGCTGCATCAGGAGGCCAGGGCAGGGCGCTGGGAGCTGGCCAGCGCGCACATTCACAACATCGGCGAAGGCTGCACGCGCCTGCGCGCCATTGCTGCGATTCGCGCCGAACACCAGCGCGCACCGTTCGATCTGGTGCAGGCGATGTTTTCCGGCTCCTGCAGCCTTATCGCCGTGGCTGCCGCGAAGCTGCTGCGCCTTCCAAGCGTGGTGCATATCGCCGGCGGCGAACTGGTCGCCTTGCACGACATCGGCTACGGCGGCCGGCGCAAATGGAAAGGGCGCGTGCGCGAAGCGCTGGTGCTGCGCTGCGCGGACGCGATCTCCGCGGCCAGCATGCCGATCATCGATTCGCTGCGCGCATTGGGCCTGGACGCCGTGCGCGTGCTGCTGGGCGTCGACCTCGCCAAGTGGCCCGCGCTGGCGCCGCGCAGGCGGAAGTCGGCGTGCGCGCGCTTGATCCACGTTGCCAGCATCAACCGCGTCAAGGACCAGGCCACGCTGCTGCGCGCACTGTCGCTGCTCGCCCAGGAGGGTGTGGATTTCACCCTCGACCTCGTCGGCGTCGACACCTTGCAAGGCGAGCTGAAAGTACTGGCGCGCACACTCGGCTTGCAGCAGCACGTGCGTTTTCTCGGCTTCAAGACGCAACGCGAACTGCGTCCGCTCATGCAAGCGGCCGACCTGCTGGTGATGTCGTCCCGGCATGAAGCCGGTCCGCTGGTCTTGCTGGAAGCGGCGGTCGTCGGCGTGCCGACCGTCGGCACCGCGGTGGGACATATCGCAGAGTGGTCGCCGAGCGCGGCGCTGGCAGTGCCGGTGGGCGATGCGGAAGAACTGGCCGAAGCGATCCGCCGGGTACTGGATGACGAACCCTTACGCCTGCACCTGGCGGCGCAAGCGCAACGCCGCGCCTTGCTGGAAGATGCCGATTGCACGGCGCGCATGTTCGAATGCCTGTACCGCCAACTATGCCGCGACGCCATTGCCGCCATGCATTCGTAGGCTAGGATGGAATCCCAGCATTCGTTGGCACGGCGATGCTGGGATTTCATCCCAGCCTACGGCGTTGTCATCATTGCACGAGTGCCGGTCACTCCTGACATCCGCAGCGCACACGCAAACATTCTGCGTGACTGCATTCACAGCTGTGTCAATTTAAGCCGACGCCCAGCACACAATATGGTACTTACCTGTGCGCGCCATCCGAGCGCAACCATCGATCACGTTCCTGTCATGACTTGACGGCGTGGCCCGGAATGACAATGCGCTTGCGCCGTTCATAGCGCTTCACAGGGGACAACTGGGTGAACAAGAAAATCGACGCGTCGAGCATTGAACTGTGGCGCTATTACCGCAGGCAGCCGAGCCTTTTCGCGCAGCTTCCCGAGGCATGGCAGGCTTCGGTCGAAACGAACTACGCCGAGGCCATGCAACGCTTGCGCACGCGCCAGCGGCGGCGGGCTATACCGATTTCGATCATGGCGACCTTGGCTGCATTGACCGTCGGCAAGGCGAAATCGACCACTTACACCACCCTGCTTACCGGCACCTCGGCCGATACGGCATACAACTCGTACACGGATGCCAGCGGCAACCTGGTCTATCAATTCGCCAGCGGCGACGACATCAGCACCACGGGCACCGGCGCCAACGTTTACGCGGTGGACCTGGAGAACAGCGGCTCCAAAATCATTCTGCAGGCAGGTGCGAACGGGACGGGGCAGCTGAGCTTTTCCACCGTGCGGCCGGCGACTGGCGTGGCGGGCACGGTGGACACGATCAATGTAAACAACGGCGCCAACCTGACCGTCAACGGCAACAGCACCATCTATGCCCAGACCGCCGACGTGTGGAACAGCACGGCGATCGGCCTGCACGTCAACAATTCAACCGCCACATTCAACGGCACCACCACCGTCAGCACGTACACGTCCGGTTACTCGCAGGCGGTGTCGATCAATCACAGCTTTGTCACGTTCAACGGCGATGTCTCCTTTACCGCGCAGGCGCCCGGCTCGATGACCAGCGCTCTTTACATTTCGGGGGGCGGTTACGGCAATGTGGTGATCAATGGCAATGCCACGATACAGGGCCTGGGCATCTGGCCGAACGACAACGTACATGGCATCTACAACGACAACATAAACACCCGCCTGACCATCACTGGCAACCTAACACTGACGGCCAAGTCGTACGGCTCTACGGTGATGGGCATTCGCAACCAGGGCAATCTGCGGATCAACGGCAACGTCTCCATTACGGCCACGGGCCCACGTTCCGCCTACGGCATCGACGACACGCATCGTACGGCGCGCACGTATGTGGGTGGCGATCTCACCGTCTCGGTAGTCAACACCACCAACTACACGCCGTTCGGCAATCCGGTCGGGTTGAGCAATACCTACGGCATATACGATGTCATGACCTTAGGTGGCGCCACCAACATCAACGTTTCCGCAGCGACGACAGACTATGCCATCACCAACAACGGCACGATGTCGTTCACCAACGCCGCAAAGACGGCCACGCTGCGTACCAGCACGAACTGCTCGACCTGCGACGTGTTCGGCGTGCAGAACACCGGTGGCCCCCTTACGTTTGCAGGCGGCCTGGATGTTGATGAAACCACCACCGGAACGGGACACCGCTACGCCATCTGGAACGTTGCAGCCAACGGCATGGACGCCACGGTGAAGGTCAACCAGGGCGGCAATCAGTCAGTGAAGATCGACGGCGACGTGCTGGACGGCGACGTGAAGGACGCCACCACCGGCACGGTCTACAA
>NZ_DATJMN010000256.1:0-4274 GCF_035508675.1 Dyella sp.
CCGCTCCTTCATTGCCGCCGCCACAACCTTTTCGCCATCTCATCGCGCAAGCGCGGCTGGGTGTCACGGAACAGGAACACGAGCGTTTCTTCCGCACCATGCTCAGTGACATCGACGAGCCCACGCTGCCGTTTGGCGTCGCTGACGTTCATGGGGATGGTGCGCAGGTCGGCGAAGCGCATCGCATGCTGCCGAAGGCGCTCAATGATCGCCTGCGCGAGCGAGCCAGACGGCTGGGTGTGAGCTTGGCCAGTCTTTGCCATCTCGCCTGGGGACAGGTGGTGGCGCGCACCAGCGGCCGCGAGCAAGTGGTGTTCGGCACCGTGCTGTTCGGCCGCATGAGCGCGGGCGAAGGCGCCGATCGTGCGATGGGCCTGTTCGTCAATACACTGCCGTTGCGTTTGAACATGGACGGCACTCCGGTTGAAGCATGCGTGCGCCGCGCGCAACAGTGCCTGGCCGAACTGCTCGATCACGAGCACGCTTCACTGGCGCTGGCGCAACGCTGCAGCGGCGTCGCCGCCCCCTCGCCTTTGTTCAGCACCATGCTGAACTACCGCCACAGCAATATGCAGGCCGGCAAAACCGCCGAGGAAGGAATCTGGGCGGAGATCGAATGGCTAAGCATTGAGGAACGCACCAACTACCCGATTGCCATGTCCGTGGAAGACGTCGGCCACGGGCTGGGTCTGACCGCCCAGGCCGTGGAACCGCTGGATGCGCAACGCTTCTGCGACTATATGCAGCACACGCTGGAAAGCCTGTCGCATGCACTGGAGCACCAAGCTGGCATGCCGGCCCGTGCGCTGGAGATCATGCCGGCGATGGAAACGGCACAATGGATCGAACGCTGCAACGCCACTGCCCGGCCGTATCCGCGCCATACGCCCGTGCACGCTTTGTTCGAAGCCCATGCGGCCAACCATCCAGCCGCGCTGGCTGCCATCAATGGCGATGGCAACAGCATCAGCTATGCCGAACTCAATACATGCGCCAATCGCCTGGCGCATCAGCTGATCGCACGTGGTGTGAGCACGGGCAGCCTTGTCGCCACCTTGCTCGATCGCAGCATTGCCCTGCTGATCGCACAACTTGCCATTCTCAAGACCGGCGCGGCTTACGTGCCGATCGATCCCAACACGCCGGCCGCACGTCAGGCCTGGATCGTCGAGGACGCAGCGGTCGAATGGCTTGTCGCCGCGTCCTCGCATGCCATGCCGGCCATACGCGCCCAGGTGCTGGTGCTGGATGAACTGCTCGAAGCCGATAGTCTTGTCGATAACCCGCAGCAGCAGGTCGATGCGGAAAACGTTGCCTACGTGATGTACACCTCCGGCTCCACCGGCCAGCCAAAGGGCGTGCTGGTGCCACATCGCGCCATCAACCGGCTGCTGTTCGATGACGGCCATGCCGATCTCGGCGCAGGTGACCGCATGGCCTGGCTGGGCAATGTGGCTTTCGATATCAGCACGCTGGAAGTATGGGCGCCGCTGGTGCACGGCGCGGCAGTCATCGTGGTGCCGCGCGAATCACTGTTGCGTCCGGATGGATTACGCAACTTGCTACTCGCCCACCTTGTCAACGTGCTTCACCTTACTGCAGGCCTGTTCGCGCAGTTGTCCGATCAGCTCGATGAAGCCATCCGCCACCTGCGCCTGATGCTGGTTGGCGGTGATGCCGTGGACGTTGCCGCGGTCGCACGTGTACTGCACGCTCACCCGCAGCTGCGCCTGGTGCACTGCTACGGGCCGACCGAAAGCACCACATTCGCCACCACTTGCCGCCTGAGCCTGGACGATACGCAAACGCATCGCCTGCCGATCGGCCGTCCTATCGCCAACACGCGCGTGTATCTGCTGGATGTGCACGGACGACCTGTACCACAGGGCGTACCTGGGGAGCTGTACATCGGTGGCGATGGCGTCGCCCTTGGATATCTCAATCGCGCGGAACTCAGTGCGGAGCGCTTCCTGCCTGATCCGTTTTCCGGCCAACCCGATACGCGCATGTACCGCACCGGCGATCTGGCGAGCCATCTGCCGGATGGCCGCCTGTTGTTCCTTGGCCGCAACGATCAACAGATCAAGATTCGCGGCTACCGCATCGAACCGGGCGAGGTGGAAACACATCTCGCCGCCCACCCTTCCGTGCGCGAGGCCCTGGTCATGGCGCGCACGGACGATGGCAGCGAGAAACGCCTGGTGGCCTACGTCGTGGCGGAAGCGGACGCCAGCCAGGAACTGGCACTGGCGCTGCGCGACCATCTTTCAACCCGCGTGCCCGACTACATGCTGCCGGCGGCCTTCGTCATCCTCGTCGCCTTGCCGTTGACGGCGAATGGCAAAGTCGACCGCAAAGCCCTACCCGCACCGGACAGTCAGGCACTTGCGCAGCATCGGTACGTGGCACCGGAAGGCGAACTGGAATGCAAGCTCGCAGCCATCTGGATGTCATTGCTACAAGTAGCGCGCGTGGGCCGCTTCGATCACTTTTTCGCACTGGGCGGGCATTCGCTGCTGGCCATGCGCCTGCTGGGGCGCATCACGCAAGCGTTTGGCACCGAACTGCCCTTGTCGGCTTTGTTCGACCATCCCACGCTGACACAGATGAGCGCATTGCTCGCCAATGCCCACGCAAGCAACGAAACAGCGGCCCCGGCGCTCGCGCCGATACCGCGCACGGAGTACATGCAGCCCTCGTTCGCGCAGGGCCGCCTGTGGTTCCTAACCCAGCTCAATCCGGACAGCAGCAACTACCACATGCCGTTCGCTTTGCGCTTGCGCGGCAAGCTCGATCACTTGGCACTCGCGCGTGCGCTGGACCTACTGTTCGAACGCCACGAAGCGCTGCGCAGCGTATTCCCAACAGTGGAAGGGCAACCGCGCGTCGGTTTTCTATCGCCGGATCGCGGCATGGATCTCAGGAGCATCGATCTGCGCGGCCGGTCTGATGCCGTCGCACAGGCACAGGAACACATTCGCAGCGGAGCATTGGCGCCATTTGATCTTGCGGCTGGCCCGCTTATTCGCGCGCAACTGATCATGCTGGACGACGAAGACCAAGTATTGCAGGTTACCCAACACCATATCATTTCGGATGGCTGGTCGATCGGCATTTTTGCCCGCGAACTCAACGTTCTGTATGCCGCCTGCTTGAGCGGCCTTGCCAATCCGCTGCCACCGCTGGCCATCCAATACGCGGACTACGCTGCGTGGCAGCGGCAACGCCTCTCCGAAGTACGGTTCGCCACGCAACAGAATTACTGGCGCAGACAGCTGGCCGACGCGCCGGTGCTATTGGCTCTGCCCACTGATCGTCCGCGTCCCGCGCGCCAATCCTTTACCGGTGCAATGTTGCCGTTGCATATCGAACCCGCACTGGTGGAAGCGTTGCGCCAGCAATGCGAATGCCAGCAAACGACACTGTTCATGGCAATACTCGCTGCCTGGTCCCTCGTGTTATCACGGTTGTCTAGACAGTCTGAAGTAGTGATCGGCGCACCCACGGCCAATCGGCATCACCCGGCGATCGACGGATTGATCGGCTTCTTCGTCAACACGCTGGCGCTGCGCCTCGATCTATCCTGCGCGCATACCGTTGTCGATTGGCTGGCAGCCGTGCGTGATACCACGCTCGCCGCGCAGGACCACAGCGAGTTGCCGTTCGAGCAGGTGGTCGAGGCGGTCAATCCGCCGCGCCATCTCGACCATTCGCCGATCTTCCAGGCGGTGCTCGCCTGGCAGAACAACGATGCGGCCGACATCGTGCTAGCCGGCACGAGCGCCACCCCGGTTTCACTGGGTGTGGACTGGGTGAAATTCGACATCGAATTGAACCTGTCCGAAGTCGGCGGTGTCATCGAGGGCGGCCTGCATTACGCCACCGCGCTGTTTGACGAAGCCACGATCGAGCGCCATCGCGATTATCTGTTCGCCGCCTTGAAGGCAATCGCCGGCGATGCCAACCAACCGCTGCAAAGCATCGATCTGGTGCCTGCGCACGAACGCACGCACCTGCTGGAAGACTTCAACGCCAACGCCTCGATGGATGATGCCGCCGGCTGCATCCATCAGCTGATCGAGGCACAGGTAGCGCTGCGCCCTGCGGCAATCGCCGTGGCCGATGCTGTTTGCAGTCTCGACTACGACACGCTCAACCGCAAAGCCAATCAGCTGGCGCATCAGTTGATTCAACTAGGCATCGCAGCGGACGAGCGCATAGCAATCTGCCTGGATCGCAGCGTGAACCTGGTGGTGGCCATCCTCGCCACGCTG
>NZ_DATJMN010000257.1:0-5057 GCF_035508675.1 Dyella sp.
GCTCGCCGCCACGCATGTGGATCTCGAAAAAGCGGTAGCACAAGGCCGGTTCCGCGAAGATCTGTATTACCGCCTCAATGTATTGCGTCTGCATATGCCGGCATTGCGCGAACGCGCCGATGATGTGCTGCAACTGGCGCAGATCTTCCTGGACAGCTTTCGCAAGCAGCATGACTGCCATGCGCGTACGTTCAGTGCGCTGGCACGCAAGGCGCTGCGCGATTTCTCCTGGCCGGGTAACGTGCGCGAACTGCTCAACCGCGTGCAGCGTGCCGCCGTGGTGGCGGAGGGGGCGCAGATCAGCGTGGCCGATCTGGATCTGGAAGATGTGATCGCGCCACGGACGACAAGGCATTCCAGCCTGGGCCTGATGCGCACCTCGGCCGAGCGTGATGCCGTGATGGCATGTTTGCGCGAGACGCGTTTCAACATCAGCGAGTGCGCGCGGCGTTTGAAAGTGTCGCGCGTGACCGTTTACCGGCTGTGCAAGAAGCATCAGCTGGTGCTTGAAGACCTGCAGTGAGGCGGCTTTCAGAACGCATGTCCGTGGCCTCCCCGGATTGAAGGGAAGACCCCCGACTCGCAGGGGACGAGCCGGGGGCTTCCACATGGTGCCCGGCGGCATGTCGCCGGGTTACCGCCCTCGTCGCCGTCTTGCCACGGCGTGTTCTGGTGTTCTCTGCCTCGCGTTTCGCCGGGCTCGCGCGCGATGGCCGTGCGAGCCCTGGTGGGTATAGCCATGGCGAGCCCTCTCCAGCTTTCTAGATAGGGCAAGTCCCGTGCCAGTTGCGAAAAAGCCTTGAAAATGAGGGTTTGGCGTGGGAATTCGCCGGGTCGGGCAGCTGGCGTCGCGTACAGGGCTGTTACAGTCGCTCTATTGCCTGCGTGGCAGTGAACAGCACCGCGCCGCGATTTTCAGCGGGTGTAATACTTCTGATACAGACCGCGCGGCAGTGGACAACGCGGGCGTATGTTGATGAAGAAAGCTTGCTGCTAGGATGCCGCTTCCCCGTTTTCAAACCTTTTCATCCGCTTGGCTTGGCTGTCGCAAGCCAAAGCGCCATGCATGTATTGAGCATAGGAGCCTTCGGTGTCGTCTCTCGTTGATCTTGCCAAACGCTATTGGTTGCCCGTGTACAAGCCGCGCGAGCTGGTGCTCGACCGAGGCCAGGGCGCACGCGTTTGGGATACCGAGCAGCGCGACTACATCGACTTCGGTGCTGGCATCGCGGTGAATGCCCTGGGGCATCAGGATCCTGACCTGCTGGCGGCCTTGACTGCGCAGGCGCACAAGCTCTGGCATAGCAGCAACGTGTTCTACACCGAGCCGCCGCTGCACCTGGCACAGGAACTGGTGGAGGCCTCCGGCTTTGCCGAGCGCGTGTTTCTGTGCAACTCCGGCGCCGAAGCGAACGAGGCGGCGATTAAGTTGGTACGCAAATGGGCGGCTGCCCAAGGCCGGCCGGCGGAACAACGGGTAATCATCACGTTCCGCGGCTCTTTCCATGGTCGCACGCTGGCCACGGTCACGGCCACCGCGCAGCCGAAATACCAGGAAGGCTACGAGCCGCTGCCGGGCGGTTTCCGTTATCTGGATTTCAATGATGTGGCCGCGCTCGAGGCAGCTTTTGCCGCGGGCGACGTCGCTGCCGTGATGCTGGAGCCAGTGCAGGGCGAAGGCGGCGTGCTGCCGGCGGCGCCTGGTTTCATCAAGCGCGTGCGCGAGTTGTGCGATACGCACGGCGCGCTGCTGGTGCTGGACGAAATTCAATGCGGCATGGGGCGTACCGGCACGCTGTTCGCACACGTGCAGGATGGCGTGATGCCGGATATCGTAACCCTCGCCAAGGCGTTGGGTTGCGGCTTCCCGATTGGCGCGATGCTTGCTGGCGCCAAGGTGGCGCAAGTGATGCAGTTCGGTGCGCATGGCACCACCTTCGGCGGCAATCCCATGGCGGCGGCGGTCGCGCGCGTGGCGCTGCGCAAGCTGTCGTCGCCGCCGCTGCTGGCGAACGTGCAGCGTCAATCGGATGTATTGCAGCAGGCGCTGAGGTCGATGGGTGCGGAGCTGGGCGTGTTTTCCGAGGTGCGCGGGCGTGGGCTGATGCTGGGCGCGGTGCTGGCGGAAACCTATCGCGGCAAAGCGGGCGACGTGCTCGATGTGGCCGCCGCACACGGTTTGCTGGTGCTGCAGGCCGGGCCGGATGTGCTGCGTTTCGTGCCGCCGCTGAACATCAGCGACGAGGAGTTGTCCGAGGGCCTGTCACGCCTGCACGCGGCCTTGCGTGCCTTCGTGGCGAAATAGCCCGGATAAATCAGGAACAGTCACGATGAAATATCTGCACAGCATGGTTCGCGTGCGTGACCTCGACGCTTCGCTGCGTTTCTATTGCGAAGGGCTCGGCTTGAAAGAAGTGCGCCGCATGGATTCGCAGCAGGGCAAATACACGCTGGTGTATCTGGCCGCGCCGGAAAGCCCGGAGGCGGAAGTGGAGCTGACCTATAACTGGGGTTCGGAAGAGGATTACGGTTCGGCCCGCAACTTCGGCCACCTCGCATTCGAGGTTCGCGACATTTATGCGACGTGCGAGCACCTGCAATCGATGGGTTACACCATCAGCCGTCCGCCGCGTGACGGGCACATGGCGTTCGTGCGTTCGCCCGACCTTATCTCGATTGAGCTGCTGCAGGATGGTCATCTGCCGCCGCGGGAGCCGTGGGCGTCGATGCCGAACGTGGGCAGCTGGTGAGCGTTACCGGAACGGGGCGCTGTCCCGTTCTTGTTGTTCAGTTGCGGACAGCTCTGTACCGCAGATGCGGCAATAGTCCGCATCATTTTCATGGTCGAATTGGCCGCAACGGGTGCAGGGCACGCGCTTGCGTCGCGCACGCATGCCGGCCGCCAGCTCGGCGGTAAAGATGCCGGTCGGTACGGCGATGATGCTGTAGCCGATCAGGATGATCAGCGATGTCAGCAGTTTGCCCAAGGCGGTTTTCGGCGTAATGTCGCCAAAGCCCACCGTGGTCATGGTGACGATCGCCCAGTACATGGATGTGGGGATCGAGGTGAAGCCGTCTTCCGGCCCTTCGATCAGATACATCAGCGCGCCGAAGATCAGCACCAGCGTAAGAATGGCGCTGAAGAACACCAGCACTTTCCGGCGCGCACGAATCAGCGTGTACCACAGCAGATCCGCCTCGCCCACGTAGCGCGTGAGCTTGAGGATGCGGAAGATGCGCAGGATGCGCAGCGCACGCACCACCAGCAGATACTGGCTGCCGGCGGCGATCAGGCTGATCCAGGTCGGTAACACGGCCAGAAAATCGACCACGCCGAAGAAGCTGCGCATGTAGCGCCACGGCCGGTCGACCACCAGGATGCGCATCACGTATTCGAGCGTGAACAGCAGGGTGAATGCCCATTCCAGCGCATAGAAGATCGCGCCATACCGCGCGTGCGCCTGCGCAACGGTATCGAACACCGCCACCGCGATGCTGCCCAGGATGGCGATGATCAAGAGGACGTCGAAGCGGCGTCCTGCCGTGTCTTCGTGTCCAAAGATGATGTGGAACCAGCGCGCTCGCCATCCTCCTTGGTGGGCCGGTTCAAGCTGATCGGCAGGCGGCGCGCGTCCATGCATGGCGATCAGCCTGCGCGTGCCAGCCGCATGGCGACGCGCGCCGCATCCAGGGTGGCGGCGATGTCTTCATCGCTATGTGCGGAAGAAAGGAAACCGGCTTCGAAGGCGCTGGGCGCAAGGAATACCCCGTGTTCGAGCATGCCCTGGAAGAAGCGGTTGAACATCGCCGTATCGGCGGCTGTGGCCTGCGCGTAGCTGCTCACGTTTTCGTGCGTAAAGAACAGTCCAAACATGCCGCCCACCCGGTTGGTGCTGAATGGAACGCCTTCACCATCGGCGACTGCTTGCAAGCCATCGGTGAGCAGGCGCGTGCGTGCAGCCAGCGTGTCGTAGAAACCCGGTGCCTGGACCAGCTCCAGCATGGCCAGGCCGGCGGCCATGGCGACAGGGTTGCCGCTCAGGGTGCCAGCTTGGTAGATCGGGCCGGCCGGCGCAATCTGCTCCATCAGCGCGCGACGCCCGCCATAGGCGCCCACCGGCATGCCTCCGCCGATGACCTTGCCGAAGGTGGTGAGGTCGGGCTGGATTCCATACAGCGCCTGGGCGCCGCCGAGTGCGACGCGGAAGCCGGTCATCACTTCGTCGAAGATCAACAGTGCGCCGTGGCGGGTGCAGAGCTCGCGCAATCCGTGCAGGTAACCGTCCTGCGGCGGAATGCAGTTCATGTTGCCGGCCACCGGTTCAATGATCAGGCCGGCGATCTCGCTGCCCTGCTCGGCGAAAAGCGCTTGTGCGGCGGCCAGGTCGTTGTAGGGCAGGGTGAGGGTGAGGTCCGCGTTGGCGGTAGGGACGCCCGGGGAGGTTGGCACGCCGAAGGTGAGTGCGCCGGAACCGGCTTTCACCAGGAAGCTGTCGCCATGGCCGTGGTAGCAGCCCTCGAATTTCACGATCTTGCTGCGTCCGGTGGCACCGCGCGCCAGGCGAATGGCCGACATCGTGGCCTCCGTGCCGGAGTTGACCATGCGCACCATCTCCACCGACGGCACCAGGCGCGTGATGGTTTCCGCCATCACCACCTCGGCCGGGCAGGGCGTGCCGAACGATAGGCCGTCTCGTACGGCTCGCTCGACCGCCTCGCGCACCTTCGGATGATTGTGGCCCGCGATCATCGGCCCCCAGGAGCCGACGTAATCGATATAGCGCTTGCCTTCCACATCCCACAAATAAGCCCCGTTGGCGCGTGCTGTGAAAAACGGCTCGCCGCCGACGGACTTGAAAGCACGTACCGGGGAATTCACGCCGCCGGGAAGCAGCTTGAGGGCGCGCTGGAATAACTCATGGTTGGTCATGGCAACGATTCGATTCGGATAAGGGGGGGGCGCGAGATTGGGGTCGCGGCCGAAGTGCGTCATTTTCCGGGTGCTGTCCTCGATCTGCCAGTCATTCGAACAGGGTGTGACGCCATGTCCGAAACGT
>NZ_DATJMN010000258.1:0-3675 GCF_035508675.1 Dyella sp.
CTCGGCAGCTTTACCGGCAATCTCGCGATGGCGTTCATGGCCACAGGCGGTGTGTATCTGGCCGGCGGTTTCTTGTCTTCCATCTTCGACCTGCTCAAGCGCAGCGCGTTCGAGGAGCGATTCCTGCACGGACGCAGCGCGCGCGCCCTGCTGTCGCAGGTGCCGGTATGGGTTACGGAGCATGGCCGTCATGGTGTGCAGGGCGCCGCGCAGTGGTACCTCCGGCGTGGCATGTCGGGAGCGCCGCGGCAAGCCGTGGCAAACGGTGTGGGCGCATGAGCCATCTCTCGACATTCACGTGTTCCCGTTGCATGGCGATCGCATGCCTGGTGGCTGCATGCGCAGTCCATGCAGCGCCTGTTGTTCCCAAATGGTCACTGCTGCCGCAGCCGGCAACGGCCAGCCTCGCCGAGTCTGGCGCAGTCGATATTGCAAATGGCGCGACAGTTTCGGTACGCGGCGCGGAACGCCAGCAGGTGCAGTCCATCGCCGAGCGGTTCGTGCAACGGGTGGCCGACACCAACGGCTTGAACCTGGGCGTGGCGACAACGGGTACTGCGCATCCGTCGATTACGTTCGATGTGAACCCTCGCGCCGATATCGCAGACGAGGCCGGCTATCGCATCACGGTGCATGACGGCGGCATCCTTGTCACCGCGCGCACGCCGCGCGGTGCGTTTTACGGCGGCGTCACCCTGTGGCAGCTGCTGACGCCGCCCGGCTGGACGCGCGGCGCGCCCGTCGCCGTGGCCGATGGGGTTATCGACGATTACCCGCGTTTCGCATGGCGCGCGCTGCTGCTCGACTCCGGGCGGCATTATCAGAGCGTGGCCGACATCAAGAAGTTGATCGATTGGATGTCGCTGCACAAGTTGAACGTGTTGCTCTGGCATGTGACCGAAGACCAGGGCTGGCGTCTTGAGATCCCCAAGTACCCCGAGCTCACCCAAACCGGCGCATGCCGCAAGGCGGTGGGCCTGGACAGCGAACTGACCGGTTCGACCGCCCTGCCCTATTGCGGGTTTTATACGGAAGCCGACGCGCGCGACATCGTGCGTTATGCCGCCGAGCGCTACGTGGAGGTGGTGCCGGAAATCGATCTGCCCGGACATTCGCAGGCAGCCATCGCCGCCTATCCGTGGCTGGGCGTCACGGGCAAGCGTCCGCCTGTTTGGACCGACTGGGGCGTCAGCCCGTGGTTGCTCAAGCCCGATGAAAAAACCTTGCAGTTCGTCGATGACGTGCTCGATGAAGTGATGCGGCTGTTTCCCTCGCGCTATATCTCGATTGGTGGCGACGAGGCCGACAAGCAGCAGTGGAACGCATCGCCGGAAGTGCGCGCGCAGATGCACAAGCTGGGCCTGGCGAACATGGATCAGTTGCAGGGATGGTTCACGAACCAGGTCGCCGCATATCTCGTGCAACACGGTCGCACGCCGGTTGGCTGGGATGATGAACTGGTCGCCGGCGCGACGCTGCCGGCGTCGGAAGTGGTGATGTCCTGGCACGGCAACGACAACGAGCGCGTGGCGCTCGCTGCGATCAAGCAAGGCCACGACGTGGTCATGACACCGCAGGAGTCGCTGTACTTCGACCATTATCAATCCGACCTTCCCCACGAATGGGCAGGCCCGCCGCCCGCAGCGACGTTGCGGCAAGCCTATGACACGGTGGTCATCCCCAACGGCGCGAACGCAGCCGAAGCCCGGCGCATCATCGGCGTGCAGGCGGGCCTGTGGACCGAGCAGATGCTGACCTTTGCGCACGACCAGCACGCGGTGTTCCCGCGCATGGCGGCGCTGTCGGAGCTTGGCTGGTCACCACCAGGCTCGCACGACTGGAACGGTTTTCTGCAACGGATGCCGGCCGAACTGGCGCGTTATCGCGCGCTCGGCATCGACTATGCCGACAGTGCGTTCGCACCCGCTTTCAACGTAACGGCGACGGCCAACGGCGCGTTCCGGATTGCGCTGGCCAATCAGGTGGCATTCGGAACGATTCGCTACACGACGGATGGCTCAGACCCGAACAATCACTCTGCGCCGTATACGCAGCCGCTTACGCTGTCGGGCAAGACAAGCTTGCGTGCCGCAACGTTTGCGGCAGACGGCTTTGAACTCTCCGCGCCACGCACGCAGGTACTGGATGCAAGCACCTTGCTGAGCCGCGCTGGCAGCGCGCTTGCGACGTGTTCCAGCCAGCCGGCCTCGCGCCTGGACGGCAGCAGGCCGGCGCAAGGTCAGCGGCCGGTCTACGCCGTGGATATCGGCAACATGTGCTGGCTGTGGCCGCAGGCGCCACTGCGTGGCGTCAAGCATGTCGAGCTGACGGTCGCGCGCATCGCATGGCGCTTTGGCGATGAGGCCAAAGATGCGGTCGTGCGTCACAAGGCCAGCGCTGCCGGTGAATTCGAGATCCATGCCGATTCCTGCACCGGGCCGCTGCTGGCCAGCTTGCCGCTGGCGGGCGCGGTGCAGGCAACGGGGCAAACCCATCTTGAAGCAAAGCTTGCCACGCCGGTGGGGGCCGGCGTTCGCAACCTGTGCGTCTTTGCCAGCGGCGATCCACGCGATGGCCAGTGGGCTTTGGCGCGTATGACGTTTTCAAAATAAGCAGGGCGCGGGACGGGCGTCCCGCGCCATAACACCACGTGAGTGCTTTGGTTGGGAGGCCAAAGCCGGGGACATCGAGAGATTGCATGACGACGGCGTGCGTACCCGCAGGCAGCGCCGGGCTACACGCGTTTTGAAACTCCACGGAGCACCTGAGGTTCGACAGGCAACACCAACGAGGTTAAAGGCCCATGTCCACCGTATTTCGCAAGCATCCATTGTCGTTCGCCGTCACCATGTCGCTGTTCGCCGTCGTGTCGACGACGAGTGCAGCGGCGACATCCGCCGATGCGCCGGCCGATGGCCAGGCAACGCAGGTCAGCACCGCGCAAACCGCGCCGACGCCAGCGTCGCCCGGCACCAAGAAAACCGACGCCAAGAAAACCACCGGCACGGACGCGGACAAGAATGCCGTCACGCTGTCGACCGTAACGGTTTCCGGCGTACGTGCGTCGCAGCAGCGCGCCATCGACCTGAAACGTGACGCTCCAAATATTCAAGACAGCATCACGGCGGAAAACATCGGCGCGCTGCCCGACACCACGATTACCGACTCCTTGCAGCGCGTTACCGGCGTACAGATCAACCGCGATGCCGGCGTGGGTACCTCGGTGGACGTGCGCGGCCTGCCCCAGGTCGGCACCATGTTGAACGGCGAAGTGTTCATCACGGCCGACCAGATCGATACGCAGCAGCCCGACTTCACCATGTTGCCATCCACGCTGTTCCACGGCGTGGACGTGGTCAAATCGTCCACCGCCAACGAGACCGACGGTGGCATCAGCGGCGCCATCGACCTGCATACTTATCGTCCCTGGGATCTCCCCAGCGGATTCACCTACAGTTATTCCGCCGATGGAGAGCGCGGCAGCACCACCAGCCACTTGGGGCCTGAGGCCAATGGCCTCATTTCGTTCAATGACCATGGCCGTTGGGGCCTGCTGATCGCCGCCGATTTCTCCAACACCACACGGGAGAACTCTACCGAGGGTCTCGACCAGTACGGCGTCGTGCTCAATGGCGAGAACGCCGCCAGCGCGGGCGGCTACAACGGCTTCCTGAC
>NZ_DATJMN010000259.1:0-22647 GCF_035508675.1 Dyella sp.
AACAAAGCCTGCTTCCGCCTTGCTGCTCGGCTTCGATGCCGGCGTGCTGCTTTATCTGTGCATGCTGGCACGCATGTTTCATCGCGCTACCGCCGAGCACATGGCCAGGCATGCGCAATGCCAGGACACCGGGCGGCGCACCACGCTGTGGGTGGCCGTCACGCTATCGATGGTGGTGCTGGTGGCTTTGTCCACCGAAATGCACGCGGCGAAGAACGGTGGCGCCACGGCCATGGGCATGGCGGCATTGAGCATCGTGCTGTCGTGGCTGTTCATGAATACCATGTATGCACTGCATTACGCGCACGGGTATTACGGCGATTTCGGCAAGCAGCACGAAGGGCTGGAATTTCCCGGCACGAAACAACCGGATTACTGGGATTTCGTGTATTTCGCCTTCGTGATCGGCATGTGCTTCCAGGTGTCCGATGTGCAGATCACCAGTCATGCCTTACGCCGCACCGCGCTGCTGCATAGCGTGGTGGCGTTTTTCTTCAATGTATTCATCATTGCGATCAGCGTGAATATTGCGGCCGGGCTTGCGTAGGCTGGAATGAAATCCCAGCGCTAGTCGCGAAAATTATCGAACTGCAGCGGCAGCTCCACGTCCGCCTTGCGCAGCACCGCCATGGCGAGCTGCAGGTCGTCCTTCTTCTTGCCGCTGACGCGCAATTTGTCGCCGTTGATCTGCGCCTCCACCTTCAGCTTGGCTTCCTTCAGCGTGGCGATCAGCTTCTTGGCGATCGGTTGCTCGATGCCTTGCTTGATGGTGATTTTCTGCCGTGCGCCGCCGAGGTTCACTTCCGGATCGGCGATGTCGAGGGCGCGCAAGTCGATCTTTCGTGCGGCCAGGCGGCCGCGCAGGATATCCAGCATCTGCTGCAGCTGGAATTCGCTGGGCGCGCTTTGCGTGATCACGGACTTGTCCAGCTCGAACTTCGCATCGCTCCCTTTGAAGTCGAAGCGGTTGGCCAATTCCCGGTTGGCCTGGTCGACCGCATTGGTCAGTTCGTGCTTGTCGACCTCGGAGATTACGTCGAAGGAGGGCATGGTCAGAATCCTTGGCGGGGCAGGCGCCAAGTTTATTGGATAATGGGCGGACGTATGGGAATGGCGGTGATCGCGTGAAAGTGGATGTTCTGGTGATCGGCGCCGGTGCCGCCGGCTTGATGTGCGCGATTACCGCAGGGCAGCGCGGCCGGCGCGTGCTGGTGCTCGATCATGCGAACAAGCCTGGCAAGAAGATACTGATGTCCGGCGGCGGGCGCTGCAATTTCACCAATCTGGGCGTGACACCGGCGCAATACCTGTCGGCCAATCCGCATTTCTGCAAATCCGCGCTGGCGCGCTATACGCAATGGGACTTCATTGCGCTGGTGGAAAAGCATCGCATTGCCTACCACGAGAAAGAGCTGGGCCAGCTGTTTTGCGACGAGTCCTCCAAGCTGATCGTGCGCATGCTGCTGGACGAATGCGCGACGGCGGGCGTGCGCATCGAAACCAGCTGCGCAGTAGAGAAGGTCAAAAAGACGGAAGAAGGTTTTGCCGTGCTCACCGCGCATGGCGAAGTGCATACCGATTCGCTGGTGATCGCCAGCGGCGGCTTGTCGATTCCCAGCATGGGCGCGACCGGCTTCGGTTACGAGTTGGCGCGGCAGTTCGGGCACAACGTGCTGCCGACGCGTGCGGGCCTAGTACCGCTTACCATGAGCGGCAAGCATCTGGAGCATTACCAGGAGCTTGCCGGCGTGGCGTTGCCGGTGGCGGAAACACGCGCAGGCAAGCAAGGTTTTCGTGCTGGCTTGTTGTTTACGCATCGCGGCATCAGCGGGCCGGCGGTGCTGCAGATTTCCTCTTACTGGCAGCCGGGCGACGCATTGCATATCGATCTGTCGCCGGCACAGGACATCGGCGACTGGCTGGTGGCCCAGCGGGCAGAGCGGCCGGCGGCGGAACTGCGCAACGTGCTGGGTGATCTGCTGCCGCGCCGGCTGGCGCAGCGCTTGTGCGAGCTATGGCTGGGCAGCAAGCCGATGCGCCAGTACCGCGATGCGGAACTGCACGATACCGGCGCACGCTTGCACGATTGGCCGATCGTTGCCAGCGGCACGGAAGGTTATCGCACGGCGGAAGTTACACTGGGCGGCGTGGATACGGACGAACTCTCGTCCGCGACCATGCAATCCAAACGCGTGCCAGGCCTGTATTTCATCGGCGAAGTGGTGGACGTCACCGGCTGGCTGGGCGGGTACAACTTCCAATGGGCGTGGGCGTCGGGGCACGCGGCCGGCGAAGTGGTCTAGGCTTCGCTTCTACTCAACAGCGCCCATGCTCCACTAGGTATCTGCAATAGGAGATTCCCTATGAAAGTCGGCTTTATCGGACTCGGTGCGATGGGTAGCGCCATGGCCAGCAACCTGGTGGCGGCGGGCCATCACGTGATGGTGTGGAACCGTTCGGAAACGGCCGCGCAAAAACTGGCGTCGCTGGGCGCCAAGGCGGTAAGCACGCCGGATCGTGCGGCGCAGGTGGAGGTGCTGCACAGCATGCTGGCGAACGATCAGGCGGTGCGCGACATCTTTTTTGATGGCGGCCTGCTCGACGCGATGGATCCGGGCATCGTGCACGTCAACCACGCCACCATTTCCGTTGCATTGGCCAGGGAGCTTGCAGACGCGCACGCCAAGCGCGGCTTGGGTTACGTAGCCGCGCCGGTGTTCGGCCGTCCGGACGTCGCTGCCGCGGGCAAGCTCAACATGCTGGTCGCCGGTGCGCACGGCGCCATCGAAACGGCCAGGCCGTTGCTGGAAGCCATGGCAGCGAAGTTGTGGCCGATGGGCGACACTCCGGAACGCGCCAACGCGGTGAAACTGGCCGGCAATTTCATGATCGTGTCGGCGATTGAAAGCATGGCCGAAGCCGCCGTGCTGGCGCGCGCCCATGGTGTGAGCGCGGCCGATTTCATCGCGCTGATGACCAGCACCTTGTTCGCTTCGCCTGTTTACCAGATCTACGGCAAAGCCATGGCGGAGGAACGCTTCACGCCGCCGGGCTTTGCGTTGCCGCTGGGCTTGAAGGATGTGATGCTGGCGCAGGATGCCGCGCAGGCGCAAAAGGTGTCGATGCCGTTGGCGAGCGTTTTGCGCGAGAGCCTGATCGAGGCGCTGGCCCACGGCGCCGAAGACATGGATCTTGCCGCACTGGCACAAGTCTCCGCGCGGCGGGCGAACCTGGATGGACGCGCGTAACGCTTAGTTTTTAGCGCGCGCTCCAATACAGCGTGCCATCGATGACGGTGTTGGTGCGCCCGCCGATCCAGATCGTGCCATCCACGATATGCGCAATCAGTTGCGCATCGTGCCCCATCTCGCGTCCCTGGCTGACGGCGTAGCCGCGCGCCAGCGATCCGTTGGGTTCGGCGTGCGCGATATAGGCGGCGATCAATCCATTGGCGGCGCCGGAAGCGGGATCTTCCACGATGCCCACGCCAGACGGAAACGCACGCACCACCAATTGGTAATCCGGATGGCTGCTGCGCGCAAACGCGCACAAGCCCATGCTGCCGCTGGCCACCGCGAGCGCGCCGATGGCGCTGTGATCGGGGGTCCATGCGCGCAGGCTGGCTTCGTCCACGCATTCGGCCAGCCACCAGCGGCGGCCGCCATCGACCAGCGCGGGTGGCAGTTTGCCCAGCCCGATGCTGTCGAGCGTGGCGGCCAGCAGCGGATGGGCGTGCAGGCCGGTTTTCACCACGCGTGCTTCGGGTGATTGCAGCATCAACACGCGTTGCGGGCCGCTGCCTTCCACGCGAATCGGCAGCACGCCGGCACCGCACTCCTGCCACAGAATGCCGTCTCGCGGTTCGGCCAGCTCGCATTCGAGCACGGCATGCGCGCTGCCCACGCTGGGATGGCCGGCGAAGGCGATTTCCTTTTCCGGCGTGAAGATGCGCACCCGGTAACTGGCCTCGGGATCGTTCGGCGGCAGCAGGAAGGTGGTTTCCACCAGGTCGGTCCAGCGCGCGTAGCGCTGCATGTCGGCCTCGCTCCAGCCGCTGGCGTCGGTGACCACACCCAGGTGATTGCCGCCGCCGGGACTGGCGGCGAAGACGTCCAGGTGCATATAGCGGATGGGTTTCATGCGTGGGGAGAAGTACGAAGGAGCGATCGCACATTCTAATGGTCGACAAGTTGGCGCGCGAACGTCAAGATGGATGGATTCCGAAGTTCGTCCGATTCGTCATATGTCGATACCGATTACGCTGCTCATCATCCTCGCCGCTACGTGCATCGTCTCCTTCATGGCCTTCAACAACCGGCGCCTGGTGGACGATCTGATCCTGTGGCCGCCCGCGATCGAGCGCAAGCGCGAGTATTACCGGCTGGTCACCTACGGCTTGCTGCATGCCGATCCCATGCACCTGCTGTTCAACATGATGACGCTGTTCTTTTTTGGCCGCGTGATGGAGCCCGTCTACAACGGTACCTTGGGCGGCTTTGGTTTCGCGCTGTTCTATCTGGGCGGCTTGATCGTTTCGATCCTGCCGACGTACCTGAAGAACCGGCGCAATACGAACTACCACAGCCTTGGCGCATCGGGCGCGGTCTCCGCGGTGGTGTTTGGTTTCGTCTTGTATGCGCCCTGGACGCGCATCCTGGTGTTCTTCATACCGGTACCGGCGATCATCTATGCCGTGCTGTACGTGGGCTATTCCATCTATATGGATCGGCAAGGGCGCGACAGCGTGAACCATAGCGCGCATCTGTGGGGAGCGGCCTACGGCGTGGTGTTTACGGTGTTGGCCAATCCGCCGGTGCTACCGCATTTCCTTGCGGCCTTGTCGCGGCCGGGCATGTAGGGGGCATTGGGCGATGATGTGCTCAGGGCGCATTTATCACCGCAGGACTAGGCTGCAAACGTAGAGCGCATGGAGTCCCCACCATGAACATCTCAGTCAAACGCGTGCTGGCCGGCCTGGTGCTGGCTGGCGTTACTGGCCTGCTTTCCAGCTGCTACGTAGCCCCGGGTTACAGCTATGTGCGAGGCACCGGCTATGCAGGCGACGCCTACTATGGAACCGCCCCGTCGGTTGTCTACGGTGACCCCTACGGCTATGGCTATTACGGCGGTCCCTACGGCTATTACGGTGGCTGGGGTTACTACGGCTACGGGTGCTGCTATGGCGGCTGGTACGGCCGAGGCCGGTACTGGGGGCATGGCGATCATGACTGGCACGGTGGCCGCGGCGGCTGGCACGGCGGTGGCCATGGCGGCTGGCATGGCGGCGGTCATGGGTCTGGCGGCCATGGCGGACACGGGCACTGAGCTGCGGTCTTTTGTCAGAATGCGGGGATGACTCGTCCCCGCATTTTTTTATCCACCACCCGATTCGTCCTTTGCATCATGGTGGTTGCCGTGCTTGCTGCTTGTGCCGATCTTCGCTATTACGCCCACGTCACGCATGGCGAAAGCGCCTTGTTGCTCAAGCGTCGCTCGGTGAGCAAGGTGATCGCCGACCCTGCCACCGATCCCCGCCTGGCGGCACGGCTGAAACTTTCCCAGCAGGCGCGGCAGTTCGCCTCCGATCATCTCGACCTGCCGCGCAACCGCAGCTACACCTACTACGTGCAGTTGCACCGGCCTTATGTGGTGTGGAACGTGTTTGCGACGCCGCGCTTTTCGGTGGACGCGGTGCCGCAATGCTTTCCTATCGCCGGCTGCGTGGCCTATCGCGGCTGGTTTGACGAGCAGAAGGCGCGGGCGAGCGCCGAACGCCTGCGCGCGAAAGGCGATGACGTCTACATCGGCGGTGTACCGGCCTACTCGACCCTGGGTTGGTTTGCCGACCCCATCCTCAGCAGCATGATGCGCTGGGATGACGACGAACTGGTGAGCACGATCTTCCACGAACTGGCGCACCAGAAGATCTACTTGAAGGGCGATACGGCCTTCAACGAAAGCTACGCCATGTTCGTGGAGGACGAAGGGCTGCGCCAGTGGCATCGAGCGCGCGGCGAACCGGTGGGGGACGACCACGACCAGGTCATGGAGGATGGATTCACCCGGTTGGTGCTCGACTTGCGCGAACGCCTGAAGAAGCTTTACGCCAGCGGGGTGGATGAAGAAGCGATGGCGGCAGGCAAGCAGCGCGAGATCGAGGATTTTCGCAAGCGCTATGCCGCGTGGCGGGACCAGCACTGGCCGAACGATCACCGCTACGACGCGTGGGTGGCGCAACCGATCAACAATGCGACCTTGCTGCCCTTTGGTTTGTACGATCAGTGGAAACCCGCGTTTGCGGCGCTGTTCAAGCAGGCGGGTGGCCAGTGGCCGGCGTTTTACGCGCGCGTGCGTGCCCTGGCGAAGGAGCCTAAGGCGCAGCGCGAAAGCAGCTTGCGCGCCTTGTTGCCGGCTACGGCGCGCTGATTTTCTCGATCAGCGCCATCGCCGCCGCTGGATTGCGTTCTTTCGCCGCACTGATGAAGAACAGGAAGACGTCGCGCTTGCGCGGCGCTGCGCGCGTTGCGTCCAGGTAGGGCAGGTCCGCCGGTTGCCCGCCATCGGCCCAGGCGTGCGCCCGTTTCGCCCAGCCATCCAGTGCTTCGCCGGTGTAGCCGGCCGGCACCTCGCTGCGCGAGCGCATCAGCCGTGCGTAGACGAAATCGGTGGTCACATCGGCAAAGGATGGATAATCAGGCGAGTCGGTGAACACCGTCGCCATCTCATGTTTGCGTGCCAGCGCCAGGTAATCGCCATTGACGAAGTCCCGGTCGCGCACATCCAGTACGTGGCGCAGCGCGCGCCCCTCGACCTGCTTCGGCAGCAAGTCGAGAAATGCAGCGAAGCTGTCGCGCTGCAAACGTTGGCCCGCGTCGAACTGCCATACGATCGGGCCGAGCCGGTCGCCCAGGGCGGCGATGCCGCCTACGAAGTCATCGATCTGCGGCCCGGTTTTCTCCAGGCTGCGCGATTGCATGATGCGCATCGGCGCCTTGGCGGAAAACAGGAAACCTTCCGGCGTTTCCGCGGCCCACTTGGCATACGTTGCGGGCTTCTGCGTGCCGTAATATGTGCCGTTGATTTCGATCGCCGTCAGCTTGCGGCTGGCGTACTCCAGTTCGCGCCGCTGCACCAGGCCTTTCGGATAGAAGTTGTCGCGCCATGGCGCAAAGGTCCATCCGCCAATGCCCACGCGGATCCCGTTGACCGGGGCGGGGGGCTGATCGAACAGCATCATGCCGCCAATACTCCGCTCATGACTTCTCCACCTTGTGCTGCGCCATGTACTTCAGGTAAGCGATCACTGCGTCCAGATCTGCATCTGACAGTGATTGCTGTGTAGGAAAACCGATCATCCTGCCTTCCGGCCAGCGCCGCAGCGACTGTGGGTTGCGGATGAATGCGCGCAGCATAGCGGTGCTCAGGTATTCGGTAGGGCTGTGCGGGATGTTGAGGTCCGGCCCCATGCGCGCATCGCCTTCGCCATTGAGTGTGTGGCAAGCAAAGCAGGTGCGCTGGAATACGGCGTAGCCGTGGCGCACAGGGCTGTCGGCGGGCACGGAGGCAGCCGGCGCGGTGGCAGGAAAACGCATCGCCACATCGTCCACGCGTTCAATGCGCGCCAGTTGATAAGGCCATTGCTCGCCGCCGATGTGGGCGGCGGCCGGGTTGATCCATACCACATAGAAAGGACCGGCATCGCCTTTGTTGCCGGGTAACGACGGCCATGGATGCTGGGGATCTTCCACCGCCAGCCACGCTTGTGCGCCTGATGGCTTGAGCAGGGCATCGGCGGCGATGTCGACCGAGAAGCCGTCGTTCGCAACGAATTTCAAACGATCGCCCTGTGCCAGCTCGGGCAGCAGCGCACGCAGCGGCACTGCGCGGTAGCGCATGGTGTGGTGGAAGGCGACGTCATCGGGAATCGTCACGCTCTTTGCATCGGCGCGGCGCAATAATTGCGCGGTCGTCCAGACGTGGGTGTTGGGGCCCATATCGATGCGCAGATCCGCCGCATGCAGCGGCAGGGCGCAGCACAGCGTCAACAGGGCAAGACAGCGATGCAAGGTGCTCATGTTCTGGCCCTTTACTGACAAGGAGTTGGGAATGGTGCAGATGAAACCATTGACGGCGTTGCCAGATACTTATCAGAAAGCTGAACCAATTCGACGCGGGCCTTGAACTTCATCGGTATCGGACACACTAACTCTACGAATCGCCGTGAGGCGACAAGAGGATGCCGCAGGTCATCGCAGCATCCAGGGGTCGGTTCCTAAAGTTTACCCTCCCCCCGGAACGCGACCTAACAAACCCCGGCAGTTATTCCCCTGGCTGCCGGGGTTTTATCTTTTCCAGCACTACACTGACTATTCACGGCAAGGACTTAGGCGGGATAATCGCCAGATGCCGCGTGATGCGTGTGCAGCTTCTCCTCCCCGACATGGCTATTCCATGATCGTCAGTTCCCTGCTCGACACCGATCTTTACAAATTCTCCATGATGCAGGTGGTGCTGCATCAGTATCCTGCTGCGCAGGTGGAGTACCGCTTCAAGTGCCGCAATCCAGGCATCAACTTGGTGCCGTATATAGATGAGATTCGCGAAGAGCTGCATGCACTGTGCAGCCTGCGCTTCACCGAGCAGGAGCTTGACCACCTGCGCAGCTGGCGCTTCATCAAGAGCGACTTCGTCGACTTCCTGGGGTTGTTCCAGCTCAACGCCAAGTATGTGGAGATCACGCCGTCGCCGTTAAATAATGGTGAGATCGAGATCCGCATCTGCGGGCCGTGGCTGCATACGATTCTTTACGAGGTGCCGCTGCTGGCGATCGTTAATGAAGTGTATTTCCGCCACACGCACGCGGGGCTGGATCTTACCGAAGGGCGTCGCCGGTTGCGGGAAAAAATCGCGCTATTGCGTGACACGCCGGGGTATCAGGACTGCCGCATCGCTGACTACGGCACGCGCAGGCGTTTCTCGCGCGCGTGGCATCGCGAAGTGGCGGAAACACTGCACGAAGGCCTTGGATCGCAACTGGCCGGCACCAGCAATGTATGGCTGGCATGGCAACTGGGCCTGCGTCCGCTCGGCACGTTGGCGCACGAATACTTGCAGGCGCACCAGGCGCTGGGTCCGCGCTTGCGCGATTCACAGATTACGGCGCTGGAAGCGTGGGCCAAGGAATACCGCGGCGACCTCGGCATCGCGCTATCGGACGTCTATGGCCTTAGCGCCTTTCTGCGCGACTTCGACATGTACTTTTGCAAGCTGTTCGACGGCACCCGCCACGACTCGGGCGATCCGTTCTTGTGGGGCGAGCGCGTACTGGCGCATTATCAGGCCAACCGCGTCGATCCGCGCAGCAAGATTCTGGTGTTCAGCGACAGCTTGAGCGTCCCCAAGGTGATGGAGTTGTTCAAGCATTTCCATGGGCGCTGCCAGCTCGCGTTCGGCGTCGGCACCAACCTCACCAATGACGTTGGCCCCACGCCGCTCAACATCGTCATCAAGATGGTTCGCTGCAACGGGCAGCCGGTGGCAAAACTCAGTGATTCGCCGGGCAAGAACATGTGCGACGACGTGGCGTACATCGCTTATCTGCGGCAGGTGTTTGATATTCCGGTGCTGGTTGAGGCCGAATCGGCAGCGTAGCGACCCAGCCTGGGATGAGTGGGTGCCCATAGGGTGCTGGGATTTGCATTCGCTCATCCCAGCCTACACGTGCAGCGTTGCTCAAAACGCCGGCAATACGGCACCGTGGTACTTCTGCTCGATAAACGCCTTCACCTCAGGACTGGTCAGCGCCCGTGCCAGCTTCTGCACGCGCGGGTCATCCTTGTTGTCGGGGCGTCCCACCAGGTAATTCACATAGGGTGAATCCTTGTCCTCGATCAGCAACGCATCCTTGGTCGGATTCAAGCCGGCTGCCAGCGCGTAGTTGGTGTTGATCAGCGCCAGGTCTACCTCGTCCAGCGTACGCGGCAGCATCGCCGCTTCCAGTTCCTTGAACTTCAGGTTCTTGGGGTTGGCGGTAATATCCTTGGTGGTGGCCAGCTCGTTGTTCGGGTCCTTCAGCGTGATCAGGCCGTGCTTGGCGAGCAGCAGCAATGCGCGGCTGTTATTGCTGGGATCATTCGGAATCGCCACGATAGCGCCATCCGGCAACTGGTCGATCGACTTGTACTTGTGCGAGTACGCACCGAACGGCTCGATGTGCACCCCGGTGATGATCACCAGGTGGGTGCCGCGCTCTTGATTGAAGGCGTCCAGATACGGCTTGGTCTGGAAGTAATTCACGTCGATGTTTTTTTCCGCCACTTGCAGGTTGGGCTGCACGTAGTCGGCAAATACCTTGATGTCCAGGTTCACCCCTTCCTTCGCCAGGATGGGTTTCACTTCCTTGAGGATTTCCGCATGCGGTACGGCGGTGGCCGCCACCGTCAAGGTCTGGCCGTCGGAGCCGCCCGAACCGGAAGGGGAGCAGCCGGCCACGAGCAGGGCGGCGGCAGCCAGGAAAAGGAATTTTTTCATCGAAGGGCTATCCTTGTGCGGTGCGCCAGAATAGCCGTCCATACGGCTGGATGCAAAAAACGCGGGATTATCGCCGGCTGTAGTGCGCCACGATGCGATCGCCCAGCATCTGCAGTATCTGGACCAGCACGATCAGCAGAAACACGGTCACGACCATGTAGTCGGACTTGTAGCTAAGGTAGCCATAACGATAGGCCAGGTCGCCCAGGCCACCCGAGCCGATCGCACCGCCCATGGCGGTGTAGCCGACCAGCGCAACTGCGGTTACCGTCACGCCGGCCCACAGGCTGGCGCGCGCCTCGGGCAGTAGCACGTGGCGCACGATCTGCCAGGTGGTGGCGCCCATGGCTTGCGAAGCTTCAATGACGCCTTGTTCCACTTCGCGCAGCGAGGTTTCCACCAGGCGTGCGAAGAAGGGCGCGGCGCCGATCACCAGCGGCGGAATCGCGCCGCGAATGCCGAGCTTGGTGCCGACTAGCACATACGTAAGCGGCATCAGCACGATCATCAAAATGATGAACGGCACCGAGCGCAGCACGTTCACCACCAGCGACAGCACGCCATACAGCTTGGGCATGGCGTGCAACTGCCCTTTGCCGGTGAGGAACAGCAGTACGCCCAGCGGCAAGCCGATGATCACCGTGAGCAGCAGCGAGCCACCCAGCATCAGCAGCGTATCGATGCATGCCTGCCCCAGTTCGCCCCAGTCGTCGATGTTGGGAAATAAGTTGTGCAGCAAGGGAAGTTGGCTGGCGATCATCATCGGGCAAGCTCCTCCACGTCGATGCCTGCTTCGCGCAACGCGCGCAGGGCACCATCCACGTTGTCACCCTGCATGGCCAGGGTCAGTTGGCCGTAGGGCAGATCCTTGATACGGTCGATGCGGCCGGCCAGGATATTGAAATCCACGCCCGTTTCGCGCGTGACGCGTCCCAATGTGGGCGACCATGTCGCTTCGCCACGAAAGGAAAGGCGCATGATGCGGCCGGGCACGTTTTCGTAGATGGCATGTTCGCCAGCCGCTTCCTCCGGCAGCGCCTCGCTGACGAAGCGGCGCGTGGTGGCATGTCGTGGATGCAGGAAGACATCTGCGACAGCACCGTGTTCCACGATGCGTCCGGCATCCAGCACTGCCACGCGATCGCATACGCGGCGCACCACATCCATCTCGTGCGTGATCAGCACGATGGTCAGTTTCAGTTCGCGGTTGATCTCGGCCAGCAGATCGAGCACGGAGGCGGTGGTTTGCGGATCGAGCGCGCTGGTCGCTTCATCGCACAACAGGATCGATGGATGATTGGCCAGGGCACGCGCAATGCCTACGCGCTGCTTCTGTCCGCCGGAGAGCTGCGAAGGGTACTTGTTGGCGTGCGCGGTCAGGCCGACGCGCTGCAATAGCTCGTCCACGCGTGCACGTATCGTCTTGGCATCCTGCTTGCCCGCCAGGCGCATCGGAAAGGCGATGTTCTCCACCACCGTCTGCGAAGAAAGCAGGTTGAAGTGCTGGAAGATCATGCCAATGCGCTGCCGGGCGACGCGCAAGGCTTCATCGGACAGCGCGGTGATCTCGGTGTCGCCGATCAGGATGCGCCCGCCGCTGGGCTGCTCCAGCAGATTGATCAGGCGGATCAGGGTGGACTTGCCGGCGCCGGAGTGGCCGATGATGCCGAACACCTCGCCATCGGCGATCTCCAGGCTGAAAGGCTCCAGCGCCGGAATGTCCTTGCCCTCGACACGATAGGATTTGTGGACATCGATGAAGCGGATCACGGCGGGCCTGGACGAAAGATCGAGAACGGGCATTCTATGCCAGCCAAGGGCTGGCAGTCTGACGTAGACTGCCATATGGATATGACCGGAGCGATGACATGACCACCGTATACGACTTCAGCGCGCGCGACATTGACGGCAACGAGCGTTCGCTGGGCGACTGGCGCGGCAAGACCCTGCTGATCGTCAACGTGGCTTCCAAGTGCGGTTTCACGCCGCAGTACAAGGGGCTGGAGGCGCTGTGGCGCAAGCATCGCGACCAGGGCGTGGCCGTGCTCGGCTTTCCCTGCGACCAGTTCGGCCACCAGGAGCCCGGCGACGAGGCCGAGATCAAGCAGTTCTGCTCCACCACCTATGACGTGACCTTTCCGATGTTCGCCAAGATCGACGTGAACGGCGAGCACACGCATCCGTTGTACCAATGGCTGAAGAAAGAGGCCAAGGGTCTGCTGGGTAGCGAATCCATCAAGTGGAACTTCACCAAGTTCCTGGTGGATGCGCAGGGAAAAGTGATGAAGCGTTATGCGCCGAATGATGTGCCGGAGAAGATCGAGAAAGACTTGAAGCTGGGCTGATGCCGGGATTGCATTCCAGCCTACGTGGCCGATGCATTTGCCGGATCAGCTCCTGCCGCGAAACGCCGCCAACAACTCCACGATCGCATCCAGATTCCGGCTCGGACTCGGCTCATCCGCGCTACGCACAAAGTTGTTGAGCATGATCGCAAACGCCAAATGTTCGCCGGACGCCGTCGTCACATAGCCCACCAGGCAGCGCACATGGGTCATGCTGCCGGTCTTGGCATGCACGTTGTCCATGGCGGCGGTGTTGCGCATGCGCCATTCGAGCGTGCCGTCCACGCCCGCAGCGGGCAGGGCGTCGCGCAACGGGTTGCCATAGGGTTGGCCGGCGAGATAGCTCAGCAGATGCACCATCGCGTTGGCCGTGGACAGATCCTGCCGCGACAGGCCCGCACCGTCCACGATTTGCGCCACGCCTGGTGCAATGCCGATGCGGTCGAGCAGTCCATCCAGTGCGCGGATGCCCCAGGCGTCGCTGCTCAGAAAGCCCGCTGGCGGATCGCCCGATTGTTCGGCGTCGGCTTGCGCCTTGACGCCGGCAATCTGCAGCAGGTTCTGCAGATACAGGTTTTGCGAGCGCTTCAGGCCGCGCTCGAGAATCTCCATCACCGGGGGCGACAACACCTGCGCCAATACCACGGCCTTGCCGAGGTCTTCGCCATTGGGCTGCGGCCAATGGTGCACGCGAAGCTCGCCATGGATGCGCACGCCGTGCCGCTCCAGCGCTTCGCGCAGGCGCGTGCCGGCATACCAGGCCGGATCGCCGATGGAGAGCTTGAAGGTTTGTGGTGCCGCGCCTTCGTTGACGTTGCCAAAGGCATACAAGGTGGTAGCGCCGGGAGCGCGATAGAGATTGATGTCGCTGCGCGTACCGCGTGCGCTTGTCATGAGATGGTTGTCGACGTGCGCGAGCGTGCCGGGCGGATCGAGCCGCAGCAAGGCAGGTTGGCCCGGTGCTTTCGACGGCGCCACCGTGAGCTCGGCGACGTTTTCCTGCACGCTGAGTGCCGACGCAGGTACGGCGAACCAGCTTTGCAGATCACGCGCCTCCCAGCCGGCACCCGTCTGCGGTCCCTGGAAATAACTGTCGTCGGCGATCAAGTCCCCTTGCACGTCGTGCACGCCATCGGCAGCCAGTTGCGCCGCCAGCTGCTCAGCCCAATCCATGTTGGTGCCGGGCGTGCCGAGCGTGGGATCGCCCATGCCGCGCAGGATCAGAGGCCCCTCCAGCCGTCCTTGCACCACTTGGCGCGTGGCAAGCAATTGCGTGGGGATGCGGTAGTCGGTGCCGACCGTATCCAGCACCAGTGCAGCGGTGTAGAGCTTGGCGGTGGAGGCCGGCTGCAGCAGGCGGTCCGCATCGTGCGCGTACAGCGTGCGGCCGGTGTCGAGCGATACCACGGCAATGCCCCAGCTGGCGGCATCGAAGCGCGGTTGCTGGATCTGCGCATCGATGGCGGAAGCAAGCTGCTCGCGTGTCGTTGTCGCAGCGATAGGAGAATCGGTATCGGCATGTGTGCCCGCCACGCCGCTCAGCAGCATGCATGCTGCGCCGATCCGCAACAGAAATGATGAGAGTTTCATGGGTTCAAGTATTGCTTAAGCGATGAGGTGCGCGATAGCTCAAGCGATCCATGCGCGCTGTCGGCGCAAGCGCAGGCCCAGCCAGCCCAGGCTCACGGCGCGCATGGCCATGAAGGCGAGGAACGTAAGCCACAATCCTTCATTGCCCAGGCTGCGCGTGAGCCATGCGAGCACGACGAAAAACACGACGGAGACCAGCATGCCGTCGCGCATTTCTCGCGCACGCGTCGCGCCGATAAACAAGCCGTCGAGCAGATAGCTCCAAACCCCGACCACGGGCAGCACGGTCAGCCACGGCAGGCAGCGGTACGCGGCCTCGCGCACTTCGGGCAAGTTGGTCTGCAGGTTCACGAACAGGTGTCCAGCACTGCTGAAGAACAGCGCATAGCCGATGCTGCCGATCAACGACCAGCCGCCCGCCACTACCAGGGCGCGGCGCAGCGCGTGCGGGTCGCGGGCGCCAATGGCGTGGCCGCACAAGGCTTCCACCGCGTTTGCCAGACCGTCCAGGCCAAACGCCGTCAGCATCAGGCCGTTGAGCAGTAAGGCATTCGCCGCGACGGTGGCGTCGCCGAGCCTTGCACCCAGCAGCGAAAGACTGAAGAACACGCCTTCCAACGCGATCGTGCGCAGGAAAATGTCGCGATTGACCAGCAGCAGCGGTAGCCAGTGACGCCACTCGCGCATGGCTTGCCAGTCGACGTGTCCGCCCAGTCCGCGCAACACTCGATGCGCCTGCCACATGCCATACAAGGCGCCACACCATTCGCCCAGCACCGAAGCCAGCGCAATCCCTGGAACACCCCAGCCGAACCCCGATACGAACAGCAGGTTGAGCGCGATATTCACCAGGTTTGTCACCAGCAACAGGCCGAGCGTGGTGCGCGCGCGCTGCGCGCCGATGAACCAGCCGGCGAGCGAGTAATTGAGCAGCGCTGCCGGCAGCCCCAGCAGGCGTACATGCAGATAATCCAGTGCACGGCCGGTCATCAGCGGCGTCGAGTGCATCTGCGCCACCAGCCACGGCAACAGCGGGATCATCAGCAAGCCGACCAGCGCGCCCAGCGCGGCAGCAAGCAGCAACGCCTGGGCCTGTACGGTGCGCAGCGCGGAGGCATCGTCCTCACCTTTGGCCTGGGCGGCAAAACCGGTGGTGCCCATGCGCAGAAAGCCAAGGCTCCACAACGGCAGCGCGTACACGGCACTGCCAACCGTGACGGCGCCGAGGTCCTGGGTCAGCGGCAAATGGCCGGCCACGGTGCTGTCCACCAACGCCACCAGCGGCACGGTGAGGTTGGACAGGATCATCGGCGTTGCCAACGCCCACACCTGCCGGTGCGTCGGGCGATGGCGCCAGGCTTCAAGCAGCGTCGTCATGAAGAGATTCGCGAACGGTCCAGTTCATTCTCGCACGCTCAAAGCGAGCCGCTAGTGCCAAGTGGTACGCTTGTACATTCCCCGTCGGCGCAGGTCGGCGTTTACCCCATCATCGCGAGATCATCATGCAGATCACCGACAATGCCGTTGCTTCCTTCCACTACACCCTTACCGACGACCAGGGCCAGGTGCTCGACAGCTCCGAGGGCCGCGAGCCGCTGACCTACCTGCACGGCACCGGGCAGATCGTGCCGGGCCTGGAAAAGGCGATGGCCGGCCGCGTGGCTGGCGACCAGTTCAAGGTCGACGTGGCGCCTGCCGAAGGCTATGGCGTGCATCACGCAGAGCTGGTGCAGGCGGTGCCGCGCGAAGCGTTCCAGGGTGTGGACGATATCCAGCCGGGCATGCAGTTCCAGGCCCATGGCCCGCAGGGCGCGGTGCACGTCACCGTCACCCAGGTCGACGGCGACACGGTGCACATCGACGGCAATCATCCGCTCGCCGGCCAGACACTGCACTTCGACATCCAGGTGACCGAGGTACGCGTGGCGAGCGAAGAAGAGCTTGCGCACGGCCATGTGCATGGTCCGGGTGGCCATCATCATTAAGCGGCGCATGCTGCCAATTTAATTTAGGTGTAACAAGGCGCTGGGGGCGCCAGCCATGCAGGGACGCTTGCGCATCGCCATCGTCGGGTACGGTACGGCCGGTCAGGCCGCCGCGATCATGCTGCATGCGCAGGGCCACGCATTGACCGTGTTTGAGCAGGCGTCGGTGCTACGACCCGTCGGCGCCGGCTTTCTGCTGCAACCGACCGGTTTGGGCGTACTCGCCCGCTTGGGCCTGCACGAAGCGGCGCTCGCGCAGGGACAGCGCATCGAGCGCCTGCATGGCTGCAATCATCGCCGTCGTACGGTGATGGATATGCGCTACGCCGATCACGCTGCTGACAGCTTCGGCGTGGGCATGACGCGTGGCAGCCTTTTCAACCTGCTGCGCGAGGCGTATGCGGATGCGTATGCTGTCCATACAGGCATCTGTATCGAGCGGATCGCCGAAGACGGGCGTGGTCTGCTTGATACCGAAGGCAACTGCTACGGTCCTTTCGATCTGATCGTGGTGGCCGATGGCGCCCATTCGCGCCTGCGCGGTTCCGTGCCGAAGCAGGTCCAGCGCGACACCGTGTATCCGTGGGGAGCGCTGTGGTGCCTGCTGCCGGGAGACGATTGGCCGCATTCATGCGAATTGCGGCAGCGCTATGCCGGCACCCGGGAAATGATCGGCTTGCTGCCGGTGGGGCAGCGGGCGGATCGCGCGGGGCGCTGGCTCACCTTCTATTTCAGCTTGCCAGGCGATCAGGTGGATGCGTTCGACGAACCAGCTTTCGCGCGCCTGCGCGAACGTGTCGCGGCGATCTGGCCAGAGGCATCCACATTGCTGAGAGATATCGATTCAGCCCAGCAGCTCAACCGCGCACGCTACCGCGACGTGGTGATGCGAGCACCGGTGCATGGCCGGATCGTGTTTATAGGCGATGCTGCCCACGCCATGAGTCCCCAGCTTGGGCAGGGCGTGAACATGGCGTTGCTCGATGCCGAAGCCTTGGCGCAAACGCTGGCGGCAAGTGTTCACATGGACGAGGCACTGCAGGCCTATGCGCACCAGCGGCGCGCGCACTTGTCGGTCTATCAGCGCCTTAGCCGATGGCTGACGCCGTGGTTTCAATCGGAACGAAGCGCGTTGGCCGCATGGCGCGATGCGGGTTTCGGCCCGCTGGCGCGACTGCCGCTGGCGCGTGGTCAGATGCTGAAGATCCTCACCGGCACAAAGACGGCCTGGTGGCGCTGAGGTCTACGCCACGCGGCATGTCATCCTGTTGCATCAATACCAATCCAGCAGCGAAATGCCGATACCCAGATACGTGGCGTTGTGGTTGTAATCGAGAATGTTTTCGCCGTAGCCCTTGAAAAATTCCATGTAGCCGCGCAAGTTGCCCACCAGCGGGAAGCTCCAGGTAAAGCGTCCTGCACCATGCTGCCGGCTGCCTCCGCGTAGCGAGTCGCGCAGCAGCAGGCTGAACTCCTGGCCGTTCCATTCGTGGATGATCTGCATGTCGGCGCGGCCCATGTAATTGCTGATATCCGGATTGTTATCGTCCTTGGCGGCTTCGGGGACGCGCCACCAGGGCCGGAACACGACGGTCCAGTTCGCACGTTCGAAGCCGATCTGCCCCATCACGCGATTCCAGCTGCGTGACTGCGGATCGGATTGCCCGTTGGATTGATGATCGAGGCCGATGCCCAACAGCCGGCCGTTCCAGCCGAACACGTGATAGTCGGTGTTGAACACCAGCATCGCCTCGGGCTCGTAGTCGGTCTCGCGGAATGGACGCGAGATTTTGGCGTTGTAGACCTGCCAGTAGGAATCCTGCGTATAGCCTACCCACAGGTCGCCGGTATCGCCGAATACGCCTTGCCAGATCTTGGTCTTGACGCTCAGTTGAAACTTGCCTTCCACACTCTGCATGCCCAGCGGCGTCTGCACCGCATTGGCGGGATTCGGGCTGTAGGGCCGATTGTTCTGGTGCGTGGTGGCAAACAACGGCAGCACGTAGATCGGCTTGTAACCGCGCAGGTTGAAGGTGCCCAGCTTGCTTTTCGGCGAAAGCTCCCAGCGGCTGTCCAGCAGCGAAAGTGGTGCCGGCGCGTTTTCGGTCGCCACTTCGTTCTCGTGGTAGAACACCCTGGCTTCGGGCGTCGCGGCGGGTTCGACGCGTTTTTTGGCGGAGGGCATCTGGGTGCGGCCCGCGACGCGGTCATAGCACGCAAGCCGCTGTGCGTCGTTGTTGACGCCCGTGCATGCTTTGATATCGGCCGGGGCAACGTTTTGCGCCTGTAGCCGCGGCGCAGTCAGGCTGGCACTCAGGCCAATCAGCAGAAAGCCGGACCAGGGTTTCATGCTTGCTCCCAAGGCGCCACTCCTGGCGTAGTCCGGGCAAGTCTAGCCATCTGCGTGTGTAATAAAAACAAACGCCGGCCATCTCACGATGGTCGGCGCAAAGGGAGCATGCGAGTAGCCTGCTCAGTTGAGGTCTTTCACCCAGCGCTCGTATTGCGCCTTGCTGACGCGGCTGCCGTTATGGGCGGCGTACTCGAAATCATTGGCCAGTGGCGGATAGGCATCGGCATCTGCCTTGGTGATGTACTTCTTGCCATTGGCCAGTTGCTCGAACGACGGCGGGGACGATGTGGGGGGTGCCGAGCCCATGGTGGAATTGATGGTGACCTGGCCCTTTGCCGTGTTGAACGTGGCGCTGTTGATGCCATTGTTGCCGGCATTCGTGCCTGCGTTGTTGACGCTGGCGTCGTTGGTGCTCTGGGTGGGGGAGGTGGTGGGTTGCATCGGCTGGCTTTGCGTTTGCGCCGATGCGACGCCTGCAGCAAGCAGGCCTGTGCTGAGGATGGTGATGAGAGAGGAGGTACGGGTTTTCATGGTTTGGCTCCTTGCAGCGCTTGCGCGAGCCGTTGCCGATAGCTGCGTGGCGTTACGTCTCTATCGGCCCGCCAAGCTTGGTACGCAGGTTAGCAATATGGGCGTAAATCCAAGCAGAATAGAAGCGTATCCATTTAGTGAAGGCCGACCTCATTGAGCGAACTTCTAGTGGGCAAGAAAGCTCTAACACTCTCCCAGGCTCGTGCTTTGCAGTTGGCCGCGCAAGGGTTGCTGAAGGCGCCTAAGCGCCGCGCGCGACGTGAGGACCTGATCGCTACGATCCAGCGCATGCGCTTGTTGCAGATCGATAGCATCCACGTCGTTGCGCGCAGTCCTTATCTGGTGCTGTATGCGCGCCTTGGCGACTATCCGCAGGTGTGGCTGGAAGAAGCGCTGGAAGACGGGCGTATCGCCGAATGCTGGGCTCACGAGGCCTGCTTTGTCACCGCGGCCGACATCGGCTTGCACCGCGCCTGGCGCGTGCAGGCGCAAGGCAGTCACTGGGCTGACAAGCATGCCGCACGCATGCGCGATGTCCATCTGCAGGAGATGCATGCCTTGCTTGAACGCGTGCGTACGACCGGATCCGTGCGTGCTTCCGATTTCGAGCGTGCCGAGCGTGCTGCATCGGGCTGGTGGGAGTGGAAGCCGGAGAAGCGCTGGCTTGAAGCATGGTTCGCCTCCGGCGAATTGATGGTGACGCGCCGCGAACGCTTCCAGCGCGTCTACGATTTGGCCGAACGCGTGCTGGCCAAGCTCGATCCGCCCTTCGACGCTTCCTTGCTCGGCCGTTCCACTGTCGAATTGCGGCGGCATTTCATTCTGGACAGTGTGCGTGCGCTCGGTATTACGCAGGCGCGATGGATTGCGGATTACTTCCGGCTCAAGCCCGCGGTGGATGAGCAGGAGCTTGCGCCCTTGCTTGCGGCAGGCGATTTGCTGCGCGTGCCGGTGGCCGGCTGGGATAGCGCCGCCTATGTGCATCGCGATCATGCAGCGTTGCTGGACAGTGCCTGTGCCGGACGACTGCGCGCCACGCATACCGCCTTGCTGTCGCCGTTCGATCCGCTGATATGGGATCGGGCACGTGTACGCGCGATGTTCGACTTTGATTACACCATCGAATGCTATGTGCCCGCCGCCAGGCGACGTTACGGCTACTACGTGCTGCCGGTCCTGCATCGCGGAAGATTGATCGGGCGTCTCGATGCCAAGGCGCATCGTTCCGATGGCCTGTTCGAGGTCAAGGCTTTGTATTTCGAAGAGGGCGTCACGCCTACCGATCGCATGCTTGCCGAAGTCGCCGAGGCGATCGCCGCCATGGCGGCTTGGCACGGCGCGCCCGATGTCCGGCTGGAGCGCTGCCGGCCGGCAGCGCTGGCGCCGGCATTGCGCAAGTACTGGCGCCGCTGACGCTCAGCGCGATGTGGTGCTAGGCGGTGTGCAGGCCCGGCCTTGCAAGCTGGCTTGCAATTGCTGGGTAAGGACCAGGCACCGATTGGCCAAGTAAGGGCGCACGCCGGGATCGCCGGCTTCCTGCAGCAGCGTGTCGCGCATTGCCTGGTAATGCGTTTGCAGGGTGTTCTCCGGATACGTGCCGGCAGCGCGGTGACAGGCAACATAGCTGTCCAGGTAGCTATCGCAGGTAGCGATGCCCGTAAGTGCAGTTTTTTTAGCAGAAACAGCGGGTTGTGGCTTGCGGACACCTTGGGTGCAACCGGCGATGAGCAATCCGAAGGCCGCCACGGTTACCACGCCGATGTCGATAAACCGAACGGAAGTCACCCTATTACGCTCTTTCATGGCGCGTCATCACAAAGTCATCACAAATCGAATGAACAAGCATACCGTGTTACCGGACGCATGCTTGCTGAACATGCATTCGCTTATGGCGAACATTACGAGTATGATGCGTGCACTGAGTTTGCCTTAGGTCACCAGAGTCATGTGACCCGATGCAGCCGATCACGATCTGCCTCATCGCTCACCCTTGGGTTTCCCTTTGCACACCAGTAAGCAGACTGCCGATGTCCGGTAGTCGAGTCTCTTTAGAAAACTTGAGTTTGGAGTGAGCAACATGTCTGATCGTCAGATCGGTACCGTCAAATGGTTCAACGATGCCAAAGGTTTCGGCTTCATCAGCCGCGACAACGGCCCGGATGTTTTCGTGCATTTCCGCGCGATCCAGGGCAACGGCTTCAAGAGCCTCCAGGAAGGCCAGAAGGTCAGCTTCAAGGTAGTGCAGGGCCAGAAGGGCCTGCAGGCCGATGAAGTAATGCCGGCCTAATTATCTAATTAGAAGCCGACATTGATCGATTCAAAAAGCCGGGCATAATGCCCGGCTTTTTTATTGCGGTGATATAGCTGCGATTATCAAATGTGATTCAGATCGTGAATTTTCCATCACATATCGATTCACAAAAATCACTATGCTGCGCTTGCTGGCTGGCCGACAAATACTGTGTTCAAACAAGGTTCTGCACCGGGCGAACGAAGGTTATCGGCATGCCCAGTGGCCGCGGCTCGGGTGGGCCACGGTTCTAATTGGTTAGCGCTAGAACGGATGGGGTAAGTCATGTCGGACGAAGCAACAGGCACTGTCAAGTGGTTCAACGATGCGAAGGGATACGGGTTCATCAGCAGCGACAAGGGCGGTGACCTGTTCGTGCATTTCAAGTCCATCAAGGGCAACGGATTCCGCTCGCTCAAGGAAGGCCAGAAGGTCAAGTTTCAAGTAAAGGAAGGGCCTAAAGGCTTGCAGGCGGACGAAGTGGAATCGGTTTGACTTCAGCATTAAGGCATCGTGAAAAAGCCAGGCCAATAGCCTGGTTTTTTCGTTTTTGGGGCGAATTTCGCGTGAAATTTCCATCACATTTCATTTCACGGGACTGATTATCCTGTGATCACTGTGGTTGCTTGGTAAGGCGCGTTCGCAAGGCGGCGATTCATCCGCGTGGGGTTGCACCCGAACTGAAGCATTCCCAGTAAGCCGCCGGCTCGGGTGGGCCGGCTGGTCTTTGATCGATAAAGACGTGCTCGAAACGGAGTGATTTATGTCGGATCAACGTGAAACTGGCAAAGTGAAATGGTTCAACGACGCCAAGGGCTTTGGCTTCATCAGCCGTGATAGTGGCCCAGACGTTTTCGTGCATTTCCGTGCCATCAAGGGTGACGGCTTCAAAAGCCTCAAGGAAGGCGAAAAGGTCGAGTTCAAGGTGGTGCAGGGGCAAAAGGGATTGCAGGCGGATGAAGTGAGCAAGGCGTGAGTCCTTAGAAGCAATGGCTTGAAAGGCCGGCCCTGGGCCGGCCTTTT
>NZ_DATJMN010000260.1:0-3357 GCF_035508675.1 Dyella sp.
GCCGAACAATGACGACGACATCTCGCTTCCGGTGGTTGCGCACCTTGTTGGCCCTTCTATTTATTGCTGCGGCCGGCCTGTTCGTTACCGGCTGGTGGCTGATCGCCGGCAGTCGTGCGCAACTCGAGGGTCGTCAGCAGGTGATCGGCCTGCAGCATGCGGTGAACGTGACCCGCGATGCACTCGGCACCGTCACCATCACCGGCCAGTCGCGCGACGACGTAGCTTATGCGCTGGGCTACGTGCATGGGCAGGAACGGTTCTTTCCGATGGACCTGATGCGCCGCGTGGCCGCCGGCGAGCTGTCGGAACTGGTCGGGCCGGCCGCGCTCGATACCGACCTCAATCATCGCCGCCATCGCCTGCGCGCGGTCGTCCAGGCTGCGTATACCGCGCTCACGCCAGACCAGAAGCACATGCTGGACATCTATCGCGACGGTGTGAACGCAGGCCTTTCGAACCTGCGCGAGAAACCCTGGGAGTACTTGCTGCTCAAGGCCAAACCGCAACCCTGGCGCTCGGAAGACAGTTTGCTGGTGATCGCCGCAATGTATCTGGATCTGAACGACGATGGCCGCGACACGCGCGAGCAGCACATTGCCCAAATGCGTGCAGTGCTGCCCGAGCCGCTGGTGGACTTCCTGATCTCGCCCGATCCGAACTGGGAGGCGCCATTGCAAGGTGTCGTCTCGCCCTCGCCGGTCATTCCCGGAGCGGACGTGTTCGATCTACGCCAGTCCGGTTCGCAAACCGCTAGCGCAAGGCTCGCTGAAACAGCGATCTCGCCGGTGGACCGTTTCTATCCGGGCAGCAACAGCTTCGCGGTGGCGGGGAATATCTCCCGCTCCGGCTCGGCGATGCTCGCCAACGACATGCACCTTGGCCTGCGCGTGCCCGACATCTGGTTCCGCGCGCGCCTGCGCTATCCCGATCCCGCGGCACCGAACGGGCAACGCGATGTCGTCGGCGTCACCCTGCCTGGCACGCCTGCGTTGGTGGTGGGCTCGAACGGACAGATCGCATGGGGCTTTACCAACAGCTATGGCGACTGGATGGATTGGGTGCGCATCCAGCGCGACCCGCATGATCCTGGCCGCTACAAAGTGCCGGAAGGCTGGGCGACGATTGAAGCGCACGACGAGGTCATCGCTATCAAGGGCGCAGCGCCGCATACCTTGCACGTGGAAGACACACGCTGGGGACCGATTCTGGCCAAGGACACCGACGGCACACCGCTGGCGTTGGCCTGGATCGGTGATCAGCCCCGCGCCTACAACCTCACTTTGATGCAGCTCGAGCACACCAGCAGCGTTTCCGCCGCGCTGGATCTGGCGCCCACCTTCGGCATGCCGCCGCAAAACTTCCTGGTCGCCGATAGCGCAGGCCATATTGGCTGGACGATCGCAGGCAACAGCATTCCGCTGCGCACCGGCTTCGATCCGCAACGGCCGGCCGACTGGTCGCAGCCGAACACCGGCTGGACCGGCTGGGCCGCCCTGTCGCAATACCCACGTATCATCGATCCCGCAGATGGGCGCCTATGGACGGCCAACAATCGCACGGTCGGCGGCGATGCTTTCGCCTTGCTTGGCAATGGCGGACAGGACATCGGCGCGCGTGCGCAGCAGATTCGCGACGACTTGCATGCACGTGCGGATTTCGGCCCTGCCAACCTGCTGGATATCCAGCTCGACGATCACGCGCTATTCCTTTCCCGCTGGCAGCAGTTGCTGCAAGCCACGCTGGCCAACACGCAGGATCCCGCGCTCGGCCAGTTGCGCCAGCTTACCGCCGCCTGGCGCAACGAAGCTGCACCCGATAGCGTGGATTACCGCCTGGTACACGCCTTCCGCGATGAAGTGCATCAGCTGGTTCTTGCTCCCTTCACCACCCGGATCAGACAACGTTTTCCGGATTTCGAATGGCCCGGCCCCGGCAACCAGGAAGCCGCCGTGTGGATGCTGATTCAACAGCAACCCGCACATCTGCTCGATCCGGCGTATCGCGACTGGCACGCGCTGCTGGTGCAAGCCGCACGCAATGTCGCCGGTACTTTGGGCAAAGAACCGGGTGGACTCGCCGCGCGCACCTGGGGCGAGATCAATCACGCCGGCATTCGGCACCCGTTGTCGCGCGCCCTGCCCGGCTTTATCGGTCGCTGGCTGGACATGCCGGAAGACGAACTTCCTGGCGACCACAACATGCCGCGTGTTGCGCGGCCCGGCGTGGGAGCATCCGAACGCCTGGACGTATCGCCGAGCCACGAAGACAAAGGCATTCTGGAAATGCCGGGTGGACAGAGCGATAACCCGCTATCGCCGTTTTATGGCGCCGGCCACGAAGATTGGGTACATGGCCGGCCAACGCCATTGCTGCCGGGTGCGACGAAGTACACCTTGGTGCTTGAGCCGTCACCGCGATGAATGCGCAGTTGCTGTGTTGAAGCAATACCGGCGATGCGTGTGCATGGCCATGTTGGGGTTGGGGTTGGGGTTTGGGTTCGCGTACGCGAACCCCAACCTACAGCATCAACAAAGCGGCCGGATCAACATCCGTTCGCAAGTCGCCAGATAGAGATCCGGCAACCGCTCCAGCTCCGCCACGTCGACGCACTCGTCCACCTTGTGGATGGTGGCATTGACCGGCCCCAGCTCCACCACTTCGGCCCCCATCGGTGCGATGAAACGGCCATCCGAGGTACCGCCGCCCGTGCTCTGTTCGGGTTCCATGCCGCAGAACTCGCGGCATACCGACACTACCGCATCGCGCAAGCGTCCTCCTGGCGGACACAGAAACGGTTCGCCTGACAAGGTCCACTCGAGCGTGTAATCCAGGCCGTGCCTGGCGAGGATCGCTTCGGTGCGCTGGCGAAGATTCTCCGCGGTACTCGCGGTGCTGTAGCGGAAATTGATCAGCGCCATCAACGAACCCGGTATGACATTGGTCGCGCCGGTGCCTGCGTTGAGATTGGAAACCTGGAACGACGTCGGCGGAAAATCCGCGTTGCCTTCATCCCAGCGTTCCGCAGCGAGTTCAGCCAACGCGGGCGCAAACGCGTGGATGGGATTGAGCGCCTTGTCCGGATACGCCACATGACCCTGCACGCCGCGAACCGTCAACGTTCCCGACAGCGAGCCGCGCCGGCCGACGCGGATCAGGTCACCGAGTTTTTCCTTGGACGATGGCTCACCGACTACACACCAGTCGATCTTCTCGCCGATCTCGCGCAAGTAGGCGGCGATGCGGCGCACGCCATCGAGATTGGTCGGCCCCTCTTCATCGCTGGTGAGCAGCAGCCCTACGCGGCCGGGATGATCCGGATGCGTGGATACGAAACGCTCCAGCGCTACCGTCATC
>NZ_DATJMN010000261.1:0-9442 GCF_035508675.1 Dyella sp.
TGATCACCACCCGCGCGATGCCGATCTTGCCGGTGCGCCGGAGTGTTTCGCGCAACAGTACGTAGCCCTTCTCGGCTTTCTTGCCGGGCACGAGAATGTAAGGCTTCTCGAAGTACTCCGGCCCGATGCTGGATGCGTCGACGAACGCTTCCACTTCCACCGATTCGCGGTTTTCGCTGGCGGCGGATTTGAGATCGTCCGGTTCGAGCACCACGTAGTTGCCTTTCTTGTACTCGAATGCCTTGACGATTTCCTTCCACGGCACTTCCTCGCCGGTTTCGGCATTGACGCGCTCGTAGCGCACCGGCGCCTTGTTGCGGCTATCCAGCATGCGAAAGTGCAGGTCGGTACCGCGTTCGCCCGACATCAGCGAAACGGGCACGTTCAGCAGGCCGAAGGCGAGGTTGCCGGTCCAGATGGGACGAGCCATGGCGGCCTCCATCGTGTGAGGATGGGTGCTTTATTCTGGATCGGGCGTGATGCCGGCGCCAACGCGCGGCAACGCTTCACTCGGTTCAAGCACGTGCATTCCCGGCTCCGTGTGCACGGCCATTTCCTGTCGCGCACCGTGATCCGCAAGTGAAAGAAAGATGTTACTGATGTATCGGCTTGTCGCATCAGCCGGCTTGGGCATTGCTGTGGAACGGCGGCTTTGCAAACCAGATCGCCACCATCGCAAACAGAAAGATGATGCTGAAACACCAGAACACGTCGTTGATCGCCAGTGTGTTGGCCTGCCGCGTCACGACCCGGTTCAGCGCGGCATAGGTCGAGCGGCCGTGAATGCCCAGTTGCTGCAGCCGATCAAGCCATTCGCTGGTGGCGCGTGCATCCATATGCGTGTGTTCAGTCAGCCTGGCATGGTGGTAGATGCTGCGATGGGTATACAGCGTGGTGCTGACGGCGGTGGCCACGCTCATGGCAATGGTGCGGAAGAAGTTGGCCAGGCCCGATGCGCTCGCGACTTTTTCCGGCGGCAGGCCGGAAAGAATCACCTGGTTCACCGGCACGAAGAACAGCGCGATGCCGCAGCCCATCACGAAGCGCGGCAATACCAGCTTGAAGTAGCTTGCGTCGGCGTTGAAATGCGCCATCCAGTACGAGCACGCGGCAAAGATCGCAAAGCCGAAGGTGATGATCAGGCGCATATCGAACTTGTGCTGGAACCGTCCCACCAGCGGCGACATGAAGATCGCCGGGATGCCGACTGGCGCCACCACGAAACCGGCCCAGGTAGCGGTGTACGACATCACCTCCTGCACCCAGTTGGGCAGCACCACGGTGCCGCCGAAGAACGAGAACATGCCGGTGAACAGGCAGAACACCCCGGCCGCGAAATTGCGGCGTTTGAACAGGTAAAGGTCCACGATGGGATGGTCGTGCATCAGCTCCCAGGCGATCAGGAAGATCAGGCATACACCGGCGATCAACGCCAGCGTCAGGATCATCTTGGACGAGAACCAGTCGTAGTCGTTGCCGTTGTCGAGCATGAACTGCAGGCAGCCTACGCCCACGGCCAGCAGGAACAGCCCCAGTCCGTCCACCTTCACCACCGAGGTCTTGCTTTCGCGCTCGCGCAACAGCGACCAAGTGATCAGCAGCGCGAACACGCCCACCGGAATATTGATGAAGAAGATCCACGACCAGTGGTAGTTGTCGGTGATCCAGCCGCCGAGGATCGGCCCGAAGATGGGCGCGACCACCACCACCATCGCCCATAGCGCCAGGGCGATCGGCCGTTTTTCGGGCGGATAGTTGTTGAGCAGCAGGGTTTGCGACAGCGGCACCATCGGGCCGGATACCGCGCCCTGGCAAAGGCGGAACACGATCAGCATGGTCATGCTGCGCGAAAAGCCGCACAGCGACGAAAACACCACGAACAGCAGCACCGACATGCTGAACGTTTTCACTTCGCCGAAGCGCCGCGCGATCGAACCGGTCAGCGGCTGCATCACCGCGCTGGCCATCGAATAGGCGCTGATCGCCATGGTGCCTTCGACGCGGCTGACGCCGAGGTTGCCGGAGATGGTGTAGACGGCCACGTTGACGATGGAGATGTCCAGCACCTCCATGAAGGTGGCCAGCGCCACCCCGGCGGTGAGCAGCACCAGCATGCCGCCGGTGAAGTAGGGTTTGGCGTCGTCAGCCATGCGCGGGCCTCAGGGCTTCAAGGCCCCACCGTATTGGCCAGGATGATCTGCTCGGCTTTCTCGTCCGCATCGTGCACCTCGCGTTCGTAGACGTCGGTACTCATCAACGGCTTGGTGTGCACCTGGGTCTGCAGCATCGTGCCCTGGCGGTTGTGCGTATCCACGTCGACGTCGGCGGACAGTCCGATCATCAGCGGATGCTGTTGCAGCTCCTTCGGGTCGAGCGAGATGCGCACCGGCAGGCGCTGCACCACCTTGATCCAGTTGCCGGTCGCGTTCTCGGCCGGCAGCAGCGAGAACGCGCTGCCGGTGCCGGCGTTGAAGCCCACCACCTTGCCGTGATACGTCGCATGCGAATAGATGTCGGTGGTGATCGTCACCGGCTGGCCGACGCGGATGTCCTGCAACTGGGTTTCCTTGAAGTTCGCATCCACCCACAGATCGGTGAGCGGCACGATGGTGAGCAGGTCCTGGCCCGGTTGCACGCGCTGCCCCACCTGCACCTGGCGGCGCGAGGCGATGCCGTCGATGGGGGAGACGATGGCGTCGCGATTGTTGTTGATCCACGCATTGCGGAATTGCGCGCGTGCCTGCACCACGGCGGGAAAGCTGCGCACGTCGGTACCGTCCACCTGCGCGTGCGCGGCGGCCGCCTGGTGTTCGGCCTGCTGCAAGGCGGCGTAGGCGGCGCGCATCTGGCGCCCGGCGTTGTACGCCTCTTCACCGGCCACGGCATGCGCGCTCACCAGCGGGAAACGGCGGTTGTATTCGTCGCGCTGCGTTTCGTATTGGGCGCGCCGCTGCGCCACCACGGCGTCCGCCTCGGCGGCCTGCTGGATGGCTTGCTGCGCATTGCGCACGGCCTGGGCAAGCTGGCCCTCGGCGCTCATCAGCGTCACTTGCGCGTCGGCGGGGTCGAGGCGCATCAGCACCTGGCCGGCACGCACTCGCTCGGTTTCGTCGACGGCGATTTCCACCACCGTACCCGGCACGCGCGAGGAAATGGTGACCAGGTTGCCGTGCACGTAGGCGTCGTCGGTGGTCTCGCGCTTGCTGAATACGAAGATGTAGAGCAGCAGCCAGACCAGTCCGGCAAGCAGCAGCACGCCGGCGATGATGCTCATCACGATGATGCGCTTGCGCTTTTTCTTGCGCTGCTGTTCGCCGTCCGGTTCTTTTTGCTGGTCCGCTTGGTCCTGCCTGTCTTGCTGTTGCTTGGGCTGTTCCTTGCCTTGGTCGTTTTGTTTCTCGTCCTTTTCGTCGCCGTATTTGTACAGGTACTTGTAGCGGTACCGGTATGCGCCGGGGGCTTCGTCGTCATGCTCGTGTTCGTCGTGCGTGGGGCTCATCGCGAGGCATCCTGTGCGGTGGGGCCGGCCGGTAGATCAGGGACGACGCGTTCGTGGTAGCCGCCGCCGAGTGCATAGATCAACGCCAGATTGGCCGTCAGCAGTTGGCTGCTTATTTGCACTTGCGCATCGCGCTGTTGCGCCAGTTGCATCTGCAGGCCGAGCCAACTGCGGTCGTCGTCCAGGCCTTGGCGGCGGCGCCGGTCGGCGCGCTGGTCTTGCGTGGCCACGTCGGCCAGTTGCCGGTCGGTCTGGATCTGTTGCGCGCGCAACTGTTGCAGCGTGGCGATCTGCTGCGCGACGTCGTGCGCCGCTTGCACGACGGTGCCGTTATAGATAGCGACCGCGTTGTCGAGTGCGGCCTGCTGGCTTTCCAGCTGCGCTTTCAGGCGACCGCCGCTGAAGATCGGCAGGCTTACCGAGGCGCCAAAGTTGCCGAGCCCGATGTTGGCGCGCGTGCCCGAACCTAGATCGGGAAACGCGCGCAGGTAGGCGCCCAGCGCCAACAGGCTTACGTCGGGATAGTAAGCGGCGCGCGCAGCGTCGATGCCTTTGACGGATGCTTCGATCTGCCAGCGGTTGGCGACGATGTCGGGACGCCGTCCGATCAGTTCCAGGCCGGCATAGGGCGGCACGTTGGTATCGGGAGCGGGCAGGGCGTGCGCTTGCAACGTGCCCAGTTCCTGCATGGAAACACCCGCCACTGCGGCAAGCTGCACCAGGTCGAGCGAGCTGGCGCCTTCCAGCGACGCGATGTTGCGTTGTTGCTCGGCAACGCGTGCATCGGCCTGATCGAGCAGTTGCGGATCGTCCAGCCCTGCATGCACGCGCAGCGCGACCAGCTTGCGGTAGGCGGCGGCATCTCGCGCGGCTTGCCGGGCCCATTGCAGCCGCGCCTGCTGGCTTTGCCAATCGAAATAGGTGCGCGCGACGTTGTAGTGCAGCGAGTTGGCCGCCATCGCGCATTCGGCTTTGGCCGCATTGGCCTGGCCAATCGCCTGTGCCACGGCGTCTTTCTGCTTGCCCCATACGTCCAGGTCCCAGCTGAACAGGGCGGCAGCAAGGCCGTCGTTGCTCCAACTGTGCTTGGTCGGAAGGCTGAGCTCTTGCGAGCCGCTGGCGCCGCCGCCGGGCTGCGCATGCGTGACCACTTTGCTGTAGGCGTGGGCGCCGCTCACGTAGCCGCGCACTTGCGGATTGAGCTGCGCCTCTTGCGTATCGACGGCGCGTTCCGCGGCGGTGTAGCGCGCCTGCGCCTGTTGCAGGTCGGGCGAGTCGCGCGTGGCCAGCGCCATCAGGCGATTGAGTTGGGGATCACCGTAGCGCTTCCACCATTGTTGCTGCGGCCAGTTCGCCGTGCCGGTCGGCGTGCCTGCCAGCGGCACGTGCGACCGCGGCGCGAACTGTGGCGGCCGTGCAGGGGGTGCACACGCGGCGATCAACGAAACACCGAGCAGAACCAGGCTTTCCTGCCGTAAGTGACGGCGCATCCGTTGCGCTGTCGCCATGCCGGTCACCATCAGTCGAACATGCAGAGGGAATTCATCGGAACTGGTGTTGAAGCGCGAAAGTAGCATCCGCTGGCGTGGTCAGGGTGTGACGGACACTTCAGGCGACACCGCCAACGCGCAGTGCCGTGTCGCGTGCATGAAGCGATGCCCTAATCTTCACTTCAGCCAAACCGGCTGCATCGCATGGTGCGCGTTCAAGCACGATGTGCACGTTATGCAGCGAGGTGATATCCGCATGGAGATCGATCACAAATGTGCGTATGGACCTTGCCAGTGCAAGGTCGCCCAGATGGACGGGTATTGCTGTGACCACTGCCGCGACGCGGAAAAGCTGCGCGGCCAGGGCACGCAATGCAGTTGTGGGCACGACGAGTGCACGGCTGCGCAGAGCAGCCACTGATCCCCATCGCACGATTACCGATCATGTCCCTGGAACTCGACCAGAAGTGCATCGACACGATTCGTTTTCTCGCCGTCGACATGGTGCAGAAGGCCGATAGCGGCCACCCCGGGCTGCCGCTTGGCGCTGCGCCCATGGCGTACGTGCTGTGGAATCGCCATCTCAAGCACAACCCGCTCAATCCGCAGTGGCCCGATCGCGACCGTTTCGTGCTGTCGGCAGGACACGGTTCGGCGCTGCTGTATGCCTTGCTGTTTCTGTACGGCTACGGCCTCACGCTGGATGACATTCGCCAGTTCCGCCAGTGGGACAGCAAGACGCCCGGGCATCCGGAACGCGGCCTTACTCCCGGCGTGGAGGTGACCACCGGGCCATTGGGGCAGGGCTTCGGCAACGCCGTCGGCATGGCGATGGCGGAAGCGCAGCTGGCGGCGCGCTACAACCGCGATGCCTACCTGCTGTTCGACCACTACACCTATGTGCTCGCCAGCGATGGCGACCTGATGGAAGGCGTGGCTTCCGAAGCGGCATCGCTGGCGGGCCATCTGAAACTGGGGAGGCTGATCGTCTTGTATGACGACAACCGCGTCACGCTCGCCGGCAGCACAGATGTGACGTTCTCGGAAAACCGCATCCAGCGTTTCAACGCGTACGGCTGGCACACCATCACAGTGGAGGACGGCAATGACCTCGGCGCGATCGACATGGCGATCAGCCAGGCGCGCCGCGAAGTGGCGCGACCCTCGCTGATCCGCGTGCGCACGCATATCGGTTTCGGTTCGCCCGAACAGGACAGCTACAAGGTGCACGGCTCGGCGCTGGGCGAAGAGAACGTGCGCAAGACCAAGCAAAAACTCGGCTGGCCGCTGGAGCCGGCGTTCCTGGTGCCGGACGACGTATTCGCCCACATGCGGCGCGTGGCCGAGCGCGGCCGCGAGCAAGAGCGTGACTGGACGCAGCAGCTGACCGAGTACCGCAACCACTATCCGGAGCTGTTCGAAGAGCTTGATACGCGCCTGCGCGCCGTCTTGCCGGAAGGGTGGGATGCGGATATCCCGGTGTTTCCTCCCGACGAGAAAGGGCTCGCCACGCGCGAATCCTCGGGCAAGGTGATGAATGCCCTGGCGCCGCGGCTGCCGGCGCTGGTGGGCGGCTCGGCCGATCTGGATCCTTCCACCAAGACCGCGTTGAGCGCATTCGGCGATTTCCGCCCGCCGCGCACCGGCGAAGCGGGCGAGCGCGAGCCCACGATCGAACACGGCGATTACACCGGCCGCAACATCCATTTCGGCGTGCGTGAACATGCCATGGGAGCGATCGTGAATGGCCTTGCCGCGCATGGCGGTTTCATTCCCTACGGCGCGACGTTTCTCACCTTTTCCGACTACATGCGGCCGCCGATCCGCCTGGCCGCCCTGATGGGCTTGCATGTGGTGCACGTGTTTACGCATGACAGCCTGGCATTGGGCGAGGACGGTCCCACGCATCAGCCGGTGGAACATCTCGCTGCGCTGCGTGCGATACCGAATGCGATCGTGATCCGCCCTGCGGACGCCAATGAGACGGCGGTCGCCTGGAAAATCGCGGTGGAAACACGCGACCGCCCGGTGCTGCTGGTATTGAGCCGGCAGAAGCTGCCAACGCTCGACCGCAGCCGCTATGCCGCGGCCGAAGGCCTGCGCCAGGGCGCCTACGTGCTGAGCGATCCACCTGGCGGAAAACCTGATCTGATCCTGATCGCCAGCGGCTCCGAAGTGCCGCTGATCCTGGCGGCGGCGAGCCGGCTCAGCGAAGCGGGGGTTGGCGTGCGCTGTGTGTCCATGCCTAGCCACGAGTTGTTCGAGGCCCTGCCACAAAGCGAGCGCAACCAGGTGCTGCCGCCGTCGATCGGCGCGCGGTTGGCGTTGGAGATGGGCGTGCCGCAGGGGTGGGAGAAGTACGTCGGCCCGCGCGGCGTCATGCTGGGTGTGACCCGCTTCGGGGCGTCGGCTCCGGGCGAAAAGGTCGTGCAGGAATACGGGTTTACGGTCGACCGGGTATGTACCGCAGCCCGGTCGCTGCTAAGTTGATGGCTGGAGGGGGGAGGGAACGGATGCGCTGAGACTTCGTTCAGTAAAACCCCGTTTCTGCAGGGTCTGGAGTGCGATTGTCAGGACTTATTCGGTTTTTGAAACATAGCTTTGACAATTACTCCACGAAATCTTGCATACAAGGGGATCAAGGTGAGGCTTGTAATCGTCAAATGAGATGCAGCTGGTCCGGCGATACACGATTACAGATCCACTTGGCACGACGCGAACCATTTCCATGTCACGTCAGGAGAAATCTCATGAATCGCACGACAATCGCTATTGCGGTCACCTGCCTGGGCTTTGCGCTCGGCGGCTGCGGCAATAATGGTAACAACGGCAACAATAATCCCAGCGCACCGGCCAATCCGGCCACGGCGCCGGCACCGGCCAAGCCCTCCACGGCCAGCAACCCGGCACCGGCGCATACGGCGCCCATGACGCCGCCAGCGATGAACGGTACGGCTGCAGCGCCGGCTACGCCGTCGACAGCCGGACACTGAGCGCAAGGCCTTTTCGCCTGACGTCATTTCGGCGAAAGCCCGTTGTTGTCCGGGAAAATTACCAACTCTCGCCGTAACGCTTAATACGTCGCCGTCCCGGCGAAGGCCGGGACCCTGCGATTTGCAAGGGCCAACGTCACTGGGCCCTGGCCTTCGCCGGGGCGACGAAGCGGTGGAATGGAATTTATCGGCGTGAATATGTTTGGGGCAGAACGAATCTTCCCCGCACAGTCATGAGCGCACGCCGAAAATTTTTACCTCGTTTCCGCCCGCCATGTACGCGCATGCATTCAAGATCAGCGCCCTGGCCTGGGGAGAATGCACATGAACGCGGACGGCGACATCAATTTGCTCAATGGCCTGATCGCGGCCACGATGGATAGCGCCCGGCATTACCGCAAGGTGGCGGCGAGTATCGGCCATCCCAGGATTCGCGCTTTGTTTGAGCATCTGTCAGTTCAGCGCAAGCTTATCGCCAAGCAATTGCAAGCCCAGCTGACGGCGATCACCGGCAATCCGCAGGGCGAAAGCATGACGAATGCGCACCACCTGCACGTGTTCGGCAATCTGCGCCATGTGATGGATTACGGTTATTGCGCATTGATCGACGAAGTGGAACGCGGTGAGGAACGCATCAAGGCGAAATACGAACGCGCGCTGCGGGATGAACGGCTTTCCAGGCTGACCCGCACTGTGGTCAAGAATGCTTATTCGGCGGTGCAGGAAGGCGGTGCCGATATGCACGCGTTGAAGCGTTATCCGCATGCGCAATACAGCCGCAGCGAACGGCTGCAGCAATGGTGAGCCAAGTAGTTGGTTGACGCGGCCTCAGCGATAAGGAGGTGTGTGCGGCGTAGGTGGCCGTGCTTCCTGGTGGCGTATGGCGCGATACGCACCGGCGAAAATGAAGGCTGCCAGCAGCAATACGAACACGGTCCAGCTTATTCGCTTCAACACCTGCCCCGGTAAAGGAACTGCCACGAAAACAGGTTAGTAAGTCTTGGGTCGGCCGATTGTGAACGCTTGTGCGCCTTTGACAAAAGTTGAAACACGCGTTGACCGAGCCTTCACATGTGTTGTCCTGGTTTTGGTTATCGTCGGCACATCAGGGGACATGTTCATTATCGGTTGCAATGACACCGCAGACTATTCGGTGATCGCTGACACTGGCATATATAAATTATCGGGTGGTGATGGCATGAAGACTGTTCTAATCGTGGATGACAATCGTGACGTACTGGAGCTGACGGCATACATGTTGGAGGACGCCGGCTATGAAGTGGTGGCGGCAGACGGTTCGGAGCAGGCCATGCAGGTGGCCTCGGTGCGCCCTGACATCGGCGTCGTGGTGACCGACCTCAATTTGAAGCGGGGAATGAGCGGGATCGAAATGGGCAAGGCTATGCATCAAGAAGGGCTCAGGTGCCCGATGATCGTCATGTCCGGCGCCAGCGAGCCGC
>NZ_DATJMN010000262.1:0-4820 GCF_035508675.1 Dyella sp.
ATATGCGCACGATACAACTCGACGCCAGAACGATGCGCGGGGCAGCGAAATTCGGCGGTATCGACAGGGTTACCAAAGGAATGGGGAACGCCTTGCATGGACGGATGATGGCATAGGAAACGGCCGCCTTTCGTCTCCCAACCGCAATCAATCGCTTTCGTTTCCAACGAAAAGCCCGGCGGGTAGCCGGGCTTTTCATCAAGCGCCATTCGATGCTCGCAGACCTATTGGCCGTAATAGCGCGTGGTGTATACCACGGTGCGGGTGGTGACAACCGGCGGTGGTGCGGCTGCATAGACCACCGTTTGCGGCGGCGCGTAGTAGACCGGCGGCGGAGGTGGTGCAACGGCGTTCTCGACCAGACCGGCCACGGCACCCGCAACGACCGCGCCGGCAATCCAGCGGCCACCGCTCCAATAACCGCCACGGTGCCAATCGCGGTCATGCCAGCCGCCGCGATCCCAACCGCCGTGATGTCCCCAACCATCGTGATCGTGCGCCGACGCCGCCAGCGGCGTCGCCAACACAGCTGCAACGGCCAAACCCGCCAACATACGACTGACTGCTACATGCTTGCTCATGACGACCTCCGTTGGTGTCGGCTTCGATGCTCTGCTCGATCTGCTTAATAAGCACTGAAAGTTTTCTTGTCGCTTATGCGACATGGTTCCGACCGTAGACTTGCGTCACGCGGCATGATGTACGGCGCTGGCGCTTGCGCAGGTCTTGCCACGCCCTTTTTGCAGGGTGACGTAGGCCGACCTGTAGCATTTAGCGATTGCTAATGCATCATGTGGGTACTGTTCAGCCTTGTCGCCATTCAATGAGCAGCATGGAATGCAGGGGTGAACGCAATGTTTGATTTAGTGACCGAAATGGGGGATTCAAAGATGAGCAAATTCGCAATCAAGACGCTTTGCGCGGCTGTCGCAGTGGCAGCTGTCGCCGGCCTGACGGGCTGCAGCCATCAGGCCAACGCGGACCCGGCGCTGGATGCCTCGCAGCAGCAGCAGCAGCAACAACAAGCGGCAGGTCCGGAGTACGCACAGGTCGTTAGCGTGACGCCGGTACACCAGCAAGTGAACACCCCGCATCAGGTCTGCCAGGACGTAGTGGTGAATCACACCGAGCCGCCGAAGGACCAGCACAACATCGCCGGTACGGCGATCGGTGCGGTGGCCGGTGGCCTGCTGGGACACATGATCGGCCATGGCAAGGGCAACACCCTGGCCACAGTGGGCGGCGCGGTGGCGGGCGGTTATGCAGGTAACCGCATTGAAAACTCCCATCACCAGAGCCAGGTGACGTCCACCACCGAGCACGAGTGCAAGACGGTCACCGATTCCAGCGACCGCGTCATCGGCTACGACGTACAGTACGTCTACAACGGCGTGACGCGTACCACCCGCATGGATCATGACCCGGGTAACCGCGTGCAGGTGCAGGAAGGCGTGGTGTCGGTTTCCGACGCTCGCTAAGCCCAGCAAACACCGCGGTTTCGCGGACATAAGGTGGCGATCCATCGGGTCGCCACCTTTTTTATTGCCCGCCGCCCTCGGCTGTCGCTGACACGATCCTTGTCCACATCGCCCAGCCCTGGCCTGTCCAGATAATTGACAGCGCTGTCATATCCCAAGAACATGGCCGCCACATTCCACCGGGGCGGCCCAGCCGGCACCCCTCCAACCAAGGACCGCGCATGCATCACGCTCAAGGCGTTTGTTCGTTCCGTCTGGGTTTCCTGTGCTTTTCCGCGTTAGCCGTGGCCCTGCCTGCGTTCGTTCTGGCCCAGGATCAGGCCGGCAGCGCCGTCGTGCACCCGCAAACCTGGCCAACGGCACATTCGCCACTGCCGCCCGATCCGCAAGGGGAACAGCGCATCCGCGCGTTGCTGGCGTCGATGAGTACCGAGGAAAAGGTCGGCCAGATCATCCAGGCCGACATCGGCAGCGCGACGCCGGAGGACGTGCGCAACTACCACCTTGGCTCCGTGCTGGCCGGCGGCAATTCGAAGCCTGGCGGCGGGCGCCTTGCCGATGCACAGCAATGGCTGGCGCTGGCACAAGCCTATGAGCGCGCGGCCGTGAACGTGCCCAAAGGACATCCGGCCATCCCCCTGCTGTTCGGTATCGATGCCGTGCACGGTAACAACGGCGTGGTGGGCGCGACGATTTTTCCGCACAACGTGGCGCTTGGCGCCGCGCACGATCCGGCGCTGATCCGCAAGATCGGCGCGGCCACCGCGGAAGAAGTGCGCGCCATCGGGCTGAACTGGGCCTTCGCACCGACGCTGGCCGTGCCGCAGGACGTGCGCTGGGGCCGCAGCTATGAAGGCTTTTCGTCCAATCCCAAACTGGTGGCGGAATATGCGCCGGCGGCGGTGGAAGGCCTGCAAGGCGAGCCCGGCACGCCGGAGTTTCTCGACGCACACCATGTGATCGCCAGCGCCAAGCACTTCCTGGGCGACGGCGGCACCCACAACGGCGTCGACCAAGGCGATGCGCAAGTCAGCGAAGCCACCTTGCGCGACATCCACGGCGCCGGCTATGCGCCGGCGATCGATGCCGGCGTGCAAACGGTGATGGCATCGTTCTCCAGCTGGAACGGCGTGAAGATGACCGCCAACAAGGGGCTGCTCACTGGCGTGCTGAAAGATCGCATGCATTTCGATGGCTTCGTGGTGGGTGACTGGAATGCGCACGGCCAGGTTCCCGGTTGCAGCAACGAGGATTGCCCCGCCGCCATCAATGCCGGGCTGGACATGTACATGGCGCCGGACAGCTGGCGCGGCCTCTACCAACACACACTGCAGGAAGTGCACAACGGCACGATTCCGATGGCGCGCCTGGACGATGCGGTCACGCGCGTGCTGCGCGTAAAACTGCGGCTTGGCTTGCTTGATGCGGGCAAATTGCCGGCGCAGCCGCTGGCCGGCGAGTTCGATCTGATCGGCAGCCCTGCCCATCGCGCACTGGCGCGCCAGGCGGTGCGCGAATCGCTGGTGCTGCTGAAGAACGATCACCACCTGCTGCCGCTTGATCCGCGCAAACACATCCTGGTAGCTGGCGACGGCGCAGACAATATTCCCAAGCAAAGCGGCGGCTGGACCCTCACCTGGCAGGGCACAGGCACCACCAATGCCAATTTCCCGCATGCGCAGTCGATCTGGAGCGGTATCCGCGAACAGGTGGAAGCGGCCGGCGGCACCGCGACGCTTTCGGTGGATGGTACGTACCAGCACAAACCCGATGCCGCCATCGTGGTATTCGGCGAAGATCCGTATGCGGAATTCCAGGGCGATATTCCCAACCTGGCCTACAAGCCGGGCGACGACAGCGATCTGCAATTGCTCAAGCGGCTGCATGCGCAAGGCATCCCGGTGGTGGCGGTGTTCCTGTCGGGGCGCGTGCTGTGGGTGAATCCGGAAATCAACGCATCCGATGCCTTCGTGGCGGCCTGGCTACCCGGCTCGGAAGGCGGCGGCATTGCCGACGTGCTGCTGCGCAAGCGCGACGGCAGCATCCAGTATGATTTCCACGGCAAGCTTTCCTACGCCTGGCCGCGCACTGCAGCGCAGACCAGCCAGACCGCGCCGAATCCGCTGTTCCCGTTTGGCTACGGTCTGAGCTATGCCAACAACGGCGATTTGCCGATGCTGTCCGAAGACCCTGGCATGCATCTCGATCACGCGCAGAGCGGCGTGTATTTCAGGCGCGGCAAGCCGATGGAGGGCTTCTCGCTGATCCTCACGGACCAGGGCGGCGACAGCCAGGCCGTCACCGCGATGCCGGCCACCAGCCGCCACGGCGACCTGCGTGTGACGGCGGTCGATTATCACGTGCAGGAAGACGCGCGCCGCTTTGCGTGGACGGGCCAGCATGATGCACAGCTCGCCATTACCTCGCCGACGCCGCAGGACCTGTCCCGCCAGACCAATGGCGACATCCAGCTCGTAGCGACGCTGCGTGTCGACAAGCTGGGACAAGGCGACGCAAGCATCGGCATGGGTTGCGGCGCAAGCTGCCATGGCGAGGTGCCCGTGCAGGGCACGCTCGCGTCATTGCAGCAAGGCCAATGGGTTCGCCTGGGCGTGCCGCTCAAGTGCCTGCAGAAGCACGGCGCGGACATGCGCCGCATCGAGCAGCCCTTCGTATTGCGCGATGCGCCCGGCACCGCGATCTCGATCACGTCGGTGACGTTGGCGGCGAACGCGGATCGCACGGTGGAATGCGGCGGTCAATGATGTGAGGTAATGGCGGGGACTGGGATGCAATCCCAGCATCGGGACGCACGGCAAGCTAGGATTTCATCCCAGCCTACGCGAGGCCAGCAAGGCTGGCTCATGCATTTTCATGCATCCCGTGCGTCGCCCCGCTACGCTGCAAATACGCCCGGCACATCTGTTCGACCAATTCGCGATGCTTGGGCAGATCCTTCATCGCGTGCGCTGAAACCTGCTGGATTGCCGCAAACTCGCGCCGCGCCTCGTCCATGCGTGGATAGCTGGCACGCATGGGCTCCAGGTCCGTGCGGAATTCCATGCCGTACAGCACGTACTGCCAGCTCGACGGCAGGAACATTTCCAGGTCGGTGACGAAATCCAATCGATGCGGCGGCCGATATCGCCATGCCGCCAGGCGATCGCGCAGCGTTTCGGGGATGCTCGCCGGATCGGTGTTGTCGCACCAGAACGCGCTGTCCGTGCGTTGCGTCAGGCAGTAGTGCATCTTGATGAAATCCAGCACGCGCTCGTAGCGCGCGCACATCATGGCGTTGAAATGCTTCGCCGCACGTTCCATGTCGTCGAGCTCCGTCGGCAG
>NZ_DATJMN010000263.1:0-3817 GCF_035508675.1 Dyella sp.
TGCTGGTCGACAATGCGCGCAATGTCATCGTCGTGGCCGGCACCCCGGATGAAATCGACAACTACAGCCGCACTATCCACACGTTCGACGTGGACTGGCTGCGTGGCATGTCGGTCGGCGTGTTCAATCTGCAGCATGCCAACGTCGAAGAATTGATGCCGCAGCTGGATGGCATGTTCGGTCCCAAGGGCGACACACCGCTGGCAGGCATGTTCCGTTTCATTCCGATCAAGCGCACCAATGCGCTGGTCGTGATCAGCACGCAGCCAAGCTACCTCAGCGAAATCCGCGATTGGATTGCCAAAATCGATTTGGGTGGCGGCAACGAGCCGCAGCTTTACGTGTACGACGTGCGCAATATTGGTGCGGCGGATATGGCGCATTACCTGGCGCAAATCTATGCCGACAACAGCGGTGGCAGCTCCGACCACGGCGGTAGCGTTGCGCCTGGGGCGGGTGGTGCCACTACGCTGGGTGTCGGCAACAACGCCAGCGGCAATACCAGTGGCATGGGCAGCACTGCCGGCAGCTTTGGTAGTTCCACCACCGGGGGTACCAGCGGTGGACTTTCCAGCGGCCTAGGTAGCACCGGTACAGGCAACAGTTCCTATGGCGGCTTGGGTTCGTCTTCGTCCAATACCGGCGGCATCGGTGGCGGCACGGCCGTCAACGGCGTTGGCATGAACGGTGGTTTGGCCAGTACGCAAAACCAGGACCAGGGCTATAGCTCAAAGGATGGCAGCATCCGTATCGGTTCGGTAAGCGCCAACAATCAATTGCTGGTACGTGCACGCCCCGCGCAATGGCAGGAGATGTTAGGTGTCATCAGGCAGCTAGACATGCCGCCGCTACAGGTGCAGATCGAAGCGAAGGTGTTCGAAGTACAGCTCACCGGCAACTTCCAATTTGGTGTGCAGTGGTACCTGCAAGGGTTGGCTGGAACTACGGACGATAACGGTACCATTACGCCAGGCAATCCATATTCACACCGCATGATCGGTCTGGGCGGCGGTATTGGGAATCAGGGAACATATGGCGGCAATAGTTATAGCGGGCAACCGTTCTTCTATTCGTTCCTGAGTTCGAACGGAAAATTCCAAGTAGCTGTCAACGCGCTGGAAACAAGCGAAAATACAAAAACGCTGTCAGCGCCGACGTTGGTCGTGCTCAACAATCAGATCGCGCACATCCAGGTCGGTAACCAGGTCCCCGTCAACCAGACTTATTACACCGGCCTGGGCACTGGCACTGGAACTACTGTCGGTGAGGTGCAATACATTCCCACCGGCATCATTCTTGACGTGCAGCCGCGAGTGAACCCAGGCGGTCTGATCTATCTCAATATCGATCAGCAGGTCAGTGCCACCAACGGGCAGAACTCGCAGGGTAATTACACCATTTCGCAACGCCAAATCGCCACGCAGCTCAGCGTGCAAAACGGACAGACCGTGCTGCTCGGTGGCTTGATCCAGCAGCAGAACAGCGATCAAAACGCAGGTGTCCCAGGGTTGAGTCGTATCCCCATTCTGGGCAAGCTGTTCGGCAGCACGAGCAAGAACAAGACACGCGATGAGCTGATCGTACTGATCACCCCCCGTGTGATCAGCAACAGCGACGAAGCCAAGCAGATCACCGACGAATACCAGGATCAATTCCAGTCGCTTGCACCGCTACGCGGCCACAAGGCTCCGCCATTGGAATACCCGCTGCGGCGATAGGCGCGTAGATGGGGGTGAGCGGAACGCGAACCCCAACGTTCCTATGCATAATGTGGTGGGAAAGTCATCCCGGCCACTCCAGCAAAAACCATGCGGACAGCGACGAATGCGGCGATAAGCACGTCGCACGCTCAAGATTGACCGCATCAGGCGGCCCGCTTTGCGGCTCGATGCATGTGGCGTGCGTTGGTTCGTCATAGACCACCAGGTGATCGCAATCCGACGTGAGCCGGACGCGTTGGTCACGTCTATGGATGACGACAGGCTGGTCGTTGAGAAAGCAGTCGTCCCATGGCCCAGGCGGCGGTGCGGCCAAGGGCAGGGTGGCGATGCCTTCCGCATCGCGCGGATAGACCTGCTCGGGATGAATGTCGACGCGATCAGGTTTCCGAAACCAGGGATGCCATCCGATCGTCGCCGGCATGGCGCACTCGCCGGCGCGCACCATCAGCGTCATCCGCAGCCGATCTTCGCTTACCTCGATGCGTTGATGCGCGCTGCCGCCGAATGGCCAGCGCTCATCGGCGGGCAACGCGAGCGAGAGTTCGACATGCGAGGACGCATGCGCATCGACCTGCCAGGCCATGGCCAAGGCAACGCCATGAATGGCGTGACCGCCAAGATTGCGCGGCAATTGATAATCCTGCCCCTCAAAGCGAAATCGCCCGTGCCGGATACGGCCGGCCCACGGCAGCATCGGATAGGAACCCCAGGCGATCATCGCGGCATGCTGCGCATCATGATCGACCAGCCAAGGCACGCCATGGCGGATGATCTGCGCAATACGTCCACCGGCTTCAGGCGCAATATCGACAACGAGTGCGCCGTGGCGAATTTGTAGGCGGGAGCCCGGCGCCAGGGGCGTCAGTGCGGGGTCATGCGGCGGGGTGTGGTTGTCGTCAGCTTCCATAGGGATCAATGCGCAGGATTCGTCCCTGCGCATCATGGCGCAATTCCGTCATCTTGATCGAGCGCAGGTGCGTGGCGCCGCCCGACAGAATCGCGTCGTGGTAGAACAGGTACCACTTGCCGGCGAACGCGCAGATGGAGTGATGCGTGGTCCAGCCGACCACCTCGCCCAGGATCTGTCCCTGGTAAGTGAATGGCCCATAGGGATTGTCGCCGGTGGCGTAGCAGATGAAATGCGTATCGCCAGTGGAGTACGAAAAGTAATACGTGCCCTGATGCTTGTGCAGCCACGGTGCCTCGAAGAAGCGGCGGGCATGATCGCCTGCCCGCAGCGGATGTCCATCCTGGTCGAGGATGACGACTTCGCGCGATGCCTCGGCAAGCTGCAGCATGTCATCGCTCAGCCGCGCAATACGTGGCCCCAGCGCAGGCTCGTCGTCAGCGGGTTCCTCGTTGCTCTGGGCGTACACGTTGTCACGATACTTCTGCAACTGGCCGCCCCAGATGCCGCCGAAATACATGTAGTGGGCGCCATCGTCGTCTTCGTAAACCGCGGGATCGATCGAATAGCTGCCGCGAATGGGCTCGGGCTCCGCTGTGAACGGACCTTCCGGGCGCTCCGCCACCGCAACGCCGATCTGGAACACGCCATCCGCACGCTTGGCCGGAAAATAAAGGTAGTAACGTCCATGCTTGCAGGCAGCATCCGGCGCCCACATTTGCCGCTCCGCCCACGGCACGTCTTTTACATGCAGCGCCACGCCGCAATCGATCACTTTGCTGTCGGGTGAATCCATGCGGAAGACGTGATAGTCCTCCATGCAAAAGTGATCGCCGTTATCGTTGAATGGCGCGCCGCTTTCGATATCGTGCGAAGGATAGAGATAGATGGCGCCGTCAAAGACATGCGCGGAAGGGTCGGCGGTGTACAGGTGCGTGACCAAGGGTGGTGAGATGGCGCTGGCGGCCAATGACGGTAGGTCGCGCTTTTCCGTTTCGTCGGACATCGAACAAATCCATCGGGAAAGGTATGTTGTGTGTGGGAATTCAGGAGGGCAGAGCGGCCTCGAGCCGGCGTGTGCCCAGCTCCTGCTCGATGCGCTGCTCCAGCGGCTTGTCGATCTCATACAAGAACATCAATGCCACCGCGGCCAGGAAAGGGATCGAGCAGAGCACGCTCACGGCAAGGC
>NZ_DATJMN010000264.1:0-13221 GCF_035508675.1 Dyella sp.
CACACTTTTTTTAAAAAAGCGCGACACAGCGCTGCCACTCATTCCTTGTCAGCGTCATTACCTGTGAAACAGCCCTGCTGAATGCGCTCGCTGGATGACAGGCATCGATTTTCTCAAGTACGTCCATCGGCATCTTGCCGAGACGGCTTGGCGTTTCGCTCGGCGCCTCATCCTTCACGCCATGAATCCGCAATTGGTGATTGCTGCCGCGCACACCCCCTATTTGGACAATGCTCCGAACTTAAGGACGTAGCGTGATCCTTCGTAGGTTGGCGGAGAGCGCAGCGAACCCCAACATTGCGATGCGTTCTGCATGGCAATGTTGGGGTTCGCTGCGCTCACCGCCAACCCGCTTCGATTCTGGCTTAAGCTCGGAGCATTGCCTACTTGGACCGATCGCCGTTTTGCACCGCTCCGATGCTTAGCATCTTAGTAATGATGCTAAGCAGGAAAAAAAAGAGCCGCTTAGGCAAATAGCAATAATCCTAAAACCCGTGACATACCGAAGTGCATTGCGACCATGAATATCGCGTTTTTACTACACCTCATTCGTATCACTGGTATTGAACCGCAGACACAACGCCGCGCGAGCGCGAAGTGCTGCCTTGCTTCCTCGCGGGCAGATCGATTCCTAAGATTGCGCAAAATTTTCGCGCAACATCAACCTGATCGGCACGCAAAACCAGGTTGCAACGCAAAATTGTGGTGTTCAAAGCCATAACGAACTGCGCAAGATCAGCCGCGCTATCGGTGATCTGTCATCACGACACGTGCTCTCGCAGCTTGCTGGTGAAGCGTAACCGAAACCCCAGCGGCGTGATGGGTGCGGCAACGTTGGGGTTAGGCTGCGCCTGCGTTATCTAACGCCATCTGGCATTTCGAAAACGAACTTCGCGATTTCCTTTTTTTCCGCGCAGAGAGCGCCAAGCATCGAGAGTGTCGGTAGTCAGTGCCCCAGCACCGTGACGGTTACCTTGCGCTGGTGTGGATCCAGGCGATGCTCCCACAGATAAATCCCTTGCCAGGTTCCCAACTGCGGTTTGCCGCCATGCACAGGAAGGGTGAGGCTCACACCAGTAAGGATGGCGCGCACGTGTGACGGCATATCGTCGGGGCCTTCGGCATCGTGCTGGAAGATCGCGTCGCCGTCGGGTACGGCGCGGGCGAACCAGCGCTCCAGATCGGCACGCACGGCCGGATCGGCGTTTTCGCTGATCAGCAGCGAGCAACTGGTGTGCGTGGTGAAGAGGTTGACGATGCCGGTGTGCACGCCGCTGGCGGTGACCAGTTCCGCCACCTTATCGGTGATCTCGCTGAAGCCGCGACCACGCGTGTGTACGGTGAAACCGTTCTGCGCGACATGTTCCGCGGGTGTGGCTCGGCTCATGGCGCACTCTCCTCATGGATATAGCAGGCGGCTGGTCCAGGTCTGGCCGTGGCGGTCCCAACGCACGCGTTCGTGCAAGCGGAAGTTGGCGCCGTACCAGAATTCGATCATGTCCGGCTCCACCACGTAGCCACCCCAGTGCGGTGGTCGCGGTATGTCATGATCGGCGAACTGTTGCTCATAATGCGCCACGCGCTGTTCGAAGGTCTCCCGCGCGGCCAGGGTCTGCGACTGCAGCGACGCCCACGCGCCGATCTGGCTGCCACGCGGCCGAGAGGCGAAGTAGGCATCGGATTCCTCGACCGGCACCTTGCGCGCCGTGCCCTCCACGCGCACCTGCACGCCTTCACGCAGTCGTTTCCAGTGGAAGCACAGGGCAACCTGCGGGTGGGCATCGATCTGTTCGCCCTTGTCGCTCTCGTAATTGGTAAAAAAACGAAATCCGCGCTGGTCGGCCCCTTTCAGCAGTACGATGCGCGAGCTGACGCGGCCCGCGGCATCGACGCTGGAGAGGTTCACGGCGGTGGGCTCTGGATCGCCACTGGCCACGGCCTGGTCCAACAAGGTGTTGAAAGTGTCAAGGATCTCGGGCTTCAGCATGGGATGATCTATCAGGGTCTTGAATCGTAGCCAGCGCACGTCATGATTACGCGATGAAGGATGATGCTAGCACGCAGAACGACGCCCTCGCCGGCCACCTGCTGGATCATTACGCCGGCCGCATCGCGCGGGTGCAGCGGCCATATGTGCTTGGCCTGTCCGGCCTGCAGGGCAGCGGCAAGAGCACCCTGGCGCGTCTGATCAAGATCCAGGCCGAGCATCGGGGCTGGCCGACCGAAGTCCTCTCGCTGGACGATTTCTACTATTCGCGCAGTGAACGCGAGACGCTTGCCCACCAGGTGCATCCGCTGCTGAAGACGCGCGGCGTGCCGGGTACGCACGAGATCGAGCTGCTGCTTTCGGTGCTGACCGCCCTGCCGAATGCCTCGGAAAAATTTCCGGTGACCTGGCCGCGTTTCGACAAGGGCCGCGATACGCGCATGCCACCTTCACGTTGGCCGCGCGCCACCCGGCCGCCGCGCCTGGTGGTGATGGAAGGCTGGGCGCTTGGCCTCAGGCCGCAACTGGAAAGCGCGCTGGAAGAACCGGTCAATGCGCTGGAGCGCCAGGAAGACCCGGACGGCCGCTGGCGCCATTGGGTCAACAAGCAGCTGCGCGCCTATCAGCCGCTGTGGCGCAAACTGGATGCGCTCATCGTGCTGCAGGCGCCGAATTGGGAAGTGATTCGCGAGTGGCGCAGCGAAACCGAGAAGGATCTGCTGGCACGCGGCGCGCCGCTGGCCATGGACGCGGCGGCCATGCAACGATTCCTGCTTCACTTCGAACGGCTCAGCCGACACGCCCTGGCTACCCTGCCGGTGCTGGCCGATACCTGCGTGGAATACGACACCCATCATCACGTGATGGGGCTCAGCCACAACTGAGTTATCTCAGCCAATGGACTTGCCTTCCGTCGCATTTCGGAAAAGTTCTATTGTCCGACTGACGCGCCTCGCCATAATCGACGAACAGCAAATCCTGGTGAAAGCCGTCCTGCCATGCAGACGATTCGCTCGCGTTTTTCGTCAAAGACCAGGACCCAAGACGATTCGCTCGCGTTTTTCGTCAAAGACCAGGACCCAAGATGCCACACCATCCACGCATATAGGACGCTGCGCCGCTGCCGAGTGATTTCATGGCACAGCTGGCAGCGGTAGGGAAAACACTCAAGAGCCGCGCAGCATGATGTCCATCAAATCACCCCATGAAACCCCTTCACCCAGCGACCGCCACGTACGCGTAGCCATCGCCGACGACCATCCGCTACTGCTGGCCGGCCTTGTACACGAACTGCAAGGACAGGCGGATATACGCATCGTCGGCACTGCCAGCAACTCCACCGTGCTGGTGGAACTGCTGGAAAAGCACCCCGTCGACGTCGTCATTTCGGATTACGCCATGCCCGGCGGCAGCCATGGCGATGGCGTCACGCTGTTCAACCTGCTCCGCCAGCGCTTCCCGTCGGTGCGCCTGATTGCCTTGACCATGATGAGCAATGCCGACGTGATTCGTGCGCTGCTGGCTCAAGGCGTCAGCTGCATCCTCAGCAAGGCCGATCCGCTGGAATATCTCACCACGGCGCTGTACGCAGCACTGGCCGGCAAGCGCTATCTTTCGCCGAGCATCGAGGCCGTCGTGCAGAAGCATGGCATCCAGGGCGGCGGTTCATCCTCGCGCACGCGCCATTTGTCCACCCGCGAGCTGGAAGTGGTACGACTGTACGTGTCGGGCTTCACCATCAGCGAAATTGCCCGGCGCCTCGACCGCAGCAAGCAGACAGTTAGCACGCAGAAGATGAGCGCCATGCGCAAGCTCGGCATCACCCGCGATGCCGACCTCATCAAATACGGCATCGAAGAGCAACTCACCTCACAGAGTGCCGAGCAACATTACGAAGTGAAACGCCGGCCGGCGCCCGACGCATCGAAAAGTTAAGGCAATACCAGCATTGCCGTCGTCGCGAGACCAGCTAGTTATCCGGCTGGACAGCGCAACCCAGCAGCGCTGCATATCCCTTGCGCGCGTCCGGCCAGCGAAAACGAAAGCCGCCGGCCTTCAGCCGTGCATTGCTGAGCCGCTTGCTGCCCACACCTGCCGGGGCTGGACCATCAGGAGCCTTCGGCGCATTGATCAAGGCGGCTAGATCGTCATAGAGAACATCCAGCGGCAAAGGGGTATCGTCCGCCCCCACGTATACCGTTTCGTGATCGCGCAGCATGAGCAAATGCTCGATCGCCGCCGCTGCATCATCCACGTGAATACGGTTGGCCCAATGCCTGGATTGCCGCGGCACACTGGCCTGCCCCGCACGCAGACGATCGATCAGCTGCGTGCGCCCTGGCCCATACAGGCCGGCAAGACGCAGCACGATCGCGTCGACCGGATAATCCTGCAGCTTCAACTCCGCTTCGCACAAAATCCGGCCGTTGAAGTTCAACGGTGCGGGCGGTGTCGCTTCATCCACCCACTCATCCGCATGCTCGCCATACACGGCACTGGACGACACGAACAATACGCGCTGCAACGATGCGGTATCCAGGGCATCGAGCACGTTACGCAGGCCGTCGAGAAAAATGGCGCGGTAGACCTCCGGCTGGCGCGCATCCGGAGCCGGCAAGAAGACTAGCCGGGTGATCCCTGCAGGCAGGGCGGCGAGTGTGTCCGCATCAGCCAGATCCGCCGCCAGCCACTGAATACCATCATCGCCGCCGGGTGGGTGGCGGCGCAGTGCATACACCTGGTCGCCCCGTGCCAACAGCAAGCGCGCCACGCGTTCGCCCAGATCGCCACAGCCTGCAATCAAGATGCGTTCGGCCATCCATCCACCTGCCTGTCGGCTCGCTTGCTAATATCCACCCATGAATCCTTCGTGCAACCTGTTCCTGGTCGGCCCCACCGGCGCCGGCAAGACCTCGATCGGCCGGCAGCTCGCGGGGCGTTATGGCATGCCGTTTGTCGATCTCGACCAGGAAATCGAACGACTCACCGGCGTCTCCATCGCCACCATCTTCGATATCGAAGGCGAAGCCGGCTTTCGCCGGCGCGAGCGCGCCATGCTGGAGGAGTGTAGCGGCCAACGTGGCGTGCTGTTGGCGAGCGGCGCCGGTGCGGTGCTCGATCCGGCCAACCGGCGCACCCTGGCCGAACGCGGCTATGTGGTCTGGCTGCAAGCCACGGTGCCGGCGCAGTTGCAGCGACTTGCGCTCGACGCCTCGCGCCCGTTGCTGGCCGATGCCGACCGCCATCAGAAACTGGAAGCCATGGCTGCCACGCGCACCTCGTTATACGCAGAAATCGCCGATCTGGTCGTCGCACCCGGGCCAGACAACGAAGGCGTCGCCGCCGCCAGCGAACGCTGCATGGCCTTGCTGGAGCGGCACTGGAACCGACAAGCCGCATGATGAACACGACCACGCCTCAAGCCACCATCCCAGTCACGCTCGGCGAACGCAGCTATCCGGTCTGGATCGGCCGCGGACTGCTCGACGATCATGCGCGCTGGCGCGCCATGCTGCGTGGCCGGCATGCGCTGGTGATCAGTAACCACACCGTCGCGCCGCTGTACCTGGAGCGCGTGGCACGTGGATTGGATGGCCTGCGCTGGTCTTCGTTCCTGCTCGATGACGGCGAAGCGCACAAGAGCTTCGCCAATGTCGGCCTCGCACTGGAAGCGCTGGCCACCCTCGGCGCAACACGCGATGCCTGCGTGATTGCCCTGGGCGGCGGCGTGGTGGGCGACCTTGCTGGTTTCACGGCAGCCTGCTGGATGCGCGGCATCGACTTCATCCAGATGCCGACCACCCTGCTGTCGATGGTGGATTCTTCCGTCGGCGGCAAGACCGGCGTCAACCTGCCTGCCGGCAAGAACCTGGTGGGCGCGTTTCATCAACCGCGCGCGGTGGTCGCCGATATCGGTACGCTGGACAGCCTGCCTGTACGTGAATACCGCGCCGGTATGGCCGAAGTCATCAAGGGCGCCGCCATCGGCGACGCGGCTTTCTTCGGCTGGCTGGAACAGCACGCCGATGCGCTCGTCGCGCGCGACGAGACCGCGCTCGTGCAGGCCATTGCCACCAAGGTGCGCTACAAAGCCGGCGTGGTGGCACGCGATGAAACCGAACAAGGCGAACGTGCGCTGCTCAATCTTGGCCATACGTTTGGCCATGCGCTGGAAACGGCAGGCCACTACACCACGCTGTTGCATGGTGAAGGCGTGGCGGTCGGGATGCTGCTGGCTGCCAAACTTTCGGAACGCTTGGGGATGAGCCATAGCGCCGACACGTCGCGACTTGAACATTTGCTCAAGGCTATGGGTTTGCCAACCCACGTTCCCGGCGACTACAACCCGGAGCAGCTGTTGGCCTTGATGCGGCTGGATAAAAAGAACACCGCCGGTACGCTGCGATTGATCCTGTGGCGTGGTATCGGACGCGCGGAAATTATCGCCGGTGTCGACGAAGCAGATGTGCTCGCCGTACTGCGCGAAGCCGTGTAAGAGGGACAGAATCATTCAGGCGCGCGGCGCCAACGTATTTCACTTCCATGCGAGAGATAACGTCATCTAGCGATGCTTAACGCTTTGCAAGTGAGTTGTTGACGTTCTTTGAGTGCATCGTGGTAGAGACTTCCGGCTCTGCGGATTTGCATAACAATCTGCGGAATGAATCACATTTCAAACGCCGCACGACGAGCTTTACTCGCTTCGCTCGCTCAACGCATCGGTAAGCCACAACACCACATTCCGGTCGCCGATTCAGGGCCGCTCAATTGGCAAGCGTTGAAATCAGCTTCTCTGCAAGACGAAGCTCGACATCGGTGAAGCAATCCATCGATTCAGGATCGCCGCGCTCGCATCTCCTTGCAGTTGAAATCAAAGGGTCTGCATCTGCCTGCTGGATAAAACGTCATGGACACCCCCATAGCCGCCTTCGCTGACAAGCTGCCCCTCTCCCTCTCCTTACCACCTCGTCCGCACATCGACTTTCCCTGGCCATCGGCTTGCGCACCCAACGTCGAGCAAATAGAAAGCACCATGCTCGACTGGGCCAAGTTGCATGGATTGTTTCTCAATGAAGGGCATCGCCGCCATGCTGTCCAAGCCTGCTTGGCCTGGCTGGCGGCGCGATGCTATCCCCATGCGGAACGCCGACTGTTGCAAGTGCTGGCCAACTACATCGCTTGTCTTTTCCTGACGGATGACATACTCGTCGATCATATCCATGGCGTCTCCGCATCCACCGTTCCACCCTTGGCAGCCATTCTGGATGCGGTGGATTTCAATCGCCTGGGAGAGCACCCAGCCTACGGAGAGTCCGCGTGGCTGGACGTGTGCCAGCAACTCAGGCAATTGCTTCAGCCGGAACACTTCGAGCGATTTGCCAACGGCATACGATTGTGGGCAACCGCGGCGGGCCTGCAGATTCTGGTCCATTTGAACGGCGCCCCTCCGACTATGCAAACCTACATATCCATCCGGCGATATATCGGGGGCATGCCCTCAACGCTTGCGCTGATCGATCCGGCCAACGCAGCCCCTCTTTCCGCGGCGGTTCACTGCCGACCGGACGTGCAGCAACTTGACCTTCATATCAACAACATCGTCTGTTGGAGCAACGACGTCCACAGCTTGAACGCAGAAATAAGACAACCTGGTCACTTTTGGAGCATGGTGACCGTCTATGCCGCCCAGGATGGCTCGTTGCAAAGTGCCGTCAACCGTACCGTTGCACGAATAGAGGGGGAGATCGATCAATTCCTCACCCTCGCGGCCACCATCGAACAAAGCGCAGATCTGTCGTTGTGTACCTATATCGCAGGCACGAAAGACTGGATTCGCGGCTATTTGGACTGGGTGGAACACGATACGCAGCGCTATTCGCCCCCATGCATGGAAGATGCGTGAACGATTGCGGTCCAACCCTTCGGGCTTGACCCTCCAAACCAAAGCACCCCAGACCCCACCAGGGGCTGTACGCCATTGAGTGCCCATAAGCACAAGAACTTATCCGCCCTCGCTAGCCGAGCTCCAGCCCTCTAAAATGGCGTGCCTGCGGCTTTGCCGCCGTACCGCCATACTGGACGCCATGCGCCTTTACCTGCAAACCATGCCTGCTTCGGCCGACCCGCCGCGCTATGTCCAGATCGTACTGGAGCAAGATCTGCTCGGCGGCTGGACGCTCTATCGCGAGTCCGGCACGCAGGGTGGCCGCGCCACGCTCAAACGCGATCAATACCTGGAACGCGACGAAGCCATCGCCGCCTTCGAAAAAGTGCGCGATGCCCAACTCAAGCGCGGCTACCGCGTGGTCTTTGCCCAAGGGGTCGATGGCCCCTACGGACACCGATAAAACATGTCCATAACACTAAAGAATGATCGCCTGCTGCGCGCCCTGCGCCGCGAGCCCGTCGATACGACGCCCGTTTGGGTGATGCGCCAGGCCGGCCGCTACCTGCCCGAGTACCGCGCCACGCGCGCCAAGGCCGGGAGCTTCATGGCCCTGGCCACCAACCCCGAGCTGGCCTGCGAAGTCACCTTGCAACCGTTGCAGCGTTACGCGCTGGACGCCGCCATCCTGTTCTCCGACATCCTCACCATCCCGGATGCGATGGGCCTGGGCCTGTCCTTCGCGCAAGGCGAAGGTCCGCAATTTGCCCATCCGGTTCGCACACGCGCCGACGTGCAGCGCCTTGGCGTCCCGGATATGGAAAGTGAACTGCGCTATGTGATGGATGCCGTGCGCCTGATCCGCCGCGAACTGGCCGGGCGCGTACCGCTGATCGGCTTCTCCGGCAGTCCCTGGACGCTCGCCTGCTATATGGTGGAAGGCGAAGGTTCGCGCGATTTCGCCACCGCCAAGGCCTTGTGCTGGAACGATCCTGCGCTGGCGCATCAGTTGCTCGACACCCTCGCGCGCTCGGTGGCCGCCTATCTCAGCGCACAGGTTGCCGCCGGTGCGCAAGCCTTGATGATCTTCGACACCTGGGGCGGCATGTTGGGACCGTCGGCGTTTCGTGAATTCTCATTGCGTTACTTGGCGCAGATCGTCGACACGCTCAAGGCCGATGCACATGCACGCGAGGTACCGCTGATCCTGTTCTCCAAAGGCGCGAATGCGCATCTGGCCGACATGGTCCGGACCGGCTGCGCCGCGCTAGGCGTGGACTGGACCATCGATCTCGGCGATGCACGCAAGGCGGTCGATGGCCAGGTGGCCCTGCAAGGCAATCTCGATCCGGCCGTATTGCGCGCCAGCCCTGCGGTGATCCGGCGCGAAGTGCAGCGGGTGCTCGACAGCTACGGCAAACATCCCGGACACATCTTCAACCTTGGCCACGGCGTGACGCCGGAAGTCGACCCCGAGCATGTGAAGGTGCTGGTGGATGAAGTGCATGCGTACAGCCGTGCCTTGCACGCCGCGTGATGACGGATGAAGTGCCGAACACTGAAGCTCGGCGACTTCACGACGCGCGCATGTCCTCCAGTTCCATCCCGCGCGTTTCGCGCACGGCACGCATCACGAACAACAGCGATACAAACGCAAACAAGGCGTACAAGCCATACGCAAACGCCAGCCCGACCTGTGCCAGCCACGGGAACGTGCTGGTAATGACGAAATTGGCCACCCATTGCGCCGCAGCGGCCACCGCCAACGCGATCGCACGAATGCTGTTTGGGAACATTTCACCCAACAGCACCCACACCATCGGCCCCCAGCTCAAGCCGAAGCACACCACGTAAAGATTGGCGGCGACCAGCGCAACCATTCCCCACGGCGCCGGCAAGCTCAATGAAGCGCCGCTACCCACCGCCTGCGAAAAACACCACGCCATCATCGCCAAGGTGATGGCCATGCCGGCCGAACCAATCAGCAGCAACGGCTTGCGCCCGATTTTGTCCACCAGCGCAATCGCCACCAGGGTCACCAGCACATTGACGACGGAGGTAAACACGGTGATCGAGAACGAATCGGCCTCGCTGAATCCCACCGAGTGCCACAGCGTGGACGAGTAATAGAAAATCACATTGATGCCAACAAACTGCTGGAATACCGACAGCAGAATGCCCACCCACACGATCGGCAACAGCCCGCCGCGTGGACCGCGCAGGTCTTTCAAGGTCGGCCGATATTCGACCTTCAGGCTATGCGCGATGTCGTTGATCTTGGCATCCAGGGCCTGGTCGCTGTGTAGATCGAGCACCTTGGCCAACACCACGCGCGCTTCGGCAGGGCGCCCACGCGCCACCAGATAACGCGGCGATTCCGGTACGCCCAGCACCAATACGCCATAGATCAGCGCCGGCACCGTCGCAACCAGGAACATCCAGCGCCAGGCTTCCAGGCCAAACCAAAGTTTTCCCGCTGCGCCGCCAGCCATGTTCGCCAGCCATGCATCACTGAGCAGCGCCACGAAAATACCGAGCACGATCGCAAGCTGCTGCATCGAACCCAAGCGGCCCCGCACGTTCGCCGGCGACACTTCCGCGATATAGGCCGGCGCGATCACCGAAGCGACGCCCACGCCGATGCCGCCGATCACGCGCCAGAACATCAGACCCGCCACACCGTGCACCAGGCCCGATCCAATCGCGCAGAGCACCAGAAACAAGGCCGCCACCTGCATGGTACGCACACGACCCAGGCGATCGGCCAGCGGCCCCGCATACCACGCGCCCAGCGCGGAACCGAGCAAAGCGCAAGAAACAGCGATGCCGATCTGCCCCGCACTCAGGCCGAAACCATGACGCACCGCATCAACCACACCATTGATGACGGCCGTATCGAAACCGAACAGAAACCCGCCGATCGCCGCCGCCGCGGCAATCAGCACAACCCTGGCTGTGGTGCGCGACTCTTCCCCCTGCGCCGCGCTCGCATTGCTCGTATTCAAGTGCATGGGCGCATGCTCCCCGCATGATGGCTTCACGTGATGGGCGATTCTGCGCACGCTTCGCAGCCCTGTCCGACTGAATACGTATGCAGAGGCGAAACTCTAGCAGCCGCCGCATCATAGGCGCGTTCAGTCTTGCCGGAAAACGTGTAGGTTGGGGTGAGGCGCAGACGAATCCCAACGAGAAATGCGCATGGCAGCGTTGGGGTTCGGCTGCGCCTCACCCCAACCTACGTCGCTAACCCTTGCCCCGAAGGGGAGAAGGAATGGTTTCCACCGGCGCCGCAAGCTCGAAGAAACGCCGCACATCAGCGACATCCCGCGTCCGCGGCATCGGCGGGAGGCTTTTGAGAAACAGCTTGCCATACCCCTTGGAAGTAAGCCGCGGATCGCACAGCATCAACACGCCGCGATCATGCACATCGCGAATCAGGCGCCCCGCTCCCTGTTTCAGCGCAATCGCGGCGGAAGGCACCTGCCAACCCATGAACGGATTGATGCCCGCCTGCTCCAGTGCTTCGAGACGTGCCTGCAAGACAGGATCGTCCGGCGCGGCGAACGGCAGTTTGTCGATCATCACCACCGACAAGGCTTCGCCGGCCACATCCACGCCTTCCCAGAAGCTGGCTGCGCCAAGCAGCACGCCATGACCACTGTGGCGAAACTCTTCCAGCAATTGGTGCCGCGGCGCATTGCCTTGCACGAACAAGGGCCACGGCACGCGATCGGCCAGCAAATCGGCTGCGCGGCGCAACGCACGATGTGAGGTGAACAGCAGGAACGCGCGGCCGTTGGACGCCTCCAACACCGGCAGCGTGGCATCGATCACCCGGTCGGTGTAATCGCGCATCGCCGGATCGGGCAAGCCTTCCGGCAAGTAGCACAACGCCTGCCGCGCGTAATCGAAAGGACTGTCGAGACTCAAGGTCTGTGGATCGTCCAAGCCGAGCTGGCGTGCGAAATGATCGAACTGTCCCGCAACCGACAAGGTCGCCGAGGTATGAACCCATGCCGCATGCGTGCGTTCGCGCATCGCGCGCAGCGGCGCGGCCAGATCCAGCGGCGTGGCATGCAGCGCGAAGCCGCGCGGGAACAGTTCATACCAGCGTACGTCCTGTTCGGAAGACGTTTCGGTGATGCGGTCCAGTCGCTCGCTCACGTGCACTGCACGCTCATGTACGTTCATCAGACCGCGCGAACGCTCCGCCTGCGAAGCAAGCGCATCGGTCAACGCGGCCAGCACTTCGCTCACGTCACGTAGCGCTGCCGGCACGCCGTCACGCCGCAGCAATTCATGGAAAGGACCTCGCGCAGGCAGGCTGTCGATCGCCAGCCGGAACTTGCGCACCGCTTCCTGCAATGCCTCGACCGGCTCCAGCACCAGGCTGATGGCGCCGGTGACACCATTGCATTCGGCCAGCGCATCCTGCGCCAGCTCGGTGAGCTGGCGCGCGCTGATGCTTTGCGAGAAGAACTGCCCGGCGAGTTCCGGCACCTGGTGCGCCTCGTCGAGAATGAAGGCCTGCGCGCCCGGCAGGATTTCGCCGAAACCTTCCTGCTTCAAGGCCAGATCCGCGAACAGCAGATGATGATTCACCACCACCAGATCCGCTTCCTGCGCTTCGCGGCGCGCGGCGATCACGTGGCAATCGTCGTAGAACGGACACTCCACGCCCAGGCAATTCTCCGGCGTCGAGGTGACGCGCAGCCACAGCGGCGAATCCTCCGGTACCTCCGCCAATTCCATGCGATCGCCGCGACGCGTACGCGCGGACCATGCACGGATTGCCGCCAGCTGCGTGGCCTGGTTACGATCGAAACTGGCGCCTTCGCGCACCGTCTGGTCGAGACGATACAAGCACAGGTAATTGGCGCGACCTTTGAGCAGGGCCGTCTTCAGGCGTGCGCCAAGCACCGAACGCACCTTGGGTATGTCGCGGAAAAAAAGCTGATCCTGCAGCGCCTTGGTACCGGTAGAAACGATCACCCGCTCGCCCGACAGCATCGCCGGCACCAGATAGGCATAGGTTTTACCTGTGCCGGTACCGGCTTCGGCGATGAGCGCTTCGCATTCGGCGATGGCGTGCTGCACCGCGCGCGCCATCACCTGCTGCGCAAGGCGCGGCGCGAAATTCGGCAGTTCGCGGGCAAACGGGCCGTCGGCGCCGAGCAGTGCGCCGATGTCGTCGGGGTCGGTCATCGGCACAGTATCGCGCAGCCGTGCGCTGTGCGAAACGGACGGACTTGATAACCGATGACGAAGTCGCGCGTAGGCTGGGAAGAAATCCCGGCACCGCCATGCAAGCCTATGCGGGGATTCGGCTTCGCCTCGTCCCAGCCTACGA
>NZ_DATJMN010000265.1:0-19653 GCF_035508675.1 Dyella sp.
TCCGCTCGGTGGGGCAAATCGACGCACGCTGGCGCGCGCCGCAAGTGGCGTTGGGGGTGCTGGGTCTGTGGGCCATTGTGCTGATCATCACGGGTACGTTCGATTCATTGGTCAACTACACCACCGTAGGCGAGTGGCTGGGGCATGCCTTCGGCATCGCCACCTTGTTCTGGTACCGGCGCAAGTTCGGTGCGCAGAGTTCGCCTTATCGCGTGCCGCTTTATCCGGTCTTGCCGTTCGTGTTCGTGGCGACGGTATTGGGTGTGATTGCCGCCACGGTGATCAGCACACCGCACGATGCCGGCATGAGCCTGGTGATCATCGTGCTGGGCGTGCCGGTGTATGCGTTGTGGCGCCGGTGGAGCCGGCAACGCGTGAGTGGGTAAGTGAGCGATGTGTGTAGGCGGGCTTGGCGGAACGTACCCGACAACGTCGCCGCGAACAGGTTGGGTACACTCCGCTGACCAAACCCACAGGTTGGAATTCGCGGATGAAATCAATCGCATCATGTATCGGGCTGGTGCTGGGCCTGCTGTCGTTTGGCTGCGCTGCCGCGGAGGTTGCCGATCTGGCGGCGGCGCCCATGCCGGCTAGCATTCACTTGAAGCAGGTGCAGCGTGTCGGCCAGGTCGAGCATGACGCGCATGGCACGCCGTTGCATCGGTACGCGTTTCAGCCGGCGAGTCAGCCGCAGATCGTCATCGCACCGGCTGGCGGCACGTGGAACTGGCATGGGCAGGATGCGCTGCGGATCGAGCTGCAGAATGCGATGCCATGGGCGGTGACGCTCGAGGTGACGATCGACGGCGCCGCCGGCCAGCGCCTGCATGCACAAGTTGGCTTGCCGGCGGGTCCGGCACAAACGCTGGTGGTTCCGCTGCATGCCACCTCGCCACGCGCATTCGGCATGCAGGTGGGGCCGCCGATGCCGTTCGACGACGGCGGGCATGCCGTTTTCGTCGCCACGACCGTGCAAGGAGCGATCGACCTCGCGCAGGTGCGCGATATCCGCCTCGGCATGCCAGCGCCGCAAGCCGCGCAGCAGTTGCTGCTGGGCAAGCTGGAAACGCATGCCAGCGACGCGTCCTTGCAGGATGCCTATCGCGGCATCGTCGATCAGTGGGGCCAATACACCCGCGGGGAATGGCCGGAAAAGATCGACAGCGATGCGGCCTTGCGCAGCGCACATGTTCAAGAGCTGCAGCGCTTGCAAACACAGTTGATCGAGCGCCATGGCCTGGATGCCTATGGCGGCCGCGACGACATTCCACTGATACGCACCGGCTGGTTCCACACGCAAAAGGCGAATGGCCGCTGGTGGCTGGTCACCCCGGACGGCCATGCGTTCTTTTCGTTGGGCCTCAATACGGTGACGCCCGGCGACACGCGCACCTACGTGCAAGGGCGCGAATCCATGTTCGTGAATCTGCCGCCGGATCAATCGCCGTGGAGCGCCTTCTACGGTAGCAGCGATACGCGCGACCCCGAACGCGCAGCGAGTGTCGGTCTTGGCGCGAATCACGGACGCTGGTTCAATTTTTACGAGGCCAATCTCTACCGCGTGGATGGCGCCGATTGGTTGACTGCCTGGCGCAAGCGCACGCTCGACCGTTTGCAAGCCTGGGGTTTCAACACCATCGGCAACTGGAGCGACAAGGTGCTGGCCGAGCAGCACCGCTTGGCATACACCTTGTCGATCGCCATCCACGGCCCGTTCGGTAACGTTTCCAGCGGCTACGATTATTGGGGGCGCATGCCCGATCCCTTCGATCCGCGCTTTGCGCAAGCGGTCGAACAGTCGGTGTCGGAAGCCACCGCCGCTTCACGTGACGATCCCTGGCTGCTCGGTTACTACGCCGACAACGAACTGGCGTGGGCCGGGCAGGGGCCTCAAGGGCGCTGGGGCCTGGCGATCGGCACGCTGCAGGGTGAAGCGCGCAGTGCGGCCAAGCAGGCGTTTATTGCCATGCTCAAGCAGAAATACGGCGCGGCGTCCAAGCTGGCGGCAGCATGGGGCATCACGCTGGGCGATTGGTCGGCACTGGATGCCACGAATTTCCCCGCGCCGGAACCGGCCGCCGCGCATCCGGCGATCGCCGACGACTACAGCGCCTGGTTGCGGCGTTATGCCGATCAGTACTTCAGCCTCGTGGCGGCGGCGATTCATCGCCACGATCCGCATCATCTTTTCCTGGGCGGACGCTTTGCGGTGAGAACGCCCGAAGCGGTGGCTTCATGCGCGCGCTATTGCGACGTGATGAGCTTCAACGTGTATGCGGATGTGCCACAGCATGGCGTCGATCTGGATGCGCTGCACAAGCTCGACAAGCCGGTGCTGATCACCGAATTCCATTTTGGCTCGGGTGATCGCGGACCGTTCGGCAAAGGCGTGGTGTCGGTGGGGAGCGAAGCGCAACGTGGCGAAGCGTATGCGCGCTTTGTACAGGCTGCCGCTAACGATCCGTCGATCGTGGGCACGCATTGGTTCGAGTACGTCGACGAGCCGGTGACGGGGCGCTTGCTCGATGGCGAGAACAGCCATATCGGTTTGGTCGGCGTCACCGATATTCCGTTCGGCAACTTTGTGGATGCCGTGCGCAAAGTGAATGCAGGGGTACATCACTAGCGTAGGTTGGGGTGAGCGCACGCGAACCCCAACATCGCCATGCCGCCATATCCGGAAGTGATGTTCGCCCCGGATCAGGTCCGGGGCGAACAACAACCTAGACATCAATAACGATAATGATCCGGCTTGTACGGGCCTTCCACCGGCACGCCGATGTACGCGGCCTGCTCCGGCGTCAGCTTGGTCAACTTCACGCCGATCTGTTCCAGATGCAGGCGCGCCACTTCCTCGTCCAGCTTCTTGGGCAGGCGATAGACGGTCTTCTCATACTTGTCTTTGTTCGCCCACAGGTCGAGCTGGGCCAGCGTCTGGTTGGAGAAGCTGTTGGACATCACGAAAGCCGGGTGGCCGTGCGCGCAACCGAGGTTCACCAGACGGCCTTCGGCCAGCATGTAGATGCTGTGATGGCTCTTGGCGAAGGTGTAACGATCCACCTGCGGCTTGATGTTTTCGCGCGTCACGTCCTTGGCGGCGTTCAGGCGATCCATCTGGATCTCGTTGTCGAAGTGGCCGATGTTGCACACCAGGGCATTGTTCTTCATCGCTGCCATGTGTTCCAGCGTGATGATGTCCTTGTTGCCGGTGGTGGTGACGTAGATGTCGGCAACGCCGAGCGTGTCTTCCACGGTGGTGACCTGGAAGCCTTCCATCGCCGCCTGCAGGGCGTTGATCGGGTCGATCTCGGTGACGATCACGCGTGCGCCGAAGCCTTTCAGCGAATGCGCGCAACCCTTGCCCACGTCGCCGTAGCCGCACACCACGGCCACCTTGCCGGCCACCATCAGGTCGGTGGCGCGCTTGATGCCATCGGCCAGCGATTCGCGGCAGCCGTACAGGTTGTCGAACTTGCTCTTGGTGACCGAGTCGTTGACATTGATCGCCGGCACCAGCAGCTTGCCCGCTTCCATCATCTGGTACAGGCGGTGCACGCCGGTGGTGGTTTCTTCGGACACGCCCTTCCAGTCGGCGGCGACTTTCTTCCAGAAGCCGGGGCGCTCCTTGGCGGTGCGCTTGAGAAGATCCTTGATGACCTGTTCTTCATGGTTGCCGCTGGGCGTGTTGACCCAGTTGTCGCCGTTTTCCATGTCCACGCCCTTGTGGATCAGCAGCGTGGCGTCGCCGCCGTCGTCGACGATAAGTTCCGGCCCCTTCATGCCGGGGTGGGTGAGCATGTCGAGTGTGCAATCCCAGTATTCCTCCAGCGTCTCGCCCTTCCAGGCGAACACCGGGATACCGGCGGCGGCCACGGCCGCAGCGCAGTCGTCCTGGGTGGAGAAGATATTGCAGGAGGCCCAGCGCACCGAGGCACCGAGCGCGCTGAGCGTCTCGATCAGCACGGCGGTTTCCTTGGTCATGTGCAGCGAGCCGGACAGGCGCACGCCCTTCAGCGGCTTGGCAGCCGAGTAGCGCGCGCGGATGGCCATCAGGCCGGGCATTTCTTCCTCGGCCATGCGGATGCGGCGGCGGCCGAGGTCGGCCAGCGAGATGTCGCGGACTTTGTAGTCGTGGGTAGCGGAATCGTTGGTGACAGCATTCATGGAGGGATGTCTCCGAGTCTCATGGGGAAAACCCGGCCCGGAAGGCCAGGCCGACGCGAACATCGCGTCATGAGCGCCGTTGCATTCGAGGCATCCACCGAGCCTGGCCGTAGCAGTTCCCTACGGTCGCAGCGCCCCTCGGCGAAGAGCGCCATTCTATCCATAGAACAATCCTTATGACGAATGGATTGCCGCGCTGCCGCATAAATTGGTTAGGCTAGGGAACTGACCCAGACGGAGGCCCCATGGAAGCCATTCGCGACCCTGAATTCCTGCCCCACGACGGCCCGCTGCGCGAAGACGTGCACCGGCTCGGCGCGATGGTGGGCCGCATGCTGGCCGAGCAGGGCGGGGAGGGCTTCTTCCAGCGCGTGGAGCAGGTGCGCACGGCCTCCATCCGGCGCCGCCGCGAAGGGCGCGCGGTGGACGACCTGGCCGAGTCGCTGGCCGGGCTGGACGCGGCCGAGGCCGAGGCCCTGGCCCGCGCTTTCGCAACCTACTTCCAGGCCGTGAATACCGCTGAGCGCGTGCATCGTATTCGTCGCCGCCGTGACTACCAGCGCGAGAGCGGCACGGCCCAGCCGGAATCCCTGCTCGACGTGCTGCAGCGGTTGAAAGCGCAAGGCGTCAGCGCGGACGAATTGCTGCAATGGCTGTACAAGTTGAAGGTGGAGCCGGTGTTCACCGCGCATCCCACCGAAGCGATCCGCCGCTCGCTGCTTGAAAAAGAGCAGGCGGTCGTGCGCGCCCTGGTCGACAACTTCGACCCTACCCGCACGCCGCAGGAACGCAAGGAAGACGACGACCGCATCTTCATGGCGCTCTCCGCCGGCTGGCAAACCGCCGAGGCATCGCCGATCCGGCCCAGCGTGCAGGACGAGCATCACCACGTCGGCTTCTATCTGGCCAATCCCATCTATCGCATCGTGCCGGCGTTCTACGAACTGCTCGCCGACGCCTTGCAGGAGGTCTATGGCGTTGCCGTGCCGCTGCCGCGTTTGCTGAGCTTCGCCACCTGGGTCGGCGGGGACATGGACGGCAACCCGAACGTCGGCGCCGATACCATCGCCAACAGCCTGGCCACGCAGCGCGCGCACGTGCTGGAACATTACATTGCCGACGTCGACGGCCTTGCGCGGCAGCTCAGTCAGACGGCCGATCGCGTGCAGTTCGAAGCCTCGCTGCTGAAGCGGCTGGCCGATTATCGCCAGCAGTTTCCGCGCGCGGCCGCCACCATTCGCCCCCGCCATGCGGACATGCCGTATCGCTGCCTGCTCACCTTGATCGGCGCGCGCCTGGAGGCCACGCTCGATGACGGCAACGAGGAAGGCTATCACTCGGCCGACGAACTGCTCGACGATCTGCTGCTGATCGTGCATGGCCTGATCGATCATCGTGGCCTCAACGCCGGTGCGTATGCCGTGCGCCGCCTGATCTGGCGCGTGCGCACCTTCGGCTTCCACATGGCGCGGCTGGACGTGCGCCAGGATTCGCGCGTGCACGACGATGCGCTCGCCGCGCTGTTGCGCGACGAAAACTGGACGCAACGCACGCCGGCCGAACGCATCGCCACGTTGCGCGCGTACGCCAGCGGCGAGCGGACGCTGGAAAAAACCGACGACGCGCAGGCCGAATCGCTGCGCGCGGTGTTCGCGACGTTGCAGGTGTCGCGCCAGCGTTATGGCGTCGAGGCGATCGGCCTGTACATCATCAGCATGGCGCGCTCCGCTGCCGACGTGCTGGCGGTACTGGCGCTGGCGCGCTATGGCGGCCTCACGTCGGCAGAGCACGTGCCGCTGGATATCGCGCCGTTGTTCGAAACAGTGGACGATCTGAAAAACGCGCCGAACACGCTGCGCGCCTTGCTGGACGATCCCGTCTACCGCGCCCATCTGCGCGCACGCAACGATTGCCAGTGGGTGATGCTCGGCTACTCCGACAGCGGCAAGGATGGCGGCACGCTGGCTTCGCGCTGGGGTTTGCAGCGCGCGCAGGTGGAGTTGCTGGACGTGGCGAAGCAAGCGGGCATTCGCCTAGCGTTTTTCCATGGCCGCGGCGGTTCCGCGAGCCGCGGCGGTGCGCGCATCACGCCGGCCTTGATGTCGTCGCCGCGCGGTTCGGTGGACGGCATTCTGCGCGTAACCGAGCAGGGCGAGGTGATTCACCGCAAGTACGGCATCCGCGCACTGGCGCTGCGCAATCTGGAGCAGACCGCCGGCGCGGTGCTGCGCGCCAGCGTGCGCCCGCGCGACGAGGATGCGCGCGAAGCCGCGTGGCGCGAGCTGATGACGGCCATGGCCGCCGAAAGCCGGCGCGCCTATCGCGCCTTCGTCGATCGCGAAGGTTTCGTCGACTACTTCCGCGCGGCCACGCCGATCGACGTGATCGAACAGATGGCGCTCGGCTCGCGTCCATCGCGTCGGCGCAGCATGCGCGGCGTGGAAGACCTGCGCGCGATTCCGTGGGTGTTCGCCTGGACGCAATGCCGCTCCATCATCACCGGCTGGTATGGTCTGGGCACCGCGCTGGAAGGTGCCGCCGCCAAGCATGGCGAGGAAAAACTGGAGGAAATGGCCCGCGACTGGCCGTTCTTCGCCAACGCGCTCGACGACGTGGAAATGGTGCTGGCCAAGTGCGACCTGGATATCGCCGAGGCGTTCTCCAAGCTTGCCGGCCCCTTGCACGCCGCCTTCTTCGGCATGGTCCGCGACGAATTCGAACGCACGCGGCGCTGGTTGTTGAAGCTCAAGCATAGCGAGGAACTCTTGCGCGACGATCCGCGTCTGTCGCTGTCGATTCGCCTGCGCAACCCCTACGTCGATCCGATGAGCCTGTTGCAGGTGGACTTGCTGCAGCGCTGGCGCGCGACCGATCGCAGCGACGATCATCTGCTGCGTGCACTGGTGGCATGCGTGAATGGCGTGGCGCAGGGGTTGCAGAATACCGGTTGACGTCGCCGGCATTTCGCTCACTACCTTTTCAATGAAAGGAATCATCACCATGGATCAACCGCTGCACCCGCGCCCCCGCCTCGGCCCGCTGCCCCTGCTGATCTTCAGCTCACGCTGGCTGCAGTTGCCGCTCTATGTCGGCTTGATCGTGGCGCAATGCGTCTACGTGTATCTGTTCGGCAAGGAGCTGTGGCACCTGATCCACGAGGCGCCGAGCCTTGGCGAGCAGGAGATCATGCTGATCGTGCTGGGCCTGATCGACGTGGTGATGATTTCCAACCTCCTGATCATGGTGATCGTCGGCGGCTACGAAACCTTTGTGTCGCGGTTGGGGCTGGAAGGGCATCCGGACCAGCCGGAATGGCTGTCGCACGTGAATGCCTCAGTGCTGAAGGTGAAGCTGGCGATGGCGATCATCGGTATCTCATCGATTCATCTGCTCAAGACCTTCATCGCCGCCGGTACCTTGAACGGCCTGCCATTTTGTTCGCCGGACGTGCTCGCCAGCATCGCAGCGAGCGATGGCACCGGTGCGGCGCTCAAGTGCGCCACGCTGACGCCGATCGGCGTGATGTGGCAGACCATCATCCATGGACTTTTCATTCTTTCCGCCATCGGTATCGCCTGGACGGATCGCATCATGCACGGGCATGTGGCGAAGGCTGCCGAGGAGCATTGATCGCAGGTTGAGGTGCAAACCCCAACATTGTCATCGATGGGAGTCGTGATGTTGGGGTTTGCACCCCAACCTACAGACTCTCGTCACCCCGGCGAAGGCCGGGGCCCAGCGACTTTCATCGCAATCCGTAAAGCCTCAGCCTTCCAGTTCCGACCAGCGAGCGTAAGCCAACTCCAGTTCCGCCTGCGCTTTGGCCATCGCATCATTCGCTTTCTGGATCGCTGCGCTGTCCTGTTGATAGAACGAAGGATCGTTCATGCTTTCGGCGCGTGAGGCAATTTCGGCTTCCAGTTGCTCGATGCGCGCGGGCAGTTGCTCCAGTTCGCGTGCCTCCTTGTAGCTGAGCTTGCGCTTGGGTTTCTCGCTGCTTGCCGCGGCAGCGGTTGCTTCCGCCTTGACGGGCTTGGCCGCGGCGACAGATGGCTCGGCGGCTTGGCGCTCCGCCGGCTTTTGCCGCAACCAGTCGCTGTAGCCGCCGATGTACTCGCCGACCTTGCCGTCGCCTTCCAGCACCAAGGTGCTGGAGACCACGTTGTCGAGGAATTCGCGGTCGTGCGACACCAGCAGCAGCGTGCCTTTGTATTCGGTCAGCAGTTCTTCCAGCAGTTCGAGTGTTTCCACATCGAGGTCGTTGGTGGGTTCGTCCATCACCAGCAGGTTGGACGGTTGCGCAAACAGCTTCGCCAGCAGCAGGCGATTGCGTTCACCGCCGGACAGGCGCGTGATCGGGGCGCGGGCGCGTTCGGGCGAGAACAGGAAGTCCTGCAGGTAGCCGATGATGTGCTTGCGCTGGCCGTTGAGCTCGATGTATTCGCGGCCTTCGGCGACGTTGTCCAATGCGTTCAGGCTGTCATTGAGCTGTGAGCGATGCTGGTCGAAATAGGCGATCTGCAGGCCGGTGCCGAGGCTGACCTCGCCACGTTGCGGTTTCAACTCCCCCAGCAGGATTTTCAGCAAGGTGCTCTTGCCGGCGCCGTTGGGACCGATGATGCCGACGCGCTCGCCGCGCATGATGGTGGTGCTGAGATCGTCGATCAGCACGCGTCCGCCATAGGCCTGGTGGACGTGCTCCAGTTCGATGACTTTCTTGCCGGAAGCTTGTGCATTGGCCAGCGACATCTTCGCGTTGCCGCCCAATTCGCGGCGCTCGGCGCGCTCACGCCGCAATGCCTTCAACGCCCGTACGCGGCCTTCGTTGCGCGTGCGGCGCGCCTTGATGCCCTGGCGGATCCACACTTCTTCCTGCGCCAGCTTTTTGTCGAACAGTGCATTGGCCTGCGCTTCGGCATGCAGGCGTTCTTCGCGGCGGCGCAGGTAATTGTCGTAGTCGCCCGGCCAGCTGGTGAGCTGGCCGCGATCGATCTCCACGATGCGCGTGGCGAGCGCGCGCAGAAAGCTGCGATCGTGCGTGATGAACACGATGCTGCCGACGAACTGCTTGAGAAAGCCTTCGAGCCAGCCGATCGCCTCGATATCCAGGTGGTTGGTCGGCTCATCCAGCAGCAATACGTCCGGTTTGCGCACCAGTGCTTGGGCAAGCAATACGCGACGCTTCATGCCGCCGGACAGTGCGGCGAAATCGGTCTCGGCGGGCAGCTCCAGCTTGGTCAGCACGTCGCTGACGCGACGATCCAGATCCCAGCCATGCTGGGCTTCGATCTGGTGTTGCACGTCGCCCAGTTCATCGAAGCGGCCTTCGGCCAGCAGATGGTGATAGCGCGCGAGCAGGCGGCCGAGATCGCCAAGGCCTTCGGCCACCACGTCGAACACGCTGCCTGCAGTGGCCTGCGGCACCTCCTGCGCCATGCGTGCGACGATCACGCCGCTTTGCACGCGTACTTCACCGTCATCCGGCTGCAATTCACCGGCGATCAGTTTCATGAGGGTGGATTTGCCTTCGCCGTTACGACCGACGATGCACACGCGCTCGTTGACATCGACCACCAGGTCGACGTGTTCGAGCAGGAGAGGGCCGCCGACACTGAAGTCGACGCGCTGGAGCTGGATCAGAGGCATGGCGGCATTGTACTGGCTCGTTCTTTGCATTCCCCTGTCGGCAGATGGGCGAAAGCTCCGTTTCAAGAAACTGGCGCCCACTGTCGATATGGATTTCAGGCGGCCATCACCCGGGCATAACAAAATTTTACGCCCTTGTGACTGGTTAAAATTCAAGAAAACATGTACTTAGCATGGCAGATTAAAGCGTTTCCTCTGGAATTTGCGGTCGTCATGCATTAAGGTTGCGCGACGCGGGGGCAGTACCGCGGTTTGGGAGTGAATGACCGTGGCGAACATCCAATCCATCCAGCCAACGTGGTTGCTGAACCGGCTGTGGAGCCTGCTCGCCGCGTTGCTGTTGCTGGGGCTTGCCGGCTATGCCGGGGTGGCGCGTGCGGGCTATGCGGCCATCGTGATCGACCCGGCCACCGGCGAGGTGCTCAGCGCGGTGAATGCGGACGAGCAGAATTACCCCGCCTCGCTCACCAAGATGATGACCCTGTACCTGACCTTCCAGGCGCTGCAGACCGGCAAGCTGAAAGTGGATCAGGAGTTGCCCATTTCCGGCTGGGCCGCATCGCGCGCACCGACCAAGCTCGGCCTGCGTCCCGGCCAGACCATCTCGGTCAATGACTGCATCCTCGGCATGGTGACCAAGTCGGCCAATGACGCGGCAAGCGTGGTCGCCGAAAGCCTGGGTGGTAACGAGAGCCATTTCGCGGAGATGATGACTGCGCAGGCCGCGCTGCTCGGCATGAGCTCCACGCATTTCGCGAACGCCAGCGGCCTGCCGGACCCGAACAACGTCTCCACCGCGCGCGACATGGCCAAGCTCGCCATGGCGCTGTATCGCGATTTCCCGCAGTACGCGCATTATTTCTCGACCAAGGAATTCGTGTTCCATGGTCAGCTGATCCGCGGCCACAACAATCTGATGGACCGCTATCCCGGCATGGATGGCCTGAAGACCGGTTTCACCGACGCTTCCGGTTTCAATCTGGCTTCCACCGCCGTGCGTGATGGACGTCGCCTGTTTGCCGTGGTGCTGGGTGGGCGCACTGCCTCCGCGCGCGACAACCTGATGGCCCGTCTGCTGGACGACGGGTTCGACAACCAGCCGACACCTGAAACCCTGGTCGCCCAGGCTGGCATGTCCAGTCGCACCCATCGCGTGCTGGCGGCGTTGTCGCCAATCGACACGGCGGAGGCGGACGAGACCGCACCAGCACACCGTCGCGTCTCGCATGGTTGTACGCCGCACCGGGGCAGGAGTTGCCCGCGCGTGGCCAAGGTCCATCACCACAAATCCACCACCCGGCTTGCCCATCGCCATAAGACCAAGAAGGTGTTGCTGGCCTCCTCGGGCGACAAGGACAACTGACGCATCCGTGGTCTTGGTTCTTTGAAAGGCTGCTACTTTCAAAGAGCATGATGCTTCACGCATCTCCTGATTCGTCACCCCGGTGAACGCCGGGGTGCAGGAACTTCACGCCGATCCGGACGTACATCAAGCGCCAACAAGGCTGGCCCCGGCCTTCGCCGGGGCGGTGGATCTGGGTGAGTCCATGCTCAGTGGCGGAGCCTTGTAGTCTGCGCCCGCAACCATTCCAGCGCACCAGGCTGCCGTTGCCACGCCCGCAGATAATCCACCCGGTATGCCCACGCCCGGTAATTCACTGCCGTGGGTGATGAAGCCCTCCGGTGCGTCATGCGGTGGTGGCTTGACGCTGGCGGCCAGCAGCATGGGGACAGCCTTGGGCGCGAAGTCGTTGGCGGTGAGAGCAAGCATCCATTCGACGCAGGCAAGCGTTTCATTGCTTGCAGGCCTGAGAGCATCGCCATGGATATGCTGCGCTATCAACCGCAGCGCAGGACGGTTGCCGTGAAACCCCCATTCCAGGGTCTTGCCTTCGGCCGGGTTGAATCGCAAGTTCAACTCCAGCAGCGCCTGTGCGCGATCCAACAGCATAGGCGCAGCGCCATCCCCTGACGGTTACGCAACGGCAACGCCAATAGGGTAAACAGGCCCTAGGCATCGATGATCTGACGATGGCTTGCAGACGCCGTACGATATCGCAACATGTCGCAAAACGATCTATACGCAAGACCGCCTGTGGGCGCTGCGCCACGCCAAAAAAAAGAAAACGGGCCGCATGGCGACCCGTTTTCTTGTTGCGATAAAGCGAATGCTTATTTCAGCTTCGCATCCGCGCGCAGCTCGTCGGCCTTGTCGGTCTTCTCCCACGAGAACGCGGTGAAGGTGTTGCCGTTCGCGTCCTTCACTTCGTACGGCGTGCGGCCGAAGTGACCGTAGCTGGCGGTGGCCTGGTACATCGGGTGGATCAGGTCCAGCATCTTGATGATGCCGTACGGACGCAGGTCGAAATGCTTGCGGATGAGCTTCTCGATCTTGTCGTCGCTGAGCTTGCCGGTGCCGAAGGTGGTCACCGAGATCGAGGTGGGCTCGGCCACGCCGATGGCATAGCTCACCTGCACTTCGCAGCGGTCGGCGATGCCGGCGGCCACCACGTTCTTGGCGACGTAGCGCGCGGCATAGGCAGCCGAACGGTCCACCTTCGACGGATCCTTGCCCGAGAACGCGCCGCCGCCGTGACGAGCCCAGCCGCCGTAGGTGTCGACGATGATCTTGCGGCCGGTCAGGCCGCAGTCGCCCACCGGGCCGCCAATCACGAACTTGCCAGTCGGATTGATGTGGAACTTGGTGTTCTTGTGCAGCAGCTTGGCCGGCAGCACGGGCTTCAGGATGTGCTCGCGCACGGCTTCGATCAGATCCTTCTGCTTCACGCTCGGATCGTGCTGGGTGGACAGCACCACGGCGTCGATCGCGGTGGCCACGCCGTCTTCATAGCGCAGGGTGACCTGGCTCTTGGCGTCCGGGCGCAGCCACGGCAGCGGGGAGTTCTTCTTCTTGCGGATCTTGGCCTGCTGCTCCACCAGGCGGTGCGAGTAGTAGATCGCCGCCGGCATGAAATCCTTGGTTTCGTTGGTGGCGTAGCCGAACATCAAGCCCTGGTCGCCGGCGCCCTGTTCTTCGGGCTTCTTGCGGTCCACGCCCTGGTTGATGTCGGGCGACTGCTTGCCGATCAGGTTCAGCACGCCGCAGGTCTCGCCGTCGAAGCCGACCTCGCTGGAGTTGTAGCCGATATCCATGATCACCTTGCGGGTCAGCGCTTCCAGGTCGATCCAGGCGCTGGTGGTGACTTCGCCGGCCACGATGGCCACGCCGGTCTTCACCAGGGTTTCGCAGGCCACGCGGGCGCGTTGGTCCTGGGCCAGGATGGCGTCCAGCACGGCGTCGGAGATCTGGTCGGCGACCTTGTCCGGATGGCCTTCGGAGACCGATTCGGAGGTGAAGAGGTAGTTGCTCATCGGGGCTTATATCCTTCTTTACGGATAAAGAGATGGAAAGGGGAATTGCGCATGATACACGTCCCCGCTTCGGGTTTCACCGGCCAGTCTGGCATAACAATGTGACGGTGCAATCCAGGGTTCAGGCTGTCCCTCCGCGGGTGGCGGAGGGGTAGGTTGGGGTGTAAACCCCAACCTGCGGATCAGGCTTCGGTCAACGTGGCGCGTACGGCTTGCGCCGCATTCACCATCGCGACCAATGCCGGTTCGGTTTCCTTCCAGCCACGCGTCTTGAGTCCGCAATCCGGATTGACCCATAGCTGGCCCGGCTCGAGCACGGAGAGTGCCCGCTCAAGCAGTTCGGTCATTTCAGCCTGGGACGGCACGCGCGGCGAATGGATGTCGTACACGCCGGGGCCGATGCTGCCCGGATAGCGGAAAGCTTCGAAGGCCTTCAGCAGTTCCATGCGCGAGCGGCTGCTTTCGATGGAAATCACGTCGGCGTCCAGCGCGGCGACCGCTTCGATGATGTCGTTGAATTCGCTGTAGCACATATGCGTGTGAATCTGGGTGGCATCCCGGATGCCGCCGGCGGCAATGCGAAAGCAGCGCACCGCCCAGTCCAGATAGGCGGCCTGTTCGCTGCGGCGGATCGGCAGGCCTTCGCGCAGCGCCGGCTCGTCGATCTGGATCATGCGGATGCCGGCGTTTTCCAGGTCGTGCACTTCGTCGCGCAAGGCCAGGGCAAGTTGCAGGCAGACCTGCTCGCGCGGCACATCGTCGCGTACGAACGACCACTGCAACACCGTCACCGGACCGGTCAGCATGCCTTTGACAGGTTTGTCGGTGAGGGATTGTGCGTAGCGCGACCAGTGCACGGTCATCGGCTGCGGGCGCGAGACGTCGCCCCAGATGATCGGCGGCTTGACGCAACGCGAACCATAGCTTTGCACCCAGCCGTAACGGGTGAAGGCAAAGCCGTCGAGCTGTTCGCCGAAATATTCCACCATGTCGTTGCGCTCGGGCTCGCCGTGCACCAGCACGTCGAGCCCGATGCGTTCCTGGAAACGAATGACGCGTTCGATCTCCTCGCGCAGTACAGCCTCATAAGCATCGTCGTCGATGCGTCCGGCGCGGTGATCGGCACGTGCCTGGCGCAGTACGTCGGTCTGCGGGAAGGAGCCGATCGTGGTAGTCGGCAAGGGCGGCAGTTCCCATGTATCGGCCTGTACCCGGCGACGATGGGCAAGATTCGAGCGCCGATGGGGGGCTTGGGGACTCAACGCATGCACCCGTGCTTGCACTTCGCTCCGGTGCACGCCGGGGGCGTGCTTGCGCGCGGCTAGGGCGACACTTTGGTCAACCAGGATTTTCCTGGCGTGCTCATCGCCATCCAGCACGGCGGCATACAGGCCAAGCTCTTCCAGCTTCTGCTGGGCAAAGGCAAGCCAGCTTCGCAGTGGCGCCGGCAAGGACGTTTCCTGCGTGGCGTCGAAAGGTACGTGCAGCAGCGAACAGGATGGCGCCAGCCACAGGCGCTCGGTTCCACGCGATGCGGCAATCTTGTCCAGCAGCGGCAATACGCGCCGCGGATCGCTGCGCCAGATGTTGCGCCCGTCGACGATGCCTGCGCTCAGTACGCAATGCTCGGGCAGCGCGGACAGCAGGGCATCGAGTTGTTCCGGTGCGCGCACCAGATCGACGTGCAGTCCATCCACAGGGAGTTTTGCCGCGAGCGCCAGATTGTTGCCAAGCCCGCCAAAATAAGTCGCCAGTAGGCGCTTGGGCGAAGGGCCGATCGACAGGATGTTGTAGGCGGCGACATAGGCTTGCCGGGTTGCCATATCGAGATCCTGCGCCAGACAGGGTTCGTCGAATTGGACCCAGGGGACGCCGGCCAGCGCCAGCTGCTTGAGCAGCTCGGCGTAAGCAAGCAGCAACGCATCGAGCAGGTTCAGTGCATCGCTGCCATCCACTGTTTTGGACAAGCGCAGAAACGAAATCGGTCCCAGCAGCACAGGCCGTGCATCCAGTCCCAGCGCACGCGCTTCGAGCCATTCATTCAGCGGCTTGTTGACGGTAACGCGAAAGCGCTGGCCGGTATGCAGCTCCGGTACGAGATAGTGGTAATTGGTATCGAACCATTTGGTCATTTCCAACGCATGCAGTTCGCGATTGCCGCGTGCCATCGCAAAGTAGCCGGCCAGCGGGTCGTCGTGTAGCCATGGGCGATAGCGGTCGGGTACGGCGTCGAGCAGCACCGCGGTATCGAGCACGTGGTCGTACAGCGAGAAGTCGTTGACGGCGACGGTCTGCGCCGACGCGCTGGCAAGTTGCCAATGTCGTTGCCGCAGCTCCCGTGCGGTATCGAGCAGTGCGGTGGCGTCGCCGTCGCCCCAGTATTTTTCCAGTGCACGTTTCAGTTCGCGGCGACGGCCGATACGTGGAAAGCCGAGATAAGTTGTGTGCGTCATGTGTATTCCTCATTGCGATGGCAAAGAGGAACGAAGGCAGGCGCGGCCACGAGCGCGGCCCGGGGTGCGCACCGTCGACCTTCGCCCCCGCGGGCGAGCTGAGAACATCGCGGGCAGGCGGGCGCCGAGCCGGAAGTACGGCACGGTGCCGGGTCTCCCCGCGGAGCTCCCAGGTCGTACGAAGCGCACCGTTGCGAACGGCAGACTTCGGCTGAGGCAGGTCTTCGGGCTCGTGGACGAGGCCTTGGGCCACCTACTGTTCGCCGCTTCCCGGGTTCCTTACCCAGTGCTTATGACGAAGGTCGTTTCCACACACCGCTGCGGGGCAGCGCCGGATTCAAACCGGCTTCCCTTTTAATTCCATCTCCCTATTCGGATAAAGAGATGAAGACCTCGGCGAGGCAGACGATAGCGGTGGAGCGGGGCAAGGTCAACGACGCGTGCCCTTTTTGGCGATGAGTCGCAGATCGGGGCAACCCAACATCGCGATGTATGGGGATGGCGATGTTGAGGTGTGCAGCCCAATTAGGGAGTCAGCGATGCGTATTCGCCCGAATGATCATCTGTTTTGAAACAGCCCTGGCGCGAATTGCTGCTTTTTTGCCTAGAAAACTGCAAAAAAATGGGATGCATCAGGATTCGCATTCGCGCAACGCCAACCTACAAGGACTTCTCATGCCTTGCATGCGGGGCATCGGCCATCGGGTGCGCATGGATAAAGCCCAGCACATCCTCCAGCGTGGGCGCTTCGGTGCGGAACGGCCGTGACAAGGCAAAGACCAGCGCGTTGTGGCCTACGCCTTTATACATACGCAGCGTAACGTCTTCGTGGTGCGCCTGAAGCGCATGTGCAAGGGATAGCGCATTGGATGGATCGACTTCCTTGTCGGCATCGCCCTGCAGCAACAGCATGGGTGGTTCCCTGCCGTGCACGAAACGCACCGGTTGTGCGCGTGCTTGCGAGGCGGCATCGGGGCCGAACATGCCGAGCATGTCTTTTTCCTTCGCGGGGATCGGCATGAAATCGTAACAGCCGGCCAGGCCGATAAAGCCGGCCAGGTCGTTCGGTTGTAGATCGTAGGGCGCCAGCCAGGATGGATCGGTGGCCAGCAAGGCGCCGATCTGCCCTCCGGCGGAATGGCCCATGACGAACAGGTCATGCGGTGTGCCGCCCCATTCGGTGGCGTGTTGGTGGGTCCACGCCACGGCACGTGCCGCGTCTTGCATGAAGCCGTCCATCTTCACTTGCGGATATTTGCGGTAATCGGGAATCACCACCACCACGCCGTGCGAAGCCAGCGCCGTGCCCACGAAGCGATACCAGGCACGCTCGCCGCGCACCCAGCTTCCGCCATAGAAGAACACCACGACGGGCGCGTGCACGACGCCGGCAGGGCGATAGACATCCAGCTTCAAGCCATGAGCCGTATCGAACACGATGCCGCGCTGCACTTCGATGCCGGCGTGGCGGTCGGTGGCGTTCAGGCCGGCAAACAGGCTCGCTTCACAGCCGCCGAGCAGCAGCATCGAGGTGAGCAGAAGACACAGGCGAAGCAAAAGGGGCGGGCGGGGCATGGCGTGCAGACGAGGGGCGATGCGCCGATGATGCCCGTTCGAGCGCCGCAAGGGTTTGCGGCGATGACGTTCAGGCAGCCATGCGCCAGCCGTTCTGCAACGCCTCGAAGTATTCGCGGGTCAGGCGCAACTGGTCGTGGGCATGCTCGGCGCGGTTGACCACATCGCGAAAGGCTGCATTTTCCGGCCGATCTTTCGCGTACCAGCCCAAATGCTTGCGCGCGATGCGCACGCCGGCCTGTTCGCCGTAGAAAGCATAGAGATGGTCGAGATGGCCAAGCAGGATGCTGGCGACGTCGGATGGTGAAGGTTCCGGCAGTTGCTCGCCGGTAGCGAGGTAGTGTGCGATCTCACGGAAAATCCACGGCCGCCCTTGCGCGCCGCGGCCGATCATCACGGCATCGGCGCCTGTTACGTCGAGCACGTGCCTGGCCTGCTGCGGCGTGGTGATGTCGCCATTGGCGAGCACGGGAATGCGCACTGCCGCTTTCACCGCGGCGATCGTGTCGTATTCGGCTTCGCCTTCGTATTTGTCGGCACGCGTGCGGCCGTGCACGGCCAGCGCGGCGATGCCGTTGTCTTCGGCAATGCGCGCGATGCGCAGCGCATTCTTATGCTGGCAGTCCCAGCCGGTGCGGATCTTCAAGGTGACCGGCACGTCGACCGCATCCACCACCGTTTTAACGATGCGCGCGACCAGCGGCTCATCCTGCAGCAGCGCCGAACCGGCCCATACGTTGCACACTTTCTTGGCCGGGCAGCCCATGTTGATGTCGATGATCTGCGCGCCGTTGGCGACGTTGAAGCGTGCGGCTTCGGCGAGCATGGCCGGATCGTAGCCGGCGATCTGCACGCTGATGGGTTCCGGTTCGCCGTCGTGGTCCATGCGCTTGAGCGACTTGCGGGTCTGCCACAGGCGCGGATCGGCGGTGGTCATCTCCGACACGGCAAGCCCCGCGCCCAGCCGTTTGCACAGCAGGCGGAAAGGCTTGTCGGTGACGCCGGCCATGGGCGCGAGCACCACGGGCGGGTCGATGCGGTACGGGCCGATCTGCATCCGGCTATTGTAGCGTTGCCAGGGCCTAGCTATGGGCAGGAACGCCTTGCAGGGCTTCGGGTACGTGCTTGTGCTTGAACAGGAACACGAACAGCACCGCCACCACCAGCGCATACGCCGCAAAGCTGAGCCAGATGTCATGCCAATCCAGTGAGCGGTCGGGCCGGGTGAAATACATGTCGATCACCACGCCGCTGATCGAGCTGCCCAGCACGGCGCCGATACCATTGGTCATCAGCATGAACAGTCCCTGCGCGCTGGCGCGGATGGCCGGATCGCTCTGGCCTTCCACGAATAGCGAGCCGGAGATATTGAAGAAGTCGAAGGCCATGCCGTAGACGATGCAGGACGTCACAATCATCCACAGCCGGTTGCCGGGATCGCCGAACGCGAACAGGCCGAAGCGCAGCGTCCACGCGAGCATGCTGATCAGCATCACCGTCTTGATGCCGAAGCGTTTCAGGAAGAACGGAATGGCCAGGATGAACAGCGTTTCCGATACCTGCGAAATCGACATGATGATGGCGGGGTAGCGCACCGCGATCAGGTCCTTGTACGCATCCACGCGCGCGAAATCGTGCAGGAAGGTGTCGCCGTAGGCATTGGTCAATTGCAGCGCAGCGCCGAGCAGCATCGCGAAGATGAAGAAGATCGCCATCTTGGTTTGCTTAAACAGCGCAAACGAGGTGAGGCCGAGTGCACCGAGCCATGAACGATGACCTTCGCCGCGCAGGCGCGGGGGGCAGGGCGGTAGCGTGAACGCATACACGCCCAGCAGCAGCGAGGCGCCTGCGGCCACATAGAACTGGCCCGTGGTGGTTTCCAGATGCAGCAGGCTTACCATCCACATCGCGGCGATGAAGCCCACCGTGCCCCACACGCGAATCGGCGGGTACACGCGCACCACGTCCGCGCCGTCACGCTTCAACGCGTTGTAGGCCACCGTGATCGCCAGCGAGATGGTGGGCATGTAGCACATCATGTTCAGCAGCATCACCCAGAACAGCGTGCCGGGGTTGTCGATCGTGGGAACAAGGCAAAGCACCGCGGCGCCAGCGATATGCAGGCAGCCATACAGGCGTTCGGCGCGAATCCACTTGTCCGCCACCACGCCGAGCAGCGAAGGCATGAACAGCGAGGCCAGCCCCATGGTGGAGAAGATCGCGCCGAACTGCGAACCCGACCAATGCCGGTTCTGGAACCAGTAGGCGCCGATGGTGATCAGCCAGGCTCCCCAGATGAAGTACTGCAGGAAGTTCATCGCGATGAGTCGCAGCTTCAGGCTCATGGGCTGGTTTCCTGCATGGTCGTGCGTTCCCCGGGATAGCGTGTCGTTATGTGTTCGAAGCGGATTTGCGGTGCTGCCTGTCATGCGGCGAACGCCGG
>NZ_DATJMN010000266.1:0-6286 GCF_035508675.1 Dyella sp.
CCCCACCCCAACCCTCCCCTACTGCCGCAGGGGAGGGGGAAATCTCCGCGATCAACAAGCTTTTTGGCTTACGTTAGTTCCATTCAATTCAAGGCAACACTGCGCGGAGAGAGCACATGGACATGCTCGTCCAAATACGTCGTGCGAAGCACACGAACCTTTTATGGGAAGGGCGTTGGCCGTTTACTTCGTCGCCACCAACGCCGAAATAAATGCCGGCCCGACCGGGCTGCCCCAACCCGTCACCAGATCGAAACCGGTCACGGCCTTGAAGCCACCATTGCTGCCGCGGGTGATGTCGTGGAAATAGCTGTGATAGCTCGACCCCACGCCGAAGTCGTACAACGCCGTATTGAGAAAGCCGATGTTGCCGACACTCTGCGAAGCGGCCTGCTGGTTGGCCAACGCAATCAAGCCGGCCAGGCGCGGCGCGGCATAACTCGTACCGCCCACGCCGGTTTCAAGCTGCCCATTGCTGTAGGTGGGATTATCGAAATTGCCTTCCAGCGCGATATCCGGGTCGTTGCGATATTGCGTCGATCCCTTGTTGCTGCTGTTGATCACGCCGCTCAACTGCTGGTAGCTCGGAATCGCATAACCGGCCGATGACAGATAACCGCCGCTGCTGTCCGACCACGCCGTTTCCGACACCCACGAACCTCCCGGGCCGCTGGTGGTGAGATCGGTCGCGCCGACATCGGTGATATACGGATCGAGCGAAGGCGCCGCCCAGTTACTGGTGGTGTACGAGCCGGCATCGCCGCTCGCATTCACGAACGTCTGGCCTTGCGCCTGGAATTCCTTGTAGATGGAATCATCGCTGCTGCCGAAATCGCCGCCGCCCCAGGAATTGGAGATCACCGAAGCGGTATCGTCGCTGGCCATCTGGTTGAGAATGTCGCCTGCGCTGCTGCCCTCGTAGAACAGTATCTGGGTAAGGCCCGGCGCCATGCCGGCCAGGTTGGCGATATCCAGCACCTGCTCACCGTCGCTGCACGAACTCGAACCGGTGCTGGGATTCGTGCATGCGCCGTTGAAGCCGTTCACCAGCACGTTATTCACCGCCACGCCCGGGTCGCTTGCGCCGGTGGCGGAGTAGTAGCCGCTCAGGTCGCTGCTTTGGTAGCCGTCATAGGAGAAGATCGCCGCAGTCTGTCCCGAGCCGGTCAGCGAACCGGAACCGTAATACGCTGCCCGGATATCGCTGGGTAGGTAATCACCGCTCGGGCCGGAACCGCTGGCGTGCGCAATGACGGACTGCGTCGCGCCAGCTGCCGGACGATGGCGCATATGCGTAAACGGCCGCACGTAATTGTCCAGGCCATTGATGTGCAGCAGTTGCACGCCGAGCAGATCGACCGTAGGCTCGCGATCCGGCGCATAGAACATGCGGCTTTCCATAGGATGCTGGTATTGACGCATGGTCACGTGCAAGGCGCGGTTGATGTCGCTCACCCTGCCCTGCACGTCGACGATATGGCGATTGGCCGTGGTGGCCGTCACGGTGAGGTGGTTGGCCTTGGCCCAGGCAACGACTTTGTCGTAATCGGCCTGGCTGGGTTCGAAGCGGTGGGTAAACTGCTTGGAACTCAGGTAATGATGATAGAGCGGACTGGCCGGATCGTAGAGCTGCTTGATCAGCGCATCCAGCTCGGCTTCGTTACGCAGCGGAAGCACCAGGCCGAGCTTGAGTTGTTTATCCGCATTCAAGGTTTGCGCACCGGCCGCCTGGCCGGAACGCACGACCGCGGGCACATGGTCATGCAGCAACAAAGAAAAAGCGCCGGAGGCGCTTGCATGGCTGGTCGGTGTTCCCAATGCCAAGGCGCCGGCAATCACCAAGGCCGGCAACGTGCGCTTGAAACGCGCCAACTTGCTTACCGAGGGCAGCTCAGCAACAGAAAACAAATGCATATTCCATCTCCCCAAAGCGCAGGCGCGGGCCTGGCTTGATCAGTGGTTGGGCACGAACGACTGCTGCATGCCATGCCTTGCTGGTGACGATGTGCCGTGTCGTGCCGTAAGGTTGGTCCCCTGTACTTCGTTTCCGGCAAGCTCCGCTTGCATGGCCTGGAGTTTTATACCCAAGCCATGCGTGAAATGGAGATGATGGAAAGAAGTCAGTCGCGTGCGCCGCGTCAAACAAACGGCGTTGATTTGCGCTAACGTAAGCGTTGCGCAAGCTACGCCGTAGCAAACGCCTGTCATGCCTTGCTGCTGTTACTGCTGTTGCGACTGTTGTCGCTGCATCCGTGGTTCGATCGCCCGCCCCTCACCAAGGTGCCTACAGCCATGCCACAGAACGCAAACCCCAGCACGAATCCGCTGGCGGAAAAACAGGACATCGAGTTGCTCGTCGGCTTGATCAGGCAACGGCAGCATGTGCAAGCCGAAGCGCTGGCTCGCAAGCTGATCGATACGGGCACCTCGCAAGCGGGTGTATGGCAGGCACTCGGCACAGCCCTGCATGCGCAAGGCCGTTTTGCCGAGGCAGTGGAAGCGCAACGCACAACCATCTCGCTGGCCCCGTGGGATGCCGTCGCCCACTACATGCTGGGCGAAAGCCTCATGGCCATGCGACAAACGGGAGCCGCCGCGGAGAGCTACCACTGCGCGCGTACCATCAAGCCGGATTTCGCCGATGCGCATTTCAAATGCGGCAACGCACTGGCGGTGCATAACCGCCTGGATGAAGCCGTCGAAGCTTATCGCCGCGCGCTGAGCCTTCGACCCGAATTCAGCGAAGCACAGGCGAACCTTGGCTTCACTCTGATGAGCGCACAACGCTACGCCGAGGCCGAGCCGCACCTGCACAAGGCGTTGCAAGCACACCCGGACCGCGCGCCCATTCACAATGCCCTGGGTGTGGTGTTGTACGGACAAGGCCGCATGGCCGATGCGGCGGAAAGCTTTCGCCGCGTCATCACGTTATTGCCCAATGATGCCCAGGCGCATGCCAATCTCGGCAATGCGCTGCGCGAGCTTGGCTCGTTCGCCGAAGCGGAAGCCAGCTATCGCCGCTCAATGGCGCTCGACAGCCAGTTCGCGCGGGTCTATTTCGATCTCGGTGGATTGCTCTATTTGCAGGAGCGTTACGAACAAGCCGAACAACATTACCGCCGCGCGCTGCAGCTTAAGCCCAACTACGTGGAAGCCTGCAACAACCTGGGCCGCAGTATTCGCCGGCAGGGCCGGCTGGATGAGGCGCGCGACGCTTTCGACGCGGCCCTGGCGATCGATGCAGAATCGGTCGAGGCGTATTGCAACCTCGCCTCCTTGCGTACGTTCACACCCGAACACGCCGAACCGAAGCGGTTGGAGCAACTCGCACACAAGCTCCCTGCGCTGTCGGAAAACCTGCGCATCCGTTACTGGTTCTCGCTGGGAAAGATGCGTGAAGACCTGGGTCACTACGACAAGGCCTTCGCCGCCTATGCCCAAGGCAATCGCCTGAAACACGAACAGCTTTCACCCAATGAAGCCAGCAAGATCGCACTGATCGACAACGTACGCACGGTCTTCGATGAGCGCTTTTTTGCCAGCCGCCCGGTACCCGCGTCAACGAGCAAGTCGCCCATCTTCATCGTCGGCATGCCACGCTCGGGTACGTCGCTGATCGAGCAGATCCTGTCGACGCATCCCGATATTCATGGCGCGGGGGAATTGCCGGATCTGGAAAGCATGCTCTTTGCGCTCGCCGCCGAAGCCGGCCAACCGGTGGAGGCCTTTCCAACCGTCGCCTCACGCATGACGGCAGACCAGCTGCTGCGCCTGGGCGAGGCGTATACCGAACGCGTGTGGAAGCTGGCCCCGACGGCCACCCGCATTACCGACAAGATGATGGCCAATTTCGCTTACATCGGCATGATCCGCCTGATGCTGCCCAACGCAAAGATCATCCATGCCATGCGCGATCCGATGGACTCGTGCTTCTCCTGCTACGCCACGCTGTTCCACAAGAACAACCTCGACTACACCTACGATCTCGGCGAGGTGGGACGCTATTACGTGCGCTATATCGAACTGATGCAGCACTGGCAGCGCGTGCTGCCGCCCGGCTCGATTCTCGATCTGCGCTATGAAGACATGGTGGCCGATACCGAAGGCCAGGCACGCCGCCTGCTGGACTATCTGGGATTGCCCTGGGACCCGCGCTGCCTGAACTTCCATGAGAACAAGCGCGTGGTGAAAACCGCCAGCGCAGCGCAGGTGCGGCGGCCGGTATACCGGTCATCGGTGGCACGGTGGACGAACTTCAAAACGCATTTGCAGCCACTGCTGGAAATCGTGCGGGATTATCGATAAATAACCGCACAGGCTGGCATGGAATCCCAGCACGGCATACCAGGCAGGAAGCGGGGATTTCCTCCCAGCCTACGTAGATTCCCCGCAAAAAAAGAGCGCCCGTAGGCGCTCGTTTTTTTACAGCGTCCCGGCAATGGTCACTTGCCGCTGGACGAAGCTGCCGCCGGGGCAGCCGCATCCGACGCTTCATGCTTGGCACCCTCGCCCTTCTCATAGACGATCACCTTGCTACCGCCATCGCACTGGCCGACCACCTTGCCGTCGCCGGCCTGGTCCTTCGCCACTACGTCGAGCGTGTAGTTCGACACGTTGTTGGCTTTGATCTTCGAATCGATGCTGGACTTCACGTCATCGCACGATGCATGCGCAACGAACGATGCGGACAGCAGCGCCAGGGCGACAAAGCTGATGCGGATTTTCATGCAAACCTCCTTGGTTGTGATGACGGCGTAAGTGTAGGCTAGCAGCGGCACGTTACCAAGTCACTGCTGCACGCTTCATCGCGCATGTCGAGCTGCTTGGACCAGCAGCCGGTTTCCGGCATCGCATGGCCCATCGCCCCCAGCCAGGTGGCCTGCGGAGACATGCACCGCTGAACTGGGTCAGCGCAGCGCCAACGCGTAACATGCGCCAGTTCGCAAACCGCTGCCCGACATGCTGGAGCCAGGCCTTTATGCGTTTCAATCGCCGCGCCGTCTCGCTCTATCTCAGCGCCATGTTTTGCGCAGCCACCTGTTTTTCCGGTTGCGCCGCCACGCCAGGCAGCACGAAAGCGCAGCCCCGCGCGGCGCACACCGAAGGCTTCGTCCATCCCGGCCTGCTGCATGCCGACAAGGATTTTGCCCGCATGCGCAGCGCAGTCGCCGAACAACGCCAGCCATGGATGCAAGATTGGCAAGTGCTGATCGCCAATCGCCATGCGTCGCTCGATTGGAATCCTCGTGCGACACCCATCGTCTATCGCGGCGTGGATCGCATCCACGCGCAGAACTACCCGGTACTGTTCAACGATGCCGCGGCAGCCTACGCCCTGGCATTGCGTTGGAAGATTTCGGGCGACGATGCGTATGCGAACAAAGCCATGGCCATTTTGAATGCGTGGTCGCATACGCTTACCGCCATCGACGGCAGCTCGGATCGTTTTCTTGCCTCGGGCATTTACGGCTATGAGCTGGCCAACGCCGCGGAAATCCTGCGCAGCTACCGCCACTGGAATACCGACGAGTTCCAGCGCTTCCAGTCGATGATGCTCCATGTGTTCTACCCGATGAACCACGATTTCCTCGTCCACCACAACGGCGCGAAAATCGATCACTATTGGGCCAATTGGGATCTGGCCAATATGGCATCGATGCTGGCGATCGGCGTACTGGCCGACCGCCGCGACATCTACGACGAAGCCATCGAGTACTTCAAGCACGGGCAAGGCAACGGCGCCATCGAGCACGCGGTGTGGAAGCTCTATCCGAACGGCCTGGGGCAAGTGCAGGAGAGCGGGCGCGACCAGGGCCACACCATGCTCGATATCGCGCTGCTGGGCGCGATCTGCCAAATGGCATGGAACCAGGGCGACGACCTGTTCGGCTACGACGGCAATCGCGTATTGCGCGGTGCCGAATACGCGGCCCAATACAATCTCGGCCAGGATGTGCCGTATACCCCCTACAAGAACAGCGACGTCACCCAGCCGGTGATTTCATCCGGCGGGCGCGGCGACATGCGCCCGATCTGGGCATTGCTCTACAACCACTACGTAGTTTTGAAAGGGCTGAAGGCGCCGCATGTCGCGGCGTATGCGCAGAAGGCCGCACCCGAAGGCGGCGGCGGCAATTATGGGCCGAACAGTGGCGGGTTCGATCAGCTGGGGTATGGCACGTTGACTTATACGCTGCGGTGATCGCGCAGGCTGGGTGGATAATCCCGGCTTGGCACTGGATTAGCGTCGAGTCGCAGTAACCCCTCATCGTCGCCGGCGAAGGCC
>NZ_DATJMN010000267.1:0-6468 GCF_035508675.1 Dyella sp.
CTACGCCTCACCGCCAACCTACGGGAATCGCTTGCATCGGCAGCTCAATACAAATCAATCGGATCCACATCCAGTGACCAGCGCACCTTGCGTGAGCTAGGCAACTGCGCCAATTGCATCGACCATGGCCGCACGGCGGCATGCAAATCACGCCGGCTACTGGATTCGATCAACAGCTGCCCGCGTTGGCGTCCCGCGCGCAGCGGCATCGGCGCCGGCATCGGTCCGGCTATCTGAAGCGTGTCGGTCATCGGCAAAGCGGCACACGCTTCGGAAAGAAACGCGTCCACCGCCACCCGTTGATGCGCTTCGCAGCGCAGCAGCACTTGATGGCCGTACGGCGGCAAACCGGTCTGCTTGCGTTCGGCGAGCAGTTCGCTTGCCGCGGCGGCGTAGCCCCGCGCCAACAGCGCATGCAACAGCGGATGACCGGGATGATGGGTCTGCAGCAGCACGCGTCCGGGCTTGCGCGCGCGCCCTGCGCGGCCGGCCACTTGCACGACCAGTTGCGCGAGGCGTTCGCTGGCGCGGAAGTCGACGCTGAGCAAGCCCTCATCCACGCCGACGATCGCCACCAGGGTGAGGTTCGGCAGATCGTGCCCCTTCGCGAGCATCTGTGTGCCGACCAGGATGGCCGGTGCATCGTCAGCCAGGTTGCCCAGCAACTGTTCGAATGCATCGCGCCGGCGCGTGGTTTCGCGATCGATGCGCAGCACCGGTACCTGCTGGAAATGCGCGGTGAGTGCTTCTTCCAGGCGCTCGGTACCCTGGCCTTGCGGTTTCAACTCCTGCGCGCCGCATGCCGGGCAGCTTGTGGGCACCGACGCCTGCAGATCGCAGTGATGGCAAACCAGCTTGCGCCAGGCGGCATGCAAGGTGAGCGGGTGTTCACAGCGTGGGCATTGCGCATACCAGCCGCAGTGATGACACAACAGTACCGGTGCGTAGCCGCGCCGGTTACGAAACACCAGCGCCTGCTCGCCGCGCGCAACGGCTTCGCCCACGGCATGCAGCAGGGCCGGCGACAGGCCGTGATCGAGCCGCTGCGCGCGCATGTCGATGATCTGCACCTGTGGCGGTTGCGTCGCCGCCGGGCGCGAGCGCAAATGCAGGGCCTGATAGCGGCCGGCCTCGACATTCGCCAGGCTTTCCAGCGAGGGCGTGGCCGAACCGAGCAGCACCGGTACCTGCAAGGCGCGTCCGCGCACCAACGCCAGATCGCGCGCGTGATAACGGAAACCTTCCTGCTGCTTGTAGGCGCCGTCGTGTTCTTCATCCACGATGATCAGGCCGGCCTGCGGCAACGGCGCGAACACCGCCGAGCGCGTACCCAGTACCACCTTGGCTTCGCCCGCGCGCATGCGCAGCCACGCCCGCGCGCGCTCGCCTTCGGCAAGATTGGAATGCAGCACTTCCACCGGCACGCCCAGCCGTTCGCGCAGGCGGCGCAAGGTCTGCGGCGCCAAGCCAATTTCCGGCACCAGCAGCAGCGCCTGCCTGCCTTGTGCCAGGGTGCGCTCAATCAGCGAAAGATAGACCTCGGTCTTGCCGCTGCCGGTGATGCCATCGAGCAGGAAGGGCTGGAAGCGGCCGAACGCTTCGCTTACCGCCGCCACGGCGGTTTCCTGCTCGGCATGTAGCGCGAGCTTGGCCGCGTTGGGAAAAAAGGGCGGCACTGGTGCCGGTTCGCCACGTTCGATCAAGCCGGCGTCGGCCAGTCGTCGCGCGGCTGTGCGCCAATCGGGCAAGGAGATATCCAGCTCGGCGGTGGACATGGGTCCAGCGAGCAAGGTCTGCAATAACGCCCGGCTGCTCCCGCGGCGGCTGCCGGCATCAAGTGCGCTGTGTCCGGCCACCGTCAACTGCCAGATCGGCGCCTGGGTTTCCGGCAGCGGTTTGTCTTCGCGCAACAGCAGCGGCAAGGCATTGGCATACGCTTCGCCCGGCGCGCCGAGCCAATAGTCGGCGGCCCACGCCAGGGTCTGCATCAATTCGGCGTCGAGCAGCGGCGTGTCGTCCAGTACGCGCAGCATGCGCTTGAGTTTTGCGCTGCCCACCTGCGCCGGCACGTCCGCTTGCACTACCACGCCCACCGACTTGTGGCGCCCGAACGGAACCAGCACGCGGCTGCCGACCTGCGCCGTGCCGGTGGCGGGCGGCAGATAGTCGAACAAGGTGGGAAGAGGGACCGGCAGGGCGACGCGATGGACGAGCGGCATGGTCGTCAGTGTATCGTGGGCCGCTGTCAGATCTGTCCCAGCCGATGGGTCAGCAGTACGACTGATGGGCTTGCCCGCGATTGCTGCCCTGTCATCTAGGAAAAACACCTAAGTGACTCATCGGCACATGTTTTTTCGTTTATCCACAAGAGCTGTGGATAAGTCTGTGGATGTGCCGTTGAGAGGGGGCCGTTTCGCCCATCAAACCGGCCCTTGTGACAGGCTGTTCAAGTTTTGACCACATAAAAATTTCCATGCAGATCAAGGTGTTGAAAGGACAGCTTGGCCACGTTTAGGCTGGGCTCACGGGCTTGACACACGAGTATGTCAATACCTTGACGCTGTGCAAAACCGCTGTTCCACGCTTCCGGAATGACAGTCAGTGAGCCAGCCCGAGGGTAACGGCAACGATCAGCGCGAACAGCAAAAGCCAGACATAGCACCAGCCGATGCACCAGTATTTCACGCATGTCATCACCCAGCCCTGGCGATACACCCGCTTCTGCATGACCAGCAGGTAGGCCGGCACCCACACTATGAGGGCGCCCTGCAACAGACCCGCCGCGTAACCGGCCCAGCCGGCGACGGGTTTCAGCCAGGTGTTGAGCATGCCGGCGATCACGATCAGCAGCAGGCTGGCGAACAGGAAGGCGTGGCTGTGCAGGGAAACGATCAGGTGTTCCATGTAGAGGCGCCGCTTGAACAGGTAGAACAACTTCAGCAGCAGGGCGAACACCGGCACCAGCACCAGCATGGTGCCGGGCAGTGCGCCGTAGATGCCGGCCGCCACGTGTTCCCAGGCTTCCCGCCGCTCGGCCAGCGTGTGCCCGCGCAGCGCCTTGGCATTGTTGCGGATGTGCTGGGCGAAATCGGCCAGGCGCTGGTTGGCAAACTCCGGCAACCAGCTGATGTGGACGGGTTTGCTGGTGCCGTCGCCGTTGTCTCCGGCCGATGGGGCGGCGGTCGATGCATGCGCGGGGGCGCCCAGCTCGGCCAGCCGCGTGTTCGCCTGCTGGCGCAGCTTCTGTTCGGCCTGGTCGATCTGCGCCACCACGGCGGTGTTGCCGACCGCGCGCGCGGCTTCGAGCGCCTCCAGCTGGGCGGTCAACTGGCGCCGCACCTCCTGCGCGGTGTACGCCTGCGAGAAATCGACGTCCTGATCCATGACCACGGCGTTGCGCTGCTGGCGCTGCTCGATGCGCTGCGCGATCACGTCCGTGGCGATATGCAACACGAAAAACGACAGCAGGCACAGCACGAACATCAGCCGGAATGGCGCGATGTAGCGCACCCGCCGTCCGCTGAAATACTCCAGCGTCAGAAAGCCCGGTTTCAGGAACAGCGCCGGCAGCGTGTGCAGGATGCGCCCGTCGATATGCAGGAAGGTTTCGAAGAATTCCTCGAACAAACCATGCACCGGCCGCAGCACGCTGTGCACCGATTGTCCGCAGTGATGGCAATACTCGCCCTGCAATGGCGCCTGGCAGTTGGCGCATAGTGCGCCTTCGTAGGAGGTCAATTCCTTCATGCGTGCGCTCCCCTGGTGCAGCCTTGAATCTTGGCGGCTGCGCCACGAATAGGGAATAGGGCATGCGGTGGCCTGGGTGGCGCAGCGCACTACCGATCTGCAACACCAAGCTACAATGCCCGGCTCCCAGAGTGTCTACCCATGAAGTCCTTCCATCTCGACCGCGCCCGGGTCTGGCGGGAGATCGTCGCCACGGTACGGCTTTCCTTGCCGCTGATCCTCGCCCAACTCGCCGCTATCGGCAGCAACGTGATCGACGCGGTGCTGGCCGGCCATGTCGGCGCGCATGTGCTGGGCGCGGTGGCGGTGGGCGCGAGCATCTGGTCGCTGGCCATCGTCAGCGGCATCGGCATGATGATGGCGGTGCCGCCGTCGGTCTCCCAGCTGGATGGCGCCGGCCGCCGGCACGAAGCCGGTGAGGTATTCCATCAAGCGCTGTGGCTGGCGTTGGGCATGGGCGTATTGCTGTGGTTCGCGGTGCGCCATGCAGAACCGCTGATCAAGTTGATCGGCGTATCGCCCGGCTTGTATAGCGACGTGGGCGAATTTCTGCGTGCGATCAGCTGGGGCGCGCCGGCGCTTACCTGCTATTTCGCCCTGCGCGGTTTGTCGGAAGGACTGTCGCTGACCCGGCCCTCCATGTATTTCAGCTTCGGTGGCCTGGCCTTGCTGCTGCCGCTGGGCTACATCTTCATGTTCGGCAAACTGGGCCTGCCGCCACAGGGGGCGCGCGGTTGCGGGATTGCCACGGCAACCGTGCTGTGGATCGAGATGATCTCGTTCGGCATCTACATCGCGCTGCATCGCAATTACCAAGGACTGGGTCTGTTCCATCACTTCGAATGGCCCGATCGCAAGCGCATCGGCAAGCTGGTGCACATCGGCCTGCCGATGGCGATCACGCTGTTGGCCGAGGGCGGCCTGTTCGTGGCGGCGGCGCTGCTGATCGGTACCATGGGCGAAGACATGGTCGCCAGCCACCAGGTGGCCTTGAACGTGGCGGCGTTGTTTTTCATGGTGCCGCTGGGCTTGGCGATGGCGATTACCGTGCGCGTGGGCAATGCGGTCGGGCGCGGCGACCCGTCTGGCATTCGCTATGCCGGTTTCTGCGGCATCGGGCTGACGCTGGTAACGCAGACGGTGTCGGCGGGGCTGATGCTGGGCTTTCCGCATCTGATCGCCTCGCTCTACACCCATGACAAGACCGTGATCACGCTGGCCGCACAATTGCTGCTGCTGGCGGGCCTGTTCCAGTTTTCCGACGGCATCCAGGTGGCGTCCAACGGCGCCTTGCGCGGGCTCAAGGATACGCGCGTGCCGATGGCGATCACCCTGTTTGCATATTGGGGCGTGGGCATGCCGATGGGCTGGTGGCTGGCGTTCCATCACGGCCTGGGCGCGCGTGGCATCTGGATGGGCCTGATCGCCGGCCTGAGCATGGCAGCGCTGTTGTTGTTCGTGCGCTTCTGGCGCAGTTCCCACCGGTATCGGCCCGGGACGTTTGGCCCTGTTGCATCCGCCGCCACGGATGCGACGATAACCTCGTGATGTAGGCTGGGATGCCATCCCGGCATCCATGAACTCGCGGCAAGGCTGGACTGCCATTCCGGCCTGCGCACCATCCAAGGACCTCGACGCATTTTATGAGTACCCCACCGCCCCTGGGCCGCCCGCGGCAACCGAACGGATTCCTCGCTTTCCTGCGCGTGTTCGGACGAGGTCTCAACATCGTGCGGCTGATCGTTCTCAACGTGGTGTTCTTTGCTTTCCTCGGGCTGTTCCTGCTGATGCTGGTGGCGGTCGGCGCCGCCAGGCACATCAACGACATCCAGGACAGCAGCGTGCTGGTGCTGCGGCCGGAAGGCAGGTTGGTGGAGCAGTACAGCATCAGTCCGCTGCAGCGCGCGGCATCCAGGCTGTCCGGCGATGAAGCGAAGGAAGTGCAAGTGCGCGACCTGGTCAACGCCATCGATGCCGCCGCCAAGGACGCGCGCATCACGCGCATCCTGCTCGATCCCAGCCATTTGCAGAGCGGTGGTTTCGCCGCGTTGACCGAAGTGGGCGCCGCGCTCGATCGCTTCCGCGCCGCCGGCAAGCCGGTGATCGCCTGGGGTCCGGAGCTGGACCAGTACCAGTATTTCCTGGCCGCGCATGCCGACCGCGTGCTGCTGGACCCCGAGGGTGGCCTGTTCATCACCGGCCTTTCCAACTACCGCCTGTTCTACAAGGACCTGCTCGACAAGCTGGGCGTGAACGTCTACCTGTTCCGCGTCGGCCAATTCAAGAGTGCGGCCGAGCCCTTCATCCTCGATCACGCCTCGCCCGAAGCTAAGGAAGCGGACAGCTACTGGATGGGTGGTTTGTGGGACGGCTATATCAACGACGTCGCCAAGCTGCGCAAACTGGACCCTGCCGCGGTGCGCGCCGACATCGACGACCTTCCGGATCGTCTCGCTACGGCGCAAGGCGATCTGGCCAAGCTGGCGGTGGATGAGCATCTGGTCGATGGCCTGGCCACGCGCGAAGAACTGATCGACATGCTGCGCAAGCAAGGCGTGCCGGCCGGCAAGGATGGTCATGGCATCCGTGGCGTTGCCCTGGACAACTATGCCGCCGCCATCCCCAGCCGCGACAAGCCGGGCGACGATGCGGTCACCGTGGTGGTGGCCGAAGGCGAGATCAGCGGCGGCAAGCAGCAGCCCGGTTCGATCGGCGGCGAAT
>NZ_DATJMN010000268.1:0-2572 GCF_035508675.1 Dyella sp.
AACACTTGCGCCTGGCGCGCCAGCACGGCGGCCGGATCGGTATTGCTGCTGTTGAAATCCAGCACGGCGGCGGCATTGGTGGACAGCGCTTCGGCTTCCGGACGGATGCGGTCGACGAAATCCAGGCTGCGGTGCGCGGCCTGCGCGCTCATCTCCAGCACTTCGCCCAGATACTTGCGTGCGTCGATCATGCTGTCGGGCACGCCTTCGTTGGCCAGGTCGCTGCCCAGGCGGCTCACGGCGCCGTGCAGGTCGCGCGCCAGCACGCCCAGTGCGCGGAACAGATGCTGTTCGCGCTGGCGCACCATGGTATCGAGCGCCTGCTCGAACGCCGTGCCGTCCTTGCTGTTGAGCAGGGCGATCACTTCCGGCGGCAGGCCTTCGTTCAAATCGGCGGTCATGGCGACACTCATGCGGATGCTCCCTTGGCGGCAAGGCGCTCGAAGATCTTGTCGAGCTTTTCCTTCAGCGTTGCCGCCGTAAAAGGCTTGACGATGTAGCCGTTCACGCCGGCCTGGGCGGCGGCGATGATCTGCTCGCGATTGTTTTCGGCGGTGACCATCAGTACCGGCAGGCCCTTGAGCTTGGGCTCGGCGCGAATCGCCTGCAGCAGCTCGATGCCGGTCATGTTGGGCATGTTCCAATCGGTCACGACCATGTCGAAGGCATTGGCCTTGAGCATCGTCAGTGCATTGTTGCCGTCGTCGGCTTCCTGGATGAGCGGGTTGCTGAAACCCAGTTCAACCAGCAGATTGCGAACGATTCGCCGCATGGTGGAGAAATCGTCCACCACCAGAATTTTCATGTTCTTGTCCAAACACGTTCTCCAGAGGCTTTGGAAACGAGGGGGAGTTGAGAAACGAGTGAGGTGCGAACCGTCGGTGTTTGCTCTTTCCTTCGGAAGAAGGTTTCGCGGGTTTTCAGGTTCGGCCATGCCAGGACGCGCCGCCTTGCCTTATTGCCCGGAAGCCCTCTTCCGAAAGAAGAGCCACGCACTTGCCGGTACGCGGAATGCTTAACTGCGCTGTGTGCTGAAACTCGTTGCCTTGCTCCTCTTCGGTCGCCTGTTGTTTAACCCCGCCAATCGCCCATGCGCGCCCGCAAGCGGACCAGCGCCTGGCCGTGGATCTGGCACACGCGCGATTCGGTCACGCCGAGCACCAGGCCAATTTCCTTCAGGTTCAATTCCTGCTCGTAGTACAGGGACATCACCAGTTGTTCGCGCTTGGGCAGCGTGCTGATCGCCTCGGCCAGCGCTTCGCTCATGTTTTCCTGCTCGAAACTGTCCGCAGGCCCCAGGCTGTCGTGGTCGACCACGTCCAGCGCACCGCTTTCGCCGCCCTCGCCGTCGTCCGGCGCGGTAAGGCTGAGCAGGCGCGCACTGGTCGCGTCGGACAACACCTGGTGATACTCCTCGGCGCTCATGCCGAGCCGCTTCATCACCTCGGCGCTGTCCGCATCGGCGCCGGTTTCGTTTTCGATCTGGCGCACCACTTCGGCCACTTCGCGCACCTTGCGATGCACCGAACGCGGGGTCCAGTCAGTACGCCGAAGCTCGTCCAGCATCGCGCCACGGATGCGGATACCCGCATACGTTTCGAAGCTGGCCGCGCGATCGGTCGTGAAATTTCGCGCCGCCTCCAGCAAGCCGATCATGCCCGCCTGCATCAGGTCTCCCACATCAACGCTCGGCGGCAGACGACCCATCAGGTGGTAGGCGATGCGCCGCACGAGCGGCGCATGCTTGCGCACCAGTTGGTCCGCGTCCTCGCGTTGCAGCTGCAGATATTCCGAAGCCACATTCATGTCACCACCCCGCAGCCGGCACACTCTGGCCGCTGAAAAAGGCAATTCGGCCAAGGTCCGGGTACGCGGGTTTTCCCCATGTATCGACCGCCCCTGCCAATTGCTTGAATCCCATCGCCGCACGGCTGGATGGCCACAGGTCGACCACGGCGCCCTGGCGCCGGATCGCCTGCCGCAGCCATTCGTCGTGCGGCACCATGCCCATGTAGTCCAGCGCCACATCGAGGAAGCGTCCGCAGACGCGCGCCAGCTTTTCGTAAAGTTTTTTCGCGTCGCCCGCCTGGCGGACCATGTTGGCGACGATATGGAAGCGCCGCACGCCGAAGTCGTGGGCGAGAATCTTGATCAGCGCGTAGGCGTCGGTGAGCGAAGCCAGCTCGTCGCACACCACGATCACCACATCGTCGGCCGCGGCGGCGAACATCGCCACGTTGTCGGCCACACCGGCGGCGGTATCGACCACCAGCACTTCCGGCGGCTGGATCAAATCGTCGAAGGCGCGGATGACCGCGGCATGCTCGCCGTTGCCCATCTTGGCCAGGCGTCGCACGCCCGATCCGCCCGGCACCACTTTCAAGCCGTGCTGCGCCGGCATGATCAGATCCTGCAGCGTGCACAGACCTTCCAGCAGATGCCCCACGTGGCGCACCGGATTGAGGCCGAGCTGCACGTCCACGTTGGCCACGCCCATGTCGGCGTCCAGCAGCATCACGTCGCGCCCGGCCATCGCCATGGCCATGGCCAGGTTGACGGCCACCGTGGTCTT
>NZ_DATJMN010000269.1:0-20192 GCF_035508675.1 Dyella sp.
GCCGTCGCTGCGGCACAAACCGTGCAGACCGTGCCCGGCATGCCGCCGGTCACCAACCCCCATGACATGTACAGCGACGCGGGCTACAACATGTTCAGCCCGGCGGTGGCCGGTGCGTTGCCGCGCATCTACGTGCCGAACCTGCGTTCGGATGACGTGTACGTGATCGACCCGCATACCTTCAAGGTCATCGACAAGTTTCCGGTCGGCCACAGCCCGCAGCACGTGGTGCCGTCGTGGGATCTGAAAACGCTGTGGGTGACCAACAACGCCGAAGGCCGCACGGACGGCAGCCTCACGCCGATCGATCCCAAGACCGGCAAGCCGGGCAAGGCTTATCCGGTCGACGATCCGTACAACATGTACTTCACGCCGGACGGCAAGGAAGCGATCGTAGTGGCTGAAGCGCATGCGCGGCTGGACTTCCGCGATCCGCACACCATGGTGCTGAAGTCGAGCGTGAACGCGCCCGAGTGCAAGGGCATCAACCACGCCGATTTCTCGATCGACGGCCGCTACGCCATCTTTACCTGCGAGTTCGGCGGCAAGCTGGTGAAGATCGACATGGTCAACCGCAAGGTGCTTGGCTATCTGCAGCTCAGCAAGCGCGGCATGCCGCAGGACATCCGTGTATCGCCCGACGGCAAGGTGTTCTATGTCGCCGACATGATGGCCGATGGCGTGTATCTGATCGATGGCGACAGCTTCAAGCAGATCGGCTTCATCAGGACCGGCATCGGCACGCACGGCCTGTATCCCAGCCGCGACGGCACCAAGCTGTACGTCGCCAACCGCGGCTCCAACAAGGTGCACGGTCCGCGCAACGGTCCGGGCAGCGTGTCGGTGATCGACTTCGCCACGCGCAAGGTGGTGGCCAACTGGCCGATCCCGGGTGGCGGCAGCCCTGACATGGGCAATGTCACGGCGGACGGCAAGTGGTTGTGGCTGTCCGGCCGTTTCGACGACGTGGTGTATGCGTTCGATACCACGACCGGCAAGGTGAAGATCATCAAGGTGGGCATGGAACCGCACGGCCTGGCGGTGTGGCCGCAGCCGGGACGGTATTCGCTGGGACATACCGGCATCATGCGTTGATGCGAAAAAGGCCGGCAAATGCCGGCCTTTTCGTTGGGGCTGGTGATTTCTTCGGCGGCGTCCGTTACAACTGCACCACGTCGAAACTCACATCCGGATTGACGTCCGCGTTGTAATCCACATCCTTGTGGCCAAAGCCGAACAAGCCCAGGAATTCATGCTTGTAACCGGCGTAGTCGGTCACTTCCCACAGATTCTCCGTGCTCACTTGCGGCCACAGCGCCTTGCAGGCCTGTTGCACGTCCTCGCGCAATTCCCAGTCGTCCAGGCGCAGGCGCCCTTCCTTGTCGGTGGGCGGCGGCGTGCCGTCCTCGCGATACAGGCAATCGTGGAACAGGCGGTTGGCCTGCTCGATGGTGCCTTCGTGGATGCCTTTGTCCTTCATGATGCGGAACACCATGGAGACGTACAGCGGAATCACCGGGATGGCCGAGCTGGCCTGCGTCACCACCGACTTCATCACGCCCACGTACGCCTGCAGGTGCTGCGCGGCATAGCGCTGGTTGAGCTCGTGCGCGGTGTTGTCCAGATGCTGCTTGGCCTGGCCGATGGTGCCGTGCCAGTAGATCGGCCAGGTGATTTCGGTGCCGACGTAGCTGTAGGCCACGGTGGTGGCATGGTCGGCCAGCACGCCGGCCTTGCTCAGCGCATCGATCCACAAGGCCCAGTCCTCGCCGCCCATCACGGCGACGGTGTCCTTGATTTCCTGCTCGTTGGCTGGCGCCACGGTGACCTGCACGACGGTATCCCGGTTGGTATCCACGGTGGAGGCGGTGAACGGCTCGCCGATGGTTTTCAGGGTGGAGCGCACCACCTCGCCGGTGTCGGGCAGCTTGCGCACGGGCGAGGCCAGCGAGTAGATCACCAGGTCGACCTGGCCGCCCATGTTTTTCTTGATCATCGCGATCGCGCGTTCGCGGGTTTCGTTGGAAAACGCATCGCCGTTGATGGAGCCGGCATACACGCCGGCGCGCTTGGCCAGCTTGTGGAATGCCGCGCTGTTGTACCAGCCGGCGGTGCCGGGCTTGTCCTGGCTGGATGGCCTTTCGAAGAACACGCCCAGCGTGGCAGCGCCGAAACCGAAGGCCGCGGTAATGCGCGAAGCCAGGCCATACCCCGTGGAGGCGCCGATCACCAGCACGCGCTTGGGGCCGGTGGCGGTGGCGCCCCTGGCCTTGGTGATGCCGATTTGCTCGAGCACGTTCTTCTCGCAGCCGACGGGATGCGCCGTGACACAGATAAAGCCGCGAACCTTGGGATGGATGACCACGAATAATCCTCACCGGATGGACACAAGGCCGCCATTCTAAAGGGGGAGGGGGACCATGCGCTTCCGCAGGGAGCCGGTTTCCTTTGTACGTATTCTTTACGCAATCCGTACCGGACCTTCCTTCGGGCAGTCGGATAGTGGTTTCCCGTCACCGCTGCGAGAGGAGCGCTAACATGCCCACCCATCCGCACGAAGAAGCCCCACGCCGCGAAGCCGGCGAACCCTACGATCCGCATAAGCGCCGCGGGCCGCCGCAACGCCTGGAAGACACCACCGACAGCGGTGATGCCTTGAATGATACGGGTGAAGACAACCAGCGCTGCAAGGAAGAAAAGTGATCAGTCGCCGTCGGCGATGAACCCCACCCTGGCGTGGCTGCCATCGCAAAACGGCTTGTTCTGGCTGTGCCCGCAACGGCACAGGTAGGTGCTGGTGACGCGCGCCACCATGCGGCCGGTGCCGCTGACGATTTCCAGATTGCCGCGCACGCACAGCGGGCCGTTCCGTTGCGGATCGATCTGCAGCGGCCCATCGCGCACCGGCAGCGCATCGGTGGCCGGTCCGGTGGGCGGCTCGCCGCTGGCGGTAAAGCCTGCATCGTGATGCGAGCCATCGCAAAAAGGCTTGTTCTTCGATGCGCCGCAACGGCACAGCGTGGCGCGAAAACCGGCCGGTTTCCCACTTAGGCGCAGGTCGCCGCGAAAGGCATACGGCCCCGCCTCGCGCGTGGCGGCCAGATTCACCGGCGGCGCGGTTTCGTCCGGCCGTCCGTCGCGCCGCCTGTATTGAATGGCGCCGGAGGGGCAGGCGTGTGCAATCTCCGCTAGCCGCTCCACGTCCATCGCATCGGGAAAGAGCCAGGCACCTTGCACGTTGGCAAGAAACACCTTGGGTGCGCCGGTGACGCAGAAGCGTGCGTGGATGCAGCGCTTGGCATCGAACAGCAAGCTGAGTTTTTCTCCCTCGACCTGCTCGATGCCGTCTTGCACGGCGGAAGGCGGCGGCGCCGGAGCCGGCGCTGCCGCGGCGGATGCGCTCGCCGCAACCGATGGTGCGGGGCGCTCAAGATCGAAACCCTGCTCGGCTTGCCGCGCGAGGTGCGCAAACACCGATGCTGCGGCAAGCGTGCGTGGATCGCCCGAGGTACTCAGGCGTTCGGCCGCTTCCGCCAGTTGCCGGAAACGCTCGCGGAAGAAGCGGCGCGCGCTCGGGCCGGGCGGCAGCGGGGAGGCGTCGCGCAAGGTGATGAACGACACGCCGGCATGACAGTCCGGATTCGACGGCCCCGCCGGCAGCCGCGCCGCACGCTCCGCCAACGGCGCCAGCGCACGCATCAAGCCAATACCCAGATCGAGCGACAGGTTTTTGTCCGGATCGGGCGCGGGGACGGTGTAGGTGTAGGCGAGCAGCCGCTGCATCAGGCCGTACGCGGCATTGGCCAGGTCCACCGTGGCGATGGCATCGGCATCTTCCAGCCATACGCGGCCTTCCGGACGCGGTGGACGGCGCAACACCGGGTTGGTGGCGGCAGGGAAAGCAGGTCTGAACGAGGGATCGGCCGCGAGCAATGCCTGGTATTCCGCGCGGATCGCCGCGAAACGCTGGTAATGCGAATTCTCGGTGTTCTCCTGGGCGCCTTCGCCTTGCGTAATGATGGATTCGAAGGCGGCCAGGGCGGTCTTCAGGCAGATCACTTTATTCGCGCCCGGCAGCGACACCTCGGCGCTGGACAATTGCAGGGCAGGGTTGCCGCACATCGCGCCCGCTTCGCCATGCTCGTCCACCAGCAGGCGCAAGCCCTTGCCCAGCGTTTGATAGAACTCGCCGACAGTGTCGTAATTGATCCCCATCGGCGTAAGACGCGGGCCGTTTGCGCCGCGCACGAAATGGCGCTCCGGCTCGAAGCCTTCGCCATCGGGTTCGGTGGAGCCTGCCGGACGCTCCAGGTAAATGAAATGCTGCAGCGTGGCCAGGTTGAACGGCGCCAGCTTCACCACTACGCCGGCCGGCAGATAGCCAGGATCGAGCGGAAAATTCGAGCGCCCCACCCGCGGCGCGCCACCCAGCGCCACCGTGATGTTCCATACCGACATCAGATGGCCCATCTCTTCGATCGCCACCTGCAGGATGCTGTGTTTCCAGCGCTTGATCGCCTCGAGCTGCCCGGCCGTCACGCCTTCCTCTACCGCCGACTTCAGCGAGAAGGCGGCGTAGAGGTAGGTGCACATCAGGCAGTGTTCGAGCTCGGCCGCTTCGTAGAGCGCGTGCAGCGCCTGTTCGCGGCTGAGAGCGGTATGGGAAGGACTGTAGCTGACCACGGCTCGGATCCCTCTTGGTGTCAGGTAGGAAAAGGTACACCGATTGGGTTACATGCGCTTTGTCGGCCAAGGGATGCTCTGATTACTTCAGCGTAGGTCGCAGCGGCCTGCGATGGATTAAATCAGAGCATCCCAAGGAACTGCAGCCGTTCCCGGGAGGCTAAAGTCGGTTGTGGCAAAAATGCGGACATTTGACGTCCGCATGCTTCCCACTACACAAACATCCCACCCGAAGCCTCGATCCGCTGCGCGTTGATCCACCCGCTTTCCTTCGACAGCAGCATGGCCACCACGCCGCCGATATCGTCCGGCAAACCCACGCGACCCAATGCGGTCTGCGAAGCGACGAAGGCATTCACATCCGCGTTGTCGCGCACCGTGCCGCCGCCGAAGTCGGTTTCGATCGCACCGGGCGCCAGCGTGTTGACGGCGATACGGCGCGGGCCGAGCTCCTTGGCGAGATAGCGCGTCAGCACTTCGATCCCGCCCTTCATTGCGGCATAGGCCGAATAGCCGGGCAGCGCAAAACGCGCCAGGCCGCTGGAGACATTGAGGATGCGTCCGCCATCTTCGATCATCGGCAGCAGCGTCTGGGTGAGGAAGAACGTGCCCTTGAAGTGAATGTTCATCAGCTCGTCGAATTGCGCTTCGGTGGTTTCCGCAAAGCTGACATGGATGCCGATGCCGGCGTTGTTGACCAGATGGTCGAAGCGCTCGCGCTGCCAGTGTTCCTTCAACACCGTGCGCAACTGCGTGGCGAATGCCGCAAAGCTGGAGGCCTTGCCCACGTCCAGCGGCAGCGCGACCGCGCGGCGGCCGAGTTTGCCGATCGCCGCAACCACCGCATCGGCTTCGACCTGGTTGGAGCGATAGGTCAGCACCACGTCGCTACCGTGTTCGGCCAGCTGCAATGCCATGTTCTTGCCCAGGCCGCGGCTGCCGCCGGTGATCAGGGCGATGGGAGTGCTCGTGCTCATGGGTGTCTCCTTGAATGGAAGCGGGAACCAACGGCGAGCAGAATATTGATCTGTACTCATCGCATAAATCGTCCGATCATGAGTGCTGTGTTCGTAAACGACGAACAATCGGGCGAGGCGGGCGATGAACCGGATCGAGGCCATGCACATCTTCGTGCGGGTGGCGGAATTGACCAGCTTTACCAGGGCGGCCGACAGTCTTGGCCTGCCCAAGGCCAGCGCGTCCACCGCCGTGCAGCAGTTGGAAGCACAACTCGGCACGCAGCTGCTGCATCGAACCACGCGCCGCGTACAACTGACGCAAGACGGACAGCGCTTCTACGAACGCTGCAAGGACGTACTGGCGGACCTGGACGAACTGGGCAGCATGTTCCAGCAGGCGCCGCAAGCGCTGAGCGGCCGTTTGCGCGTGGACATGAACAGCGGCATCGCCCGGCACGTGATCGAACACCTGCCGCAATTCCTGCGCGAGCATCCGGGCATCCAGGTAGAGCTGAGCTGCACCGATCGCCGCGTGGACGTGGTGGCGGAGGGTTTCGATTGCGTGGTGCGCGTGGGCACGCTGACCGATTCCAGCCTGATCATGCGGCCGCTGGGGCAGTACCGCATCGTCAATTGCGCCAGCCCGGCTTACCTGAAGGCATACGGCGTGCCGCGTACGCTGGACGATCTGGCGCATCACCATTTGATCCATTACGTCTCCGTGCTCGGCCAGCGCGCGCCCGGTTTCGAATACATGGAAGGCACGCAATGCCGCTACGTGCCCATGCAAGGCGTGCTTACCGTCAACAGCGTCGAAGCCTATGCCAACGGCTGCCTGGCCGGCCTCGGCATCACGCAGACGCCCCGCGCCGGCGTCGCGCAGCTGTTGCGCGACGGACGCCTGGTGGAAGTGCTGCCGCAGTACGAGGCCGAACCGATGCCGGTGTCGCTGCTGTATGCGCAGCGGCGCAATCTGTCGATACGCGCGCAGGTGTTCATGGATTGGCTGGCGGACATCTTGCTGCCGTACGTGGATCGCCTCTGAATGGTGGGGCGCAGTCGCGGAAAACTGTCATCGGGTTTGACTAAGGTAACCACGGTCATGCGCGCCTGCGCGCGTCGTGACGTTTTCTTCACACACAAGGATGCATCCCAATGGCGACTTCCGGCAAAGCGTTATCCGCGATCAACCACATCGTCGTGCTGATGCTGGAAAATCGCTCCTTCGATCACATGCTCGGTTTTCTCTACGCCGACGCAGGCAATGTGTCGCCGGCCGGCCAAGCGTACGAAGGGCTCACCGGCAAGGAATCCAATCCGGACGGCAGCGGCACGCCGGTCGGCGTGTTCAAGATCCAGGGCGGCACCAGCAGCACGTACTTCATGCCGGGCGCCGATCCCGGCGAAGGCTACACCGCCACCAACGCGCAGCTGTTCGGCAGCAATACCGCGCCGACGCCGCCGACCGCCACCAACCAGGGGTTCGTCACCAATTTCGCATACACCTTGAGCTGGGAATCGAAAAGCAAAGGCTATTCGATCCTGCCCGGCACCACCGCCAACGACATCATGGGCATGCACACGCCGCAAACCTTGCCGGTGCTTTCCGCGCTGGCGCGTGGCTTTGCGGTGTGCGATCACTGGTACGCCTCGGTGCCCACGGAAACCTTGCCCAATCGCGCCTTCGTGCATGCGGCGACCTCGCAAGGGCATCTGGACGACAAGACCAAGACCTTCACCGCGCCGACCATCTACACCGCACTCAGCCAGCACAACATCAGTTGGAAAATCTACGGTTACGATGCCGATCCGCTGACGCGCCAGACCTTCACCGACATCACCAACCTGGCTGACAGTTACTTCGGGCAGTTCACCGATTTCCAGTCGGATGCGGCCAACGGTACGTTGCCTTCCTACAGTTTTCTGGAACCCAGCTGGGGTTCCAAAGGCAACAGCCAGCATCCCAATTACGATGTGGCGCTGGGCGAGCAATTCATCCACGACGCGTACTACGCGCTGCGCAACAGTCCATCGTGGAACCAGACGCTGTTGATCGTGACCTACGACGAACACGGCGGCTGTTACGACCACGTGCCGCCGCCCACCAACGCGGTGCCGCCGGACAGCTCGGCGGGTGAATACGGTTTCGATTTCAAACGCTTTGGGCCACGCGTGCCGACGCTGCTGATTTCGCCGCTGATTCCTGCCGGTACGGTATATCGTGCAGCGGGCGCCACGCCGTTCGATCACACCTCGATTCTCAAGACGGTGGCGCAACGCTGGGGGTTGCCGGCGCTCACCGCACGCGATGCCGCGGCGCCGGATGTGAGTAGCGTGCTCAGCCTGGCGACGCCGCGCACGGACGATCCGCTATCCGGCGTGGCGGTGCCGCAGTCGAAAGGCAAGAATCCGTCGGCCAACAAGCCTTCGCACATCCAACAGGTGTACGCGGAACTGGCCGGACACCTGCCGATGCCTGATCCGGCCCCCGGCGCACAGCCGGGCATCGCAAAGCTGGAAACCGCCGATGACTATGACCGGTATATCAAGCAGCGGGTGGATGCGTGGAAGGCGCGGCGCAGGCGGTAGGCGTTCATGCATGCGTGAACGCCTGGCATGGTCATCCCTGCTTGCCCAGGTATTTGCGCATGAAAAGCGTGGCCTGCGGATTGTCGTTGTAACGTTCGCAACGCGCGTAACCGCGCCTTTCATACAAGGCGATGGCCGCTTTCAGGTCGTCATAGCTGTCGAGGTAAATCCACTCGATGTCCTGGCTGCGGGCAAACGTTTCCTGTGCATCGAGCAGCCTGTCAGCAACATGCCGGCCGCGCGCGGCGGGTTTCACATAAAGGCGCTTGCATTCGCTGGCGCGCGGCATGGCGGCCAGCTTGCGCAACGCCACGCATCCCACCACGTCATCGCCCAGATACGCCAGCCACAGGCCGGAGGCCGGCGTGTCGATCAGCTGCTGGATGCTGCCGGGTTTGTCCCGCTGCACCACATGCACCGCTTCGTAGTATTCGTGAATGATGGCCAGTGCATCGTCGTCGACCTTGGCGAGGCGCACGATGCGCAAGGGTTGCGCGTGGCCTTCAAGCAAGCGGCGCACATCCGTCAGTGACGTCACCAGTGCCTCCCGATCGGCGGTGTTCAGATGCGCGAGCATGGCATGGATATGCAGCATGGACTGTTGATTGAGGCGTTGAACGGCCTTTTGCCCGGTGGCCGTGAGCACCAGCGGTTTTTCGCGAGCATCCGTATCGGAGGTGACGCGGCGGATCAGCTTGCGCCGGATCAGCCCCGACAGCAGCCGACTCAGGTAGCCCGCATCCAGCTCCAGTGTTTCCTGCAGTGCCGAGGCCGTCAGCTTCGGTTGGGCGCTCACCTCGTACAGGATGCGCGCTTCGGTCAGTGCAAATTCGCCGTCGAGGTGTCGTCGGCGCAGCAAGCCGAGCCGGGCGGTGTAGAAGCGGTTGAATTCACGGATCGCAGCGATCTGTTGCGCAAGCTGTGGCTGCATCGATCTGGCGTTCATGGGGCGACTCTAAAGCCACATAGTTGCTTTTGGCAACCATGTGGAAAGTCATGCGGAATCCCCATCGTGGCTCGAACCGTTTGGATCAGGATTTGGCGCGGAACGTCACCACCAGCACATCCCGATGCGCCGGTTCGCCGGGAACCAGCGGTGTTACCGGCGTTACGCCGTGAAACACGCGCGGATCATGGATCAGCGCCGCATCGAACGGATGGCTAAGGGTGAAATCGCCCAGCGCCTCGCCTTGCGGCGTGTGGATGGTGGTGGTGCCGCTGGCGATGTTGTGACGATCGATCAGCAGCACCAGCACGAAATCCACGCCATCGCGATGACTGCCTTCGGGCGTCGGTTCGCCCGCCGCATGGGAGCTGGCCTCGATGCGGAACTGATGCACTTCCACATGCCAGTTCGGAGTGGCCGGTGCGAGCGAACTGAAGAAGCGGTTGCAGAAGGTGAGGATGGTGCAGAGGCTGTGGCCGTTTGCGATGGCCGCATCGACCGGCTCGAACCAGCGTTCGATATCGCCCTGCAAAACGTTGTATTGCAGCGACTGGTAATGCGCTTGATGGGGCGCAAGCTCGACGCCGTCATGCGCATGGGCGACGTACGTGGCATGGCGCCGGCGCCGTTGCCGCCCGGTCGCGGCAAGGTAGGGATCGGGGCCGAGCTGGTTCCAACTGGCGGTGAAGTTGTCCCAATCCGACAGATCGCCCGATGCTTGCAGCAACGGCTGCATGACATCGGCGGTAACGAAGGAAAAACCGTCGCGCTTTACGGCGTCGAACAACGTGAGAACAGGCGAATCGATGCGGCTTTGCATGGCGGCAGTATACAGCCGGGCTTGCCTGGCCCCGCGTAGTTTGGGCTGTCTCCCAAACTACGCGCTGGCATTGTTTTGGCCGAAGCCGAGCGGTGTGTCGTTCCAGTACATCCAACAAAAAGGCCGAAGGCAGTGACGCCTCCGGCCTTGGCCTGCGCGATGCCAGGCGGCGGATCAGCCGCTGGATGTCGATGCGGCGCTGGCTGGCTTGCTTTCCTTGCTGCCGTGTTCTTTATGCCCACCCATGCGCTGCTTCGGCGGGCGATTGCGGAACAGCTCATCGGCGGTCTGCTTTTGTTCCGGCGAAAGCGTGGCATACAGGTCGCTGAAAGCCGACGACAGTTTCTGCATGTTGTCCGCATTGAGTTGCGCCAGTTGCGCATAGGACTTCATGGAGTCGTCCGCGCTCATGCTTTCCATCTTCTGGTGGCGTTCGTGCAGCGCTTGGCCGGTCCTTTTCGCGTTGTCGCGCATGACCTGGGCATAGGCGTTCCACTGGCTCGATTCTGCATCGGTGATGCCGAGCTCTTCATGCAGGTCGTTGATCTGCTGTTCCACTTCATCCATGCGCCGCTGCATATGGGATTTCTTGGCAGCCGGCGCGGTTGCGGAAGACGAGGCTGAAGCAGGCGCCGCGCTTTGCGCCATGGCGGTGCCGCCGAGCAGGGCCAGAGACAGCGCGATGGGTAAGGCAGCCTTGCTGAAAAGGTTTTTCATGAGGGGAAGCTCCGATTCATGAGTGTGGCCCGGGAACGAGCCAAGCAGGGATGACGTGGCTGGGTGCGCTTGCAGCGATCAATATCCCTGGGGTGGGTAGCCGTTTTGGTAATAGACCACGCCAGGCGGCGGAGGCGGCGGCGGTGCGGACGACTGATACACCACGCCCGGCGGCGGTTGCGACGCTGAAGCGGCGGAGTTGGCGATGGCGACCCCGGCCACGACACCGAGCAGGCCGGCGGCGATGGCCACGCCTGCGTTGTCGCCACCGCGGTGGCGGCGATCCCAGCGTGGCGGCGGCGGAGGCGGCGGCCGGTGCCAACCGCGGTCGGGAGGACCGCGATGTTGGGCCTGAACCGGCATGGATGGCGCGATGACTGCCACAGCGATGGCTATGGCGGCGAGTTGTCGGTATAGCGGGGTGCGAGTCATCAACTTACCCTCCTTCCAATGCAGCGGTTGTCGCAGGCATCCGGCCAGCTTGGGATGCTTGCGAAGACGGATCTCACAGGGCGCCGCTGCAACCGAAACGTCTGGCGCGTGCAGCGGACAACCGTGGCCGGAGTGTATGCCAAACGCCGTGCAGGTTCATGGCGGGTCGCAAGCGAGGCTGGCAACGGTTCATGTAGCCTGCATCGGTTGTAACGCGCAGGCAAAACAATAGACGTTTATGCTTGGCCCGCCATCGTGCAACCTGATCAGGAGAACATCATGCAAAGCGCTCGTGCTTACTGGGTTTTCGCGCTCGCCGTTTTTGCCGGCGGGATTCACGCGCAAGGGCAGGCTGCCAAGCCTCACGCCATCGAGGCGTTCGCCAAAGGCGTGCAGATTTACAGCTGCAAGGGCGCCGGTGGCAGTTATGCCTGGGCACTGAAAGCGCCAGACGCAAGCTTGAGCGATGCCAAGGGCCATGCACTGGGCAAACATTTTGCAGGGCCAAGCTGGCAGGCTGAAGACGGCAGCGTGGTGGTGGGCGAGCCGTTGAATGTTTCGCCTTCGCCCGATCCTGGCGCGGTGACGTGGCTGGTGTTGCGCGCCAAGTCGCATACGGGGCAGGGCGACATGGCGAGCGTGCAGTACATTGTCCGCACGCGCACGGAAGGCGGTGTAGCGCCGCCTACAGGATGCGATGCTGCGCACGCTGGCGCCGAGGTGCGTGTGCCGTACAGCGCGGTCTATCTGTTTTTCCGCGGTTGAACGAGGCGCGCGGCGTGCTGCGGATCGCGATGATGTTCCGGAGATGCGCAGCGCCATGCCGCCCATGTCGGAACGGCATGCTCAGGGACTGAACACCAGCACGACGAACACTGCGAACAGCGAAAGATGCACCGCACCTTCCAGCATGGTGGTGCGGGCGCTGGAAAAGGTCATGGCGCTGAGTATCAAGGTCGCCATCAGCATCACGATGCCGGATGGCGGCAAGCCCAGCAGCACGGACTGGCCGGTGTAAAGGCTGATGGCGAGCACCGCGGGCACGGTAAGCCCAAGGGTGGAGGCTGCCGAGCCCAGGCAAAGATTGATGGCGCGGGTCAGTCGATCCGCGCGTGCCGCGATCAGGGCGGAAATACCTTCCGGTGCGAACACCAGGATGGCGATGATGATGCCGCCGAGCGCCTTCGGCGCACCTGCGACGGCAATGCCATAGTCGAGAATTTTCGCCAGGTTCTTGGACAGGATGACGATGGGCAGGATATTCGCCAGCAGCAGGCCGAAATGCAGCAGCAGCTGTTTCCGGTCGATGGTGGCTCGATGTGCTTGCGCCATGTCTTGGTGATCGGCCGGTTGTTCGTCGACGGTGACGAAGTAGCCGCGATGCCGTCCCGTCTGCAACCACAGGAAAACCCCGTACAAGGCGATGGTGAGCAGCGAGAAGACCAGCGCCTGCGGCGGCGCCAGCGAGCCATCGGTGGTGGACGTGGTGAAGTCAGGCAACACCAGGGCAATGATGGTCAGGGGAATGATCACCGACAGATATGCCGACGCGCCCTTGAGGTTATACGTTTGCTCGTAGTGACGAAAACCGCCGAGCAGCAGGCCAAGCCCCACCACGCCGTTGAGCACGATCATCAGCACCGCATACATGGTGTCGCGCGCCAGCGTGGAACTGCCGCTCGAACCGAGCATCACCGCGGAAATCAGCACCACTTCGATGACCACGATGGACAGCGTCAGTACCAGCGTGCCGAGCGGCTCGCCCAGCATGTCGGCCAGTTCTTCGGCCTCGTGCACCACGCCGAAGGCGACCCACACGATCACCAGGAACAGCCACGCAAACAACAGCGAGGCCGCCAGCGGACTGCTCAGGTGGCCCACCCATGGCGAGCCGAACAGCACGAACACTGCGACGGTCAGCCAGCCGGCAATCGGGCGCATCGTTGTCACGGTTTTGGGCATGCAGTTTTTACACTCCAGCGTTCGCTCCGGATATTACCGAGCGGCCGTGCGTGCGTCTCTTTTGCGGCTATTTCGTTAATTGAATCTGTCCCCATTTGCACTGTGTCACAGTGTGCGCTTGCCGTCACGGTATTTTCACCCGCGGGGCGATAAGGCTAGTTGCACAGCTTCTGTGTTGCCTGCTTCGGTCACGTCGTGAAGCGGGTGCTATTCGATTCGATTCACGCAGATTCGCAGAATAACGCGACGTTGTAGCGTGCCACGGTCTCGAAGAAACAGAGTGCCATCGGCAATAAACGCGACCGCAACACGCATCGCCGCATGGAGGCTACACGATGCCACGATCGCCACGGTTCGACCTTGCTTACGTGCCCCAGCACATCATCCAGCGCGGACACGACGGTTGCGCGTGCTTTTATGGTCACGCGGATTACCGCACTTATCTCGTGCAGTTGTTGCATGCCAGTTCGCGCTGGGATTGCGCCGTGCACGCCTACGTGCTGATGCCCAATCACGTGCATCTGTTGGTGACGCCCTCGCATGTGGGTGCGCTGGCGCACATGATGCAGTGTATCGGCCGCAACTACGTCAGCTACTTCAATACTATCTACCACCGTTCGGGCACGTTGTGGGAAGGGCGTTTCAAATCCTGCCTGGTCGGTAGCGATTATTTGCTGGTCTGCCAGCGTTACATCGAGCTCAATCCGGTGCGTGCCGGATTGGCCGGCGAGCCGTCGGCCTATGCATGGTCGAGCCATGCCTGCCATGCGCTCGGGGTGCCTGACCCGGTGATCGCGCCGCATGCGGAGTATGCGGCGCTCGGCAGTTATTCCGAGCAACGCATGCGCGCCTATCGCCAGTTGTTCGAGGTGGATATCGAGCAGGACGTATTGCGGGACATTCGCACGTATATCCAGCAGCAGCGTGCGCTGGGTTCGCCGGCATTCCAGACACGGGTGGAGCAGGTGCTTGGAAGGTATGCAAGGGCCAGGCCCGCGCATCGGCCACGCAAGCAGCAGATGTTTCAGTAAACGCGTTTACGTTTCCAGCGTTGCTTTCAATCGTCGCAGGGCGTGGTCCCATTGCGCGGTCATGACATCGAGCGAGCGGCGAGCCTCGTCCAATCGCGAAGCCTGCAACTCCCACCGGCGCTCGCGTCCTTGCCGAAGGTCGCGCACCAGGCCGGCCTCGGCCAGCACCTGCAAATGCTTGGTGACCGCTTGCCGCGTGATGTCGGTGCCGGCGGTCAACTGAGCGGTGGACAACGCGCTGCCGGCGCAGAGCAGGGCGATCAGGCGCAAGCGCGTTTCATCCCCCAGCGCTGCGAAGACCGGTACGGCTTTGTGCAGCAGCGGGAATTTGCTGCTTGCGCTAGTGCGAGCTGACATAGGCGTCGATGTTGGTCATTTGCGCATCCCAGCCGCCGCTGTTCATGCGGAAAGCTTCCAGCCGACGGTGCGCGGGGATCTGCTCGAAGCCCGATTCCACCAGGCGCAGCAGCGTGCCTTCGGCGGTTTCTTCCAATTCGAAGCTCACCATCGTGGTGGGCTCCTGTGAGTAATCCACGTTGAGGTCGACCGCGTAAGGATGCCAGCGGAAGGAAAGCAGCCGCTCCGGTTCGATGCGTTCCACCACCACGTTCCAGGTCAGGTGTTCGTAGCCTGGGTAAGTGATGTTTCCTGCGCACGACTCGCCGGCCACGAAGTGTTTTCCTTTCAGCGCGACGCCGAACCATTCGCCGAAGGATTCGGCATCCGCCAATGCGCGCCACACTTTCGAGCGAGGAGCCTTGATGTGGATCTGTCGTTCGATGCGATCGGTCGATGTGTTCATGGGCAACCTCCTGGTTGCATATTGGTCCCGGCTCGGCATTCGTGCAACCTTTTGGTTGCACTTCGGCGGCCGCGCTGGCATGGCACGGAATGGTTATGCTCGCCACGGATGTCCGATGGGCGGCGGCTCGTGCGTCACAGGCATGGCGGAGCATGCCGCCCGCCCCAACCAACGGAGAATTCCCATGCAATACCTACTTCTGCTTTTTTCCGACGAAACCGGCTGGAACCGCATGTCCAGCGCGGAACAGAAACAAGGCGTGGCGGTCTACCATGCCTATACGGAGGCCTTGAAAAAGGCCGGCGCATGGGTGGGTTCCAATCGCCTGCAAGACACCCACACTGCCACCACCGTGCGCGTGGTCGAGGGGAAATCCCAAGTGCTGGATGGACCGTATGTCGATTCCAAGGAACAGCTCGGCGGCTATTACCTGATCGAGGCGGCCGACCTCGACGCCGCGCTCGCCTGGGCCGCGCGCTGTCCCGGCGCAAGCCACGGCACCATCGAAGTACGGCCGGTGTGGCCGGTGCAGGAATACGCCACGGCGTGAGAGGGCATGCGCCAGCGCAGGCGACCGCCAACGCCGTAGCGCGCCGTAGCTACGGCAAGCTGCTCGCCTATCTCGCCGCCGACATGCGTGACGTGTCGGCGGCCGAGGATGCGTTATCCGAAGCCTTCGCCGCCGCGCTGGCCGATTGGCCGCAACATGGTTGCCCGGACAATCCCGAATCGTGGTTGATGACGGTGGCGCGGCGCAAAGGCATCGATGGCGCGCGGCGGCGGCGCAGTGGCGAAGCCGCCTCGGTACAGCTGCAGGCGATCGCGGACATGCATGCCGAATGCGTGGAAACGGGCGAGGGGGAACTTTTCCCCGATCGCCGCCTGGCCTTGTTGTTTGCCTGCGCGCATCCGGCCATCGAGGTGAACATTCGCGCGCCGCTGATGCTGCAGACGGTGCTGGGCCTGGAAGCCAAAACCATCGCCTGCGCGTTTCTGGTCTCGCCCGACGCGATGTGCAAACGGCTGGGGCGGGCGAAACAGAAGATCCGCGAAGCCGGTATTCCTTTCTCCATCCCCGAACGCGACGCATGGAACGAGCGGCTGGAGGCGGTGCTTGCGGCGATCTATGCCATCTATGCCGAAGGTTGGAGCGAACCAGACGATGCCGATCTCACCCGCCGCGACCTGGTCGACGAAGCCATCTTTCTGGCGCGCCTGCTGGCGGAGCTGTTGCCGCAGGAACCGGAAACCCTCGGCCTGTTCGCCGGCATGCTGTACACCGAAGCCCGCCGGCGTGCGCGGCGCAGCGCGCAAGGCGAGTACGTGCCGTTGGCCGAGCAAGACATGCGCAGTTGGGATACCGGCATGATCGAGGAGGCCGAAGCCTTGTTGCAGCGTGCAAGCGTGCTTGGTCGCATCGGCCGCTACCAACTCGAAGCTGCGCTGCAATCGGCGCATATCGAGCGCCGACGCTCCGGGCGTCGCGACTGCACGCCGGAAGTGCAGCTCTACGATGCCTTGTACGCGCTCACCCATTCCCCGGTGGTGGCGCTCAATCGCGCGTTGGCCATTGCAGAACGGGATGGCCCTGATGCGGCCATCGCGATCATCCGTGCGTTGTCCGACGACAAGCGATTGGCCGAGTATCAGCCGTATTGGGCCGCGCGTGCCGCCTTGTTTGCGCGTGCGGGCGATCAACCAGAAGCCATGCATGCGTACGACATGGCGATCGGGCTTGCGCGTGATCCGGCGGTAAGGCGGTTCTTGCAGCGGCAGCGGGATGCAGCAGGTTGGCGGTGAGCGCCCGCAATCACGCCGTGCCTTTGCGCCGCCAACGTCCTGGTCTGGCAGAATCAGCCGCTCCGCTCCCCGGGAAGCCAAGCACATGCGTGACGCCGTAACCGCTCCGGTCAATTCACCCGGCCGGGTTCTGTTTGCCAGCCTGATCGGCACCACCATCGAATTCTTCGATTTCTACATCTATGCCACGGCAGCGGTATTGGTGTTTCCGAAATTGTTCTTTCCGGCTGGCGATGCCGCCACGGCAACCTTGCAGTCGTTCGCCACGTTCGCGCTGGCGTTTGTGGCGCGGCCGATCGGTTCGGCCGTGTTCGGCCACTTCGGCGATCGCATCGGCCGCAAGGCGACGCTGGTGGCGGCGCTGCTGACCATGGGCATCTCCACCGTGATGATCGGTGTGCTGCCCACCTATCACCATATCGGCCTGCTGGCGCCGGCGCTGCTGGCGCTGTGCCGCCTGGGGCAGGGCCTGGGGCTGGGGGGCGAGTGGGGCGGGGCGGTGTTGCTGGCGATCGAGAATGCACCGCCGGGCAAGCGCGCGTGGTACGGCATGTTCCCGCAGCTCGGCGCACCGCTCGGTTTTCTTGCCGCCACCAGCCTGTTTCTGTGGCTGACCGAGAAAATGGGCGATGCCGCCTTCTTCGCCTGGGGCTGGCGCGTGCCGTTCCTGGCCAGTTCGGTGCTGGTGCTGGTCGGCTTGTGGATGCGCCTGCGCCTGACCGAAACCCCCGCGTTCGCGCGGGCGGTGGCGATGCACGAGCGGGTGAAGGTGCCGATGCTTAACGTGTTTGCCCAGCATCCGCGTGCGCTCATCGCCGGTACGTTTGCGGCGTTGGCCACGTTCGTGATCTTCTACCTGATGACGGTGTTCGCGCTGAGCTGGGCTACGTCCAAGCTGGGCTATTCGCGCGAATCGTTCCTGATCGTGCAGATGGTCGGCGTGCTGTTCTTTGCGTTGCTGATTCCGTTTTCGGCGTGGCTGGCCGACAAGCGCAGCGGATGGTTTGCGATGCGGCTTGCCACGGTGCTGATCATTGTCTTCGGCATTGCCTATGCGCCGCTATTCGAGCGCAGCGGCCTACTGTTCATGGTGGTGGGCATGTGCATCGTCGGTATCACGTATGGTCCGCTGGGCACCGTGCTGGCGCAGATGTTTCCCACTGCCGTGCGCTATACGGGCGCGTCGCTGGCGTTCAACCTGGCCGGCATTTTCGGCGCGTCGCTGGCGCCGTATCTCGCCACCTGGCTGGCCAAGACTTACGGCTTGGCTTACGTGGGGTATTACCTGTCGGCAGCGGCCGTGCTGACCTTGCTGGCCTTGTTGGCGAAACCGCGCGAGACGATGTAGCGGCTATTTGTTTAATGAAAAAAAGCCCCGGCCAGCGCGCGCTGCCGGGGCTTTGTCGTTCAGCGGGATTTATCCGCCTTGCGGATGTTGTTCCTCGTGCTTGTTCTCATGGGCGGGCGGTGCCTGATGCGGTCTTTCCGTGGGGTGGGGTGCTGGCGCCGGGCGCGGTGCCGGGTGATAAGCCGGGGCCTGGGGTGCGGGGTGATACGCCGGCGCCGGGCGAGCTTCGGGACGCGGCGGTTCCGGTGCCCTCTCGGGCGGTGCAGGCGCCGCCTCGGGACGCGGTTGCGCGTGCGGTGCGGCGAAATGTTCCGGCTGCTCCATCGGGCGATTCGGTGCTACGGGCGCATGCGCTGCTGCTGCATTCGGGCTTTGTCCGGGATGGGGTGCGAAATGTTCGGAAGGCAGGCCAGGACGTTGCCCAGGTTCCGGACGGGCCGCCGGACCGGGATGCGGTCCCGTTGCTGCAGGCGCATGCGCGCCACGTGCCGCAACGATGCCTGCGCCGGTAAACGCGGCGGGCCGTGCCGTGGCGGCAATCGGCGGAACGCCGTGGTTCACCGATGCGCGCAATGCCGGGTTCTGGCGCGCCATCGTCATCTGCTGCCGCTGTGCTGCTACCGGCGGTGTGTGCTGCGCCCGCTGGTAGGCCACTTGCTGCGGCGTCGGTTGCGCGCGCACGCCGCCGTTGCCGCCGTTGTAGCTCACGCGATTGACGGTGACGTTGTTGACCACGGTCTGGTTGTACACGTTGGTCACGTGCACGTTGCGGATGTTGTTGACCGTGCGGTTGTAATAGAACCCGTGCGGCCCCCAGCGACCCCCTTCGTAGCCGTGGCCGGTATAGCCGAAGCCGTAGTCGATGCCGCCGTAGTAACCCACTTCGCGGCCCCAGTAGCCTTCATGGAAAACGTACACGCCGCCGTCCCAGCCCCAATAGCCCGGCGTCCACAATGCACCGGTATACGGCGCCAACACCCAGGTGCCGGGTACCCAGTAGTATTCGGCGCCATCCCAGGCCCAATAGCCCGGCACCCAGATGTAGCCGTCAGCAGGAATGGGCGGCTGCTCGTAAACCGGCAACGGCGGTGGCGGCGAACCGACCGTGATGGATACACCGACGGATACCTGTGCCTGTACCGGTGTCGCCATGAATGCAAAAGCTGCGGCGGAGAGCACGCAAGCGCCGAGCGCCAGCGCACTGCAACGCGTTGCAGCTTTTCGCAACAGAACATGGTGTTTCATGGATGATCCTCGCCTCCGTGATTCGTGGGACACACACTAGCGCATGCCGTGCAAGGGAAGGCGGAGTAGGTTCCGTGGCCGTTCCACTTCAATTAAGCGGCGCGACGAGGTTCAACGCCGTGTTGACATGCAAGCACTTGTACGGCTTGCGCAATCGGCACATGAATCTGGACGAAACACGCGCGGCGAACGTACCTGGCAACTTGGCAAGAATCGGAGTGCGGCGAGCCGTGGCACGGCGTAACTTGGCGGTTTGCCGAGGAGCGTTCGATGAAAAGTCATCCCCCCGAGTTGTCTGCGCAGGCGCCGAGTGTCGATCGTGACAAGCTCGACTGGCCGCATCTCGCTGCAGACCTCGATCGTTACGGTGTGGCCAGCATTCCCGCACTTCTGCCGGCGGACGCGTGCCGTTCGCTGGCTGCACTGTATGGCGACGACCGTCGCTTCAGAAGCCGGGTGGTGATGGCAAGGCATGGATTTGGCAGCGGCGAATACAAGTATTTTGCGTATCCGTTGCCGGCGCCGATCCAGGAGCTTCGCACGGTTTTTTATCCGCCCTTGGCGCAGATCGCCAATCGCTGGAACCAGGCGATGGACATCGATGTGCGTTATCCGCAGACACACGCGTCTTACCTCGAGCGTTGCCATGCGGCCGGACAAACGCGGCCTACGCCGTTATTGCTGCAATACCGCGCCGGCGATTACAACTGCCTGCATCAGGATCTTTATGGCGAGCACGTCTTTCCGCTGCAGATGGCGATCCTGCTCTCGCGACCGGGCGAGGATTTCACCGGCGGCGAATTCGTGTTGACCGAACAGCGGCCGCGCATGCAATCACGCGTAGAAGTAGTGCCGCTG
>NZ_DATJMN010000270.1:0-21867 GCF_035508675.1 Dyella sp.
GGCAACCCCACCCCAGCCCTCCCCTACTTCGCAGGGGAGGGAGCGCATCTTGGCTAGTATCAAGTTGTACCAACTTGTCATGCTGTTAGACGAGCAGCGGTGTAGTGGTAGGGTGGAATGAAATCCCAGCTTTCCATGACTTAGGAATGCCAGAAGTTCGTTCCAACGCGCCCAAAGAGCCGTTTGATGCGAAAGAGTTGTCCTGTGCGATGCAATCAATGGCCGCTTCGCGGGCACGACGGGTGCGCCGGCTCCACGCGATAGCGCTCCAGCGCATCCCCCAGCATCTCCTTGAGCGGGCCAAGGTACGCCGCGTACTTCGTCCACTGGTCGAGGCCATCGCGGAAGATCGGCCGGCGCACCTGTTCGGAACTGGCCGTGCGCACGCTGCGCTCGGTCTGGTGGAACGCCAGGCAGCTCGCTTCGAATGGCAGGCGGCAGAAATCGAGGATGCGGCGTACGTTGCCTTCGAGATCCTCGACCACGTCTTCGTGATAGACGCGTAGCACGCGGCCCGGCAGCACCTCGTCCCAGTGCTGCATCAGGTCGAGATAGGTGCGGTAGTAACGCGCGATGTCCTCGATGCTATAGGTGAACTCCTGGCCGGTGGCAAAAAGCTGCTTGAAGTTGCTGAAGCAGCAGGCCATGGGTTCGCGCCGTGCGTCGATGATCTTCGCGTTCGGCAACATCAGGTGGATCAGGCCCAGGTGCCGGAAATTGTTCGGCATCTTGTCGATGAAGAACGGCTTGCCGCTGCGGTAGATGTGCGTGTCGTGCAGGTATTTTTCGCCGAGCTTGCGAAAGTCTTCCGGCTGCATCCCCGCAAGCACGCCGGGATAGCGCGGGTCGTCCAGATTCGGATCGCGCCCTTGCAGGTCGAGCACGATGCGAGGAATGTCGGCCAGCTCCTGCGTGCCTTCGACCTGCGAATGCGAGGCGAGGATCTGCTCGATCAAGGTGGAACCGGCGCGCGGCAGGCCGACGATGAAAATGGGATCGGGGCTTGGATCGCCCGCGCCCGCGCGGCTGGCCAGGAACTGGCGCGTACACACTTCGATCTGCTTGCGTGTATTGGTTTCGATGATCTCCGGGCGGTAGCGACTTTCGGAGCGCTTGAGCGCATTGCCCTGTTCGTAATGGCGCCACGATGCGGCGTAGTCGCCGCGGTCTTCCAGCGCCTTGCCGAGCGCAAAACAGAGATGGTAGCGATCGACCAGCGGCGTCTCCGGCGCCGCCTCCTCCACGCGCATGCATGCGATTTCATCGTCGGAAAAGCGGTAGGTCTTTAGGTTGGCCAAACTCCAATAGGCATCGCCAAAATGGGGACGTGCCGAGGTCGCCGCGCGATAGGCATCGATCGCTTCGGCCTGGCGGCCTTGGGTCTTCAGCGAATGGGCCAGCGACAGATGCAGGTCTGCCGCAGCGGGCAGCTCGCGCAGCAGTTGCCGATACAGCGTGATCGCGCGCTCGTGTTCGCCCAGGCCAACGCTCGCGCTGGCGTAGAGCGTGCGATAGTCGAGATGCGCGGGATCGACGGCGAGCAGCTTTTCGATCTCTTCGCAGGCGCGCGGGTACAAGTGCCGCTCGAACAGCACGCATGCGTAGTCGTAACGTGCCGCGCGATAATCCGGTGCGATCTTGAGCACGGCCTCCAGCAGGATTTCGGCGTCGTCGAGCACATCGCGCGCCAAGCCGATGCGCGCGAGCAGACGCATGGCTTCGACATCGTTGCCCACGCGCAGCAAATACGCACGGATGAGGTGTTCCGCCGGCTCAAGATCACCATCCGAGAACAGGCTGGTGACCTGGACGACTTCAGGCGCCAGGCGCTTGAGCGTGGCGACGTGCGACGCCGCCGTCGCCGCGTTGGCGGTATCGCCCACCATGCGATACAAGCCGTCGAGCATATGCCAACTCGAGGGCAACGCTGGATTGATGTTGACGGCACGCAACAAGGCGTCGATGGCATGGGCTGCATCGCGCATGGCCACGTAGCAAAGGCCACGTTCCTCATGCAGGCGGCTGAAGTGGGGATAGCCCAGTTCCAGGCGCCCCAGTGTCGCCAGCGCCGCGTCGAGCTGTCCGAGATAGCGCTGGCTTTTGGCGATCAGGTGCAGCACATCGCGATGGTCGGGCGCATGCGCGGCCAATGACTGCGCCGCCTGCAAGGCCTGCGCATGCTGGCCCTGCTTCTGCAGCTCGCGGATACGCTGGATGTCCTGCTCCAGGGTGGTTTCTGTCGCCGTGGTGCTCATGCATAAGACCTTAAAAAAAAGGGGTGGGCTTGCGCCCACCCCATTCTACTTTCCTGCCTAGCGGAGCAAGACGGGTAGATCAGAACTTGTAGCCGAACTTCACACCCAGCACGCGCGGGCGCAGCGGCACTTCCGACTTGATGAACTGGGCCGAGGAGGTGAACACACTCGCGTGGCTGTTGCCCAGGTTGGTGCCGTACAGCGCGACGTTCCAGGCATCCTTGGCAACGCCGATCGACGCATCGAAGGTGGTGTAGGCGGCCTGCAGGTAACGCAGTTCCACCGTGGTGACGTTCGTCACGCCCTCGCCACTGGGATAGGTCGCCGGCTGGTTGTACATCGAACCGGTGTAGTTGGCGCCGACCTGCCAGAAGGCCTTGTAGCCGCCGTTGAACGTCCAGTCGTAGCGCAGGCGCATATTGGCCTGCGAGCGCGGCGAGAAGGCCGGCGTGCTGCCCACCACGCCGAACGGATTGGCGAACGCCGTTTCCGCGCCGACGGCACCGGTCTCCACGATGCACTGCTGATAGTTGGGCGACTTAGCGATGTTGTCCACCAGGCACGGCGAGTTGGTCTGCTTGGCATGGTTGAGCGAACCGGAGCCGATCAGCGACAGGCCATCGGTGATCCGCGCATGCCACTGCAGTTCCAGGCCGTCCACCTTGTAGTTCGGCCCATTGACCGCAAAGGTGGTGTTGCCCAGCACCAGCGGGTTGAAGAACTGCATCTGCACGTTGTCCCACCGCATGTCGTACAGGGAGCCGTTGAGCAGCAGGCGGTCGTTGAAGAACGTGGTCTTGAAGCCGATTTCGTTGTTGGTCAGCGTATCGGGCGCGTAGCTGATCGGTTTCTGGTATTGCGCCTGGCCGTCAAGTTTCGCCACGCCGCTGGTCGTGCGGTTGAAACCGCCGGGACGGAAGCCTTGCGAGAAGGTGTAGTACACCATGGCATCCGGCGTGATGTGGTACTCCACGTTCGCACGGCTCTTGAAGCCGTGATACGTGGTGCGGTAGTTCATCGCCGTGTCGTTGCCCACGTACGTTCCATTGGCCACGTTCACCTGGGCGGGCGTGGTGTAGAACTCGGTACCATTCTGCCATTCGGAGTAATGGTAGTAACGCGTGCCGCCGGTGACGGTCAGCACATCCGGGATGATGTCGTACGACACCGAGCCGAACACCGCTTCCTGCTTGTAGCCGCGCTGCTCGACTTCGCCGAACGCCGTGCCGGGGGGTAGTTGCACACCCGGCGAGGACATCGCATTGGCGACGCAGGGCGCGCCGCCGAGCAGCGCGGTGGTGAGGTTGTCCGGCGTACACGACGGGATCGTCGTGTAGTTGAAGTCCATGTGGTCGACGATGTTGAAGTTTTCGTAGTACAGGCCGCCGATGGCGCGCAGGCGATAGTCGTCCGGCGTACTCAGGCGGATTTCATGCGTCTGGTGCGTGCTGGCGACATGGTCGTTCCAGTAACCGACCGGCGAATAGCAGACCGGCTTGCCGGCGCTGGACAAGCCAGCCGAGGTGCCGGTGCAGGCGTAGTACAGGCCGCCCGCGCTGCGCGAGTAGTTGGTGTAGTCCTGCTGTTCGCTGATGTGGCGATTGGTGTAGCCGCCGGTGTACACCAGCGAGAGGTCGCCGATCTGGCCGTTCACGGTCCAGGCGGAGTTGGAGAAATGGTCTTTGTTCCAGCCCGGCACGAACGCGGTGATCTGGTCGGTGCCAAGCGGCTGGCCATCGGAGCCCACCGGATACGTCGAAGACTGCCCCTGGGCATCCAGATCCTGGTAGCTCTCGGTGATCAGCGCATTCCAGTTGTCGTTGATCTGCCACGCGGCGGAGAGGCGGGCACCCTGGTAGGTGACCGGGTTCCAGTCGCTCTGGGCCACGGCATAGTTGTTGGCCACTGGCGTAACGCCGGCAGCCACGTAAGGCGCTGCAGCACCACCGCCATCCGTGGCGCGACGGGTGAAGGTGCTCGGTACGTTGTCGATGTAGCCGCCCTGGCGTTCACTGTAGATGACGCCACGCACCGCCAAGGTGTTGGGAATGATCGGTAGATTGAGCACCGCGCTGGCCGAATTGTTCGGCGAGCCGCCGGCGGTCGTGCCTACGCTGGCTTCCACGTTGCCGCTCGCCTTGCTCAGATCCGGCTTGTTGGTGATGTAGCGCACCGCACCCGCTTCGGCGCCGCCGCCAAACAGCGTGCCCTGCGGGCCTTCGAGCACTTCGACGCGCTCCATGTCGGCCATGTAGATGTCGAGATTGCGCGCGGGGAACTGCATCGACTGGTCGTCGAGATAAACCGCCACGTTCGGGAACGGTGCGATCGATGCGCTGGACTGGTTGCCGAGGAACCCGGTGCTCAGGCCACGCATGTAGATGTTGCCCTGGCCTGGGCCATTGGCGGCGAAGGTGACGTTGGGCAGGTATTTGATCAGGTCGTTGAACGACACGATGTTCTGCTGCTGCAAAGTCTGGGCGGTGAAGGCCTGCAGCGTGATCGGCACGTCCTGCATGTCTTCGGCCGTGCGCTGCGCGGTAACGGTCACCACGCCGAGCATGGAGGCCTGGGCCGATGCCGTTTTGTTGTTGCTCGGCTGCGCCGGCTGGCTGGCCGCGGCCGGCTGGGTAGTCGGAGCGGGTTGGGTCGCGTCATCGGCGTAGGACACACGACTCACCGCGAGCGCGGCCAGCACCGCGCAGGTGATTGGATTGATCTTCAAGGTGGTATCCCCCAAGGGTGTTATTGCCGGAAAGCGCCGGCACAAAGGCCTGAGACTGCCATCGCGAAAGATTAGAGTGCGGCGATGAAACGCTTATGACGTGGTCTAGCCAAGTTCGCTGGCTGTCTATGTCTTTTCGTTACGGCGGCGAGCGAAGCGGACAGGTGCATGCGCAACGACGTGCGCACGAAATTGCGATCGACGCCTTTAGGGATGCTCTGATTAATTCAGCGTGGGTCGCAGGGGCTCTGAGTGTTCGCAGAGCACAGGGCCATCGGCGAAGGCAGACTGGCGGTCTGTCGAGACGATGGACCGAAGCTATGCGGACACTCAGGGCCCCTGCGGCCTGCGATGGATTAAATCAGAGCATCCTTAGGGATGCGCCGAACAAGACGATCAGAACGCGCGCGCGCCGCTCACCCACACGTTGCGCACGATCGGCAGGCCATCCACGGCGCGCATGCGCACCACGTCGGCACGCAGGCCGGCCTTGAGCGAACCGCGATCATCAAAGCCGAGCGCCTTGGCCGGATTGCGGCTGACCGTCGCCATCGCCTTGGGCATCGTCCAGCCGGCCTGGGTGTGCAGCATGAATGCGCCATGCAAAAGACTGGCTGGCACATAGTCGGAGGACAGCATGTCCAGCCGATTGGTGCGCGCCAGGTCCAGTGCCGCAACATTGCCGGAGTGCGAGCCGCCACGAACGACATTGGGTGCGCCCATGACAGTGGCAAGGCCGCGTGCATGCGCGGCATCGGCCGCTTCCTGGGTGGTGGGAAATTCCGAAATCGTCACGCCGATGCGGTGCGCATGCGCCACCTGTTGCGTGTCCGTATCGTCGTGGCTGGCCAGCACCATGTTGCGGCCCTGCATCATGGCCAGCACGATGTTTTCGTGTTTCGCGCTGTATTGCGCCTGCTGCTCGATACGGCGTGTCACCACGTCGGCAAATTCGTCTTCCGTCCAGCTCATGTGGTTCTTGCTGTAGTACTTGCGGTATTGCGCCAGGTCGCGGTATTGGCGCTGGCCCGGGGTGTGGTCCATCAGCGAAATCAGCCGCACGCTGCCGTGGTTCATCAATGGCTCCAGCGCTTCGATCAGGCGCGGATAAGCCAGCTCGCAGCGCAGGTGAATCCAATGGTCCGCCCGCAGTGCACCGGTCGCCTGCCCTTGCAGGATGGCATCGTAAGTGCTGCGCAAGGTTTCGATGCGCACGCTTTCTTCTTCCAGGTCGCCGACCGACAAGGCATCGAATACGGTGGTGATGCCGGCGGCGGCCACTTGCGCATCATGCGTCAGCACGGCGGGAATCGATGGCCAGATCACCCCGGCGCGCGGCATCAGGTGTTTTTCCAGGTTGTCGGTATGCAACTCCACCAGGCCAGGAATGATGTAGTCGCCGTCGCAATCGATCGCGCCCGGCGCTTGCGTCGAACCGTCCTCCACCAGGCGGATCATGCCGTTACGCGCGATCAGCGTGCCGTGAAGCATGCCGTCATCCAGCACGATGCGCGCGTTGGTCAAAACAAGATCGTTCATGGTCATCTCAACGAAGGTGGTCGGCGGTATGCGAACGGTTGCAGCGGTACGTCATGCGGCTTCCAGTGCTTGCATCGGGAACAGGCGCGTCGCGACGCGATCGCGCATGTCCTCGTCGTGAAAAATGCCGAGCACGGCCGAGCCGGCGCCGCGCGCTTCGGCCAGCAGTTCAGCCACGATGGCACGGTTGTCGGCATCGAGCGACGCCGTCGGCTCGTCCAACAGCAGGATCGGGCGCGGCACGATCAGGCCGCGCGCAATGTTCACGCGCTGCTGTTCGCCACCGGAAAATGTGCCGGGCGGAAGCTGCCAGAGGCGTTCGGGCACGTTCAGGCGATCCAGCAGATAAGCCGCCCGGCGCCGCGCCTGCTGCATGTCGAGGCCCAGCTCCACCAGCGGTTCGGCCACGATATCCAGCGCCGGCACGCGCGGAATCACACGCAGAAACTGGCTGACGTAACCCAGCGTATGACGGCGCACGTCCAGCACCTCATGCGGCGTCGCCTTGGCCAGATCCAGCCAGCGATCCTGGTGCCGCACGCGTACGGCGCCGCGACTGGGCCGGTAATTGGCATAGATCACCCGCAGCAAGCTGCTCTTGCCGGCACCCGACGGACCGGACAACACCACGCATTCGCCGGCGTGCAACTGCAGGTCGAGCCCACGCAGCACATCCAGGCGCGCGCCCTGCTGCTGATGCAATTGGAACGATTTGTTGAGGCCGCGCAGTTCAAGCATCAGGGTGGTGGTTGTGCTCATGTGGTCAGCACCGAGGAAACCAGCAATTGCGTGTAGGGATGTTGCGGGTCGTCGAGAATCTGATCGGTAAGGCCGGTTTCGACCACGCGGCCGCGCTGCATCACCATCGTGCGCGCGGCCAGCAGACGCGCTACGGCAAGATCGTGCGTCACCATCACGGCGGCCAGGCCCAGCTCGTTCACCAGCCGCCGCAAAAGATCGAGAATGCGCGCCTGCACGGATACGTCCAGACCGGCGGTCGGCTCGTCCATGAACACCAGGCGCGGTTGTGTGACCAGCGTGCGCGCAATCTGCAGGCGTTGCTGCATGCCGCCGGAAAAACTGGTGGGCGCATCGTCGATGCGCGAGGGATCGATCTCCACCCGCTCCAGCCAGTGGCTGGCCAGCTGGCGCAGTTGGCTGTAGTGGCGCATGCCCAGCGCCATCAAGCGTTCGGCGACGTTGGCGCCCGCGCTCACGTTCAAGCGCAGACCATCGCGCGGATTCTGGGTGACGAAACCCCATTCCTCGCGCGCCAGGCGGCGCCGGTCCGCTTCGCTGAGCGCGGCAAGCTCCAGCCATTCGCCGTTGCGCTGGCGATAGCGCACACTGCCGGCAGCAGGCGTGAGCTGCGCGGCCACGGCGTTGAGCAGCGTGGATTTGCCCGAACCGGATTCACCGACGATGCACAGCAGTTCGCCCGGATGCAGATCGAAGCTCACGTCCTCGCAGCCCACGCGTTGTCCATAGTGCAGGCTCAGCTGGCGCACTTGCAGCAACGCGCTCATGCGGCGGCCTCCGCGCGACGGCCATGGCAGTAATCGGTATCGGAGCATACGAACATGCGCGTACCGCGATCATCCACCACCACTTCATCCAGATAACTTTCGCCGGAGCCGCACAGTTCGCACTGCTGCTCCCAGCGCTGGAGCTCGAACGGATGATCGTCGAACGCCAGGCTTTCCACCCGCGTGTACGGAGGAATGGCGTAGAGGCGTTTTTCGCGCCCGGCACCGAACAGCATCAATGCCGGCGAGCGGTCGAGCTTGGGATTGTCGAACTTCGGGATAGGCGACGGCGAGGTCAGAAAACGGCCGTCGACCAGTACCGGGTAGTCGTAGCTGGTGGCGATATGTCCGTACTGCGCGATGTCTTCGTACAACTTCACATGCATCAATCCGTAATCGGCCAGGGCGTGCAAGGTGCGCGTTTCCGCTTCGCGCGCTTCCAGGGTGCGCAGCGGCTCGGGTTCCGGCACCTGAAACACTAGGATCTGATCTTCCCGCAGCGATGTTTCAGGAATGCGGTGGCGGGTCTGGATCAGGGTGGCGTCGGCGGTGTGCTCCGTCGTTGCCACTCCGGCTACGCGCGAGAAAAAGCGGCGGATGTTCACCGCATTGGTGGTGTCGTCGGCACCTTGGTCGATCACCTTCAGTACGTCGTCAGGCCCGAGCAAGGCGGCCGTGACCTGGATGCCGCCGGTACCCCAGCCGTAGGGCAAGGGCATTTCGCGGCTGCCGAACGGCACCTGATAGCCGGGAATCGCCACCGCCTTCAGCAGCGCGCGGCGCAGCATGCGCTTGGTGTCTTCGTCGAGGAAGGCGAAGTTGTAGTGCGGTGTCATGCCGGCACTCCTCCCGCAATGCTGCGCGGCGGCTGCTCGGTGTCCTCGGCGTGCTGGGCGGCCAAGGTACGCAACAGCGAGAGTTCCGCCTGGAAATCCACGTAATGCGGCAGTTTCAGGTGCTGCACGAAACCGGACGCTTCCACGCTGTCCGAATGCGACAGCACGAATTCCTGGTTCTGCGCCGGGGCATGATTCGCTTCGCCCAGCTCCTCGCAGCGCAGGGCGCGATCGACCAGCGCCATCGACATGGCCTTGCGCTCGCCCTCGCCCATGCTCAAGCCGTATCCGCGCGTGAATTGCGGCGGCGTGCCGTTGCCGCCATGGAATTGATTGATCATCTGGCACTCGGTAAGCGTGATCGCGCCGATTTCGATCGGAAAGCCCAGCTCGTCGGGGCATATCACGACGTCCACCTCGCCCATGCGGATTTCACCGGCGAACGGATGGTTTTCCGCATAGCCGCGCTGGGTGGAATAGGCCATGCCAAGCAGAAAGCCCTCGTCGCCACGCGCAAGATTTTGCAGGCGCGTGGCGCGATCGGCCGGAAAGCTCAGCGGCTCGCGCGTGAGATCCAGCGGTTCCGGATCGCCGCCGGGTTCGCTGCGTTCGATCAGGGCTTCGGCATCGAGCAGGTCGAGTACGCGCGGCATGCATGCGGGCAGCGGCGTGTCGGCGGGGGTGACCGGCTTTACGGGCGCAGCGTCGAAGTCGAGCAGTCGCTGGGTGTAGTCGTAGGTGGGGCCCAGCACCTGGCCGCCGGGAATGTCCTTGAAGGTGCCCGAGACGCGGCGCCGCACCCGCATGGCGGAGGTGTCCAGCGGCCGCGTGTAGCCGAAGCGTGGCAAGGTCGTGCGGTAAGCGCGCAGCAGGAAGATCGCTTCGAGCATGTCGCCCGCCGCCTGGCGGATGGCCAGCGCGGCCAGCTCTTCGTCGTACAGCGAGCCTTCCTGCATCACGCGCGCGACGCCGAGGCGAAGTTGCTGGCGAATCTGCGCCAGTTCCAGTTCCGGCACGGCCGTATCACCGCGGCGGGCTTCGGCCAGCAACTCCAGCGAACGTGCGATGGCTTGTTCGCCACCTTTGACGGCAACGTACATTCAAGCCTCCAGCAGGCGAGTCGTGCGCGGCATGGCGACCACGTGTTGAGAGGCGACGAAATACAGATCCAGGCCAAGCGGCAGCTGCGCGGAAAGTGCGGCACGCTGCTGCCAGAAATCGTCGGGCAGGCCATCGATGCCCAGCGTGGCGGTGTCAGGGATGCCGGGACCGGCGAAGCGCAGGCCACGATCGGTGCGAAAGCCCTTGACCTGCACGATCAGGCTGGCCGAGCGATCGGGATAGCGCGGATCGCCATGGGCGTGATCGGCCAAGGCGGGCATCGATGCGGGATCGTCGATCAGCGCGAAGTCCGCCTGCCGCGGCTGGTCGACCACCCGCAAGCCGGTGTGGAAGCGCAGGTGGTCGAGGGTTTGCGCATCGGCGCGCTGCAACCACACTGCCGTCGCGGCATCGCAAAGCGTCAACATGATCGCCATCGCTTCCGGCGCCACCGGCGCGGGCGATGGCGGCAAAACCGGCAAGCGGCGCGGCGCGGCCGGGCGAGCCATGGCCTGCAGCAGCTCGCGGAACGTGCGCTGGCTGTCGAACACGGGATCGGCAAAGGCGGCCAGCATCATTCGCCGCGCACCACGGTAAAGAATTCCACCTTGCTGGCGGCAGCCTTGCGGCTGGCCGCTTCGCGTCGCTGGTCGAGCGCCTGGCGCAGCGGCTCGATCACCTGCTGGCGCACGCGCGGCGCCTGCGCCGGATCCTGCATCAGCGCATCCGCGAACGCCGCCAGTTCGGCATGGCGCGCCTGGCTGCCGCGCACCCACGCGTGGCCGATGCGCTCGCCTACCTGCACGCTGCAGCGGGTCACGGTGACTTCGCCGACGTTGAACTGCGGACCGGTACCGCCCACCCGGCCACGCAGCATGTACAAGCCGGTCTGGGCCGGGCGCAGCCAGGCCGTATCGGGCGGCGGTGCAAACGCATCCATCGCCGCGGCGAGTTCGGCCGGATCGGCCTGGGCCAGCAGCGACATCCATTGCGCGCGCGCCAAGTGGGGGGGGGTGTCCATGCGCATTCCTAGGCTTGTCACAAATATCTAGTTATCTAGACAGGTTCGGGCGCGGATGGCGCGCCCGTTGCCAGGCATTGCAGCAGGCCAGCGTGCCGTTCCCATGACGGTGATTAGACAGGTTGAGGACGTGGTATGAGCGAAATCGAACGCGGACGGGGCGTGGCGCTATGGAGCCAGATCAGCGGCATCCTGGCGGCGGACATCCTCAAGGGCCAGCTGCGCCAGGGCGAGCAGCTGCCGTCGGCGCAAGAGCTGGCCGCGCGCTTCAACGTCAACCGCCACACCGTGCGCCGCGCCATCGCCGCCCTCGAGCAACGCAACCTGGTACGTACCGAGCAGGGCCGCGGCACCTTTGTGCAGGAACAGACGCTGGATTACGTGATCAGCCGTCGTACGCGCTTCACGCAGAACATGCGCAACCTCAATGTCGAAGCGGACATGGAATATCTGGAAGACGCGCGCGAGCTGCCGCCGCCGCCGGTGGCGCAGGCGCTGGGGCTGGATCGCAACGAATACGTCTACCGCATCGAAACACTGGACCGCGCCGATGGCCACATCGTTTGCCACTGCACGGCCTATTTTCCTGCCGCACGCTTTGTCGGATTGCCCGCGGTGTATCGCCGGCTGCATTCGGTAACACGCACGCTCGCGGAATTTGGCGTCGCCGATTACGAACGCAAGCACACCCGCGTCTCGGCGCGCCTGCCGGATACGACGACGGCCCGCCTGATGAAACAGCCGACCAGCCGGCCCGTGCTCTACGTGCAATCGATCAACGCCGATCCGCGCGGCGTCCCGGTGCAATATGGCATCACGCGCTTTTCCGGCGATTGGGTGCAGCTGGTGCTGATGGCGGATCACTGATGCGTTATGCCGTGTATTTCTGCCCGGCCGCCGGCAGCGCGCTGGAGGCTTTCGGGCGCGAGTGGCTGTCGCTGCAAGCGCTTCCCGGCGTGGCCGCGCAGCGCTTGCGCGCCTTGACCGCCAACGTGCGCCGTTACGGCTGGCACGCCACGCTGTGCGCGCCCTTTGCGCTGGCCGAACGAGCCAGCTACGACGAGGTGCGCCAAAACGTGGCCGATATCGCCCAACGCACGCCGCCGTTCGCCCTGTCCTTGCATCTGGATCGGCTCGGGGGTTTTCTGGCCTTGCGCCCGACCGGCGACGAAACGCCCGCCTGGATGCTGGCCGAACGCTGCGTGCGGCGGCTCAATGCGCTGCGTGCGCCGGTGAGCGAGGAGGCATGGCAGCGCCGAGCGGGAAAACTCGATGCGGTCGAGCGCGATCTGTTTCGCCAATTCGGCTACCCGTACGTGCTGGATCGCTATCGATTCCACCTGACGTTGTGCGCACCAGCCAGCGAAGAAGAGGAGCGCGCCTTGCAGGCATGGTTATCGCCCAAGGCCGCGCGCCTGCCGCCGGTACATATCGATACGCTGACGATTTGCCGGGAAACCGAGCCCGGACAACCGTTCAAGCAAGTCGAACGCTTGTCGCTTGGTGCGGGAGCACGCGCATGAGCAAGGGTCATCTGTACTATGTGATGGGTCCCTCCGGCGCCGGCAAAGACAGTGTGCTGGGCTGGGTCCGCGAGCATGGCGCCGCTTACGGCGTGGTCTGCGCGCATCGCTACATCACCCGCCCGGCGCACGCAGGTGGCGAAAATCACGTGGCGCTGAGCGAAACGGAGTTCGAGTCACGCGAGCAACGCGGGCTGTTCGCGCTCACCTGGCAGGCGCACGGACTGCGCTACGGTATCGGCAATGAAGTGACGCATTGGTTGATGCGCGGTGCAGACGTGCTGGTCAACGGCTCGCGTGGCGCATTTGGCATGGCCTGCGAACGGTTTCCGGCCCTGCGGCCAGTGCTGATTACCGCCAGCCCCGAGGCGATCGCGAACCGTCTGGCCGCGCGCGGGCGCGAATCGGCAGCAGACATTGGCGCACGGATTGCCCGCGTAACCGCCTATCCGATACCGCATGGCAGTGTAGTGATCCGCAATGACGGCTGTCTTGCGGATGCGGGTTCACGCTTGCTGCAAGTCATCCGGGAACATGCCGGTGAAAGTTCTGACTTTCTCGCGGACGCTTGAGGCTGTGACGGCATCCCAGCCCGCGTCAGGCTGCGGCCGGCACCGCAAGCGGCGCTTTCGAACGCCGCGCTTTTTCGTAGAAGTAAACCGCGGAGACCAGCGTAATGCCCATGCCGATGCTCGACAGGGTCATCAACGTATCGGCGTAGAAGGAGGCCCACGAAAGATGCATGCCGCCGAATTCCTTCAGCAGGATCACCAACACGCTGCCCATGTAGCCGCTGCTGTCGGCGATGTACATGACGAAGCCTACGTTGGCGGTGACGCGGAACGTCGCCAGCATGCGCTCGAAGAAGGTGGCGTTGTACGGCACGTACGCGAGATAAAGGCCGAAACCGCTGAAACCGACCCAGGCCAACGGATCGATCATGCCGTGGCGATGCAGCCAGGTGCTGAGCACGGCGATGGCAAAGCCGCTGAAAATCAGCACGTGATTGAGCATCAGCGCCTTGAGGTTGTCGCGCACGGCCATGGTTAATGCGGTGATGATCAAGACGGCGATGGCGATCGGCACTTCGGTCTCGGTAAACACGGAAGCATCGCCGCCACGACCAAGATCGCTCCAGATCTCCACTGCAAAGTTGTCGCGGAAATCGCGCGTCACCGTGAGCGCGACGTAGGCGATCACGATCATCACAATGCCGCCAAGGAAGCGTGCGAGAAAAGCGCGGCGCGTAGACGCATCCATCGGCATGCGCGCGCTGCGCGCGGCGACGTCGGCCGCATCGGGGGCGGGCAAGTGTTCGAGGATCCAGGTACCCAGATACAGCGGCAGAATGAACAGAAGACCGGTGGCAAACGGCATCCAGAATTCGCTCACGTGCCAGCTTTCCATCAGCCACACGCCTACCGTTTTCACCACGCCCGATCCGACGATAAAGCTGGCGCACATGCACGCGCCCATCAATTCGGTGCCGCGGCGCCCTTCCAGGTAACCGAAGATGACGCCCCACACCATGCCCAGCGGCAAGCCGTTGAGAAAAAGAAACGGCACGTTCCACGGCGCCGGTACCAGCGCGAAACCGAGCAGGGCCAGCCACGAAAACCCGATCAAGCCCGCCAGCGTACGCGCTCGGCGATGGCGCTGGATTTCCGCGATCCAGGTAACGCCGCGCACCTTGCTCAGCATGTAGCCCATCACCTGCGCGATGACCAGCCATACCTTGTAATCGATACCGGCCAGATGCAGGCCTTCGAACGAGGCCGCCGTGAACGGTTTGCGGAAGGCATACATCGATGCATAGGCCAGGAACGCAGCGCTGCCGGCCAGCAGGTTGATCGCCATCGGATGGCGGATACGCGATAGATACGACACGACACCTACCCAACTGGTGGCCACAACCATGTCAGGCAGGATGAAGGGCAGAGGTTACAGTCGCATGGCGGTTGCTAGCTGCCGAAGGCCGTCGGCACAGGGGGCTTGACGTGGACGCCTGGAGCGCGTGCCAGCCTACGCCAGCGCCGTGCCGTTGGTTTCGATCACCTTCGCATAAAATTTCGCCGACGCCTTGGGCGTGCGCGTCAGGCTGGCGTAATCCACGTGATACAGGCCGAACCGCTTGGCGAAGCCCAGCGACCATTCCAGGTTATCCAGCAGCGACCACGCGTAATAGCCTTTGAGGTTGATGCCGTCTTCGATGCATTGGTGCAGCGTGCGCAAATGCTTGCGCAGATAGGCCACGCGCAATGGATCCTCTACCACCTCGCCTTCCGCTACCGGTGGATCGTAGAAAGCTGCGCCGTTTTCGGTAACGTACAGCGGCAGATCGCCGTAGCGGTGTTTGAACCACATCAGCGTATCGGCCAGCCCCTGCTCGTAGACTTCCCAACCGGTTTCGGTATGCGTGGCATGGTGCTGCCGCACGCGCGAGGCCCGGCATGGGTAGCCCTGCTCGTCATGCTTCACCACGGAGCGTGTGTAGTAGTTGATGCCTACGAAGTCGACCGGTTGCCGCGTGAGCTGGAAATCATCGGCGGGAAAATCGGGCCAGGCGTCGCCAAAAATGTCCTTCAACGCCGGCGGATACGAACCGAGCAAGGCCGGATCGGCGAACTGCTCGTTCATGTAGGCATGCGCACGCTGCGCTGCGGCTTCGTCATCCGGCCGCTGCGAAGCCGGGTACTTCGGCTCGATATTGAACACCACGCCGATCTCGTGCCGTCCCACTGCGCGATACGCCTGGATCCCCGCGCCGCTGGCGCGCATCAGGTTATGCGCAGCGATGGGCGCTTCGTATTTGCTGCGATGTCCAGGCGCAAGCACGCCATGCAGATAGCCGCCATCGGTCACCACCCACGGCTCGTTGATGGTGGACCAGCGCTGTACCCGGCCATCCAAGGCCTTGAACACCACACTGGCGTAGTCGGCAAACCAGTGCGCGCTATCGCGGTTCAACCATCCGCCACGGTCGTCGAGCGCCGCCGGCAAATCCCAGTGGAACAGCGTGACGTTGGGCTGGATGCCATGCTGGAGCAACTCATCGACCAGGCGGGAGTAGAAATCCAGTCCTTTCTGGTTCACCCGACCGGTGCCTTCCGGCAGCACGCGCGCCCATGCCACGCTGAAGCGGTAGCTGTGCAGGCCGAGCGCCCGCATCAACTGCACGTCCTCCTTATAGCGGCGGTAATGGTCGCAAGCGGTGTCGCCATGATCGCCGTTAGCCATCATGCCGGGCGTATGCGCAAAGCGCTGCCAGATGCTTGGGCCCGCACCATCGGCCAAGGGCGAGCCTTCGATCTGGTAGGCCGAGGTGGCTGCGCCCCAAATAAAACCGTCCGGGAAACGGTAGCGGCTCATGATGCGAAACTCTCCATGCCGCAACGCGGCTTGATGTAATCGATTACGCTGGGAGAATAGCCCAACGCTGCAGGCCAATGGGGCAATGCATTTCGATGGCGACGGTCAGTCTTGAGCAGGTGCGCAAGGTCTATCCCAACGGCCATGTCGGCGTCGACGCTGCCAGCTTCGATATCGCCGATGGCGAATTGCTGGTGCTGGTGGGCCCTTCGGGCTGTGGCAAGACCACGCTGCTGAGGATGATTGCCGGGCTGGAATCGATCTCTTCCGGTACCTTGCGCATCGACGGCCGCGTGGTCAACGAGGTGGCGCCGAAGGATCGCGACATCGCGATGGTGTTCCAGAACTACGCGCTGTATCCGCATATGACGGTCGCGGAAAATCTCGGCTTTGGACTGCAACTGCGCGGCATGCCCAAGGCGGAGATCGCGCGGCGCGTGAGCGAAGCGGCGCAATTGCTTGAGCTGGCGCAGCGCCTGGATGCGAAGCCGGCTGCCTTGTCCGGCGGCCAGCGCCAGCGCGTGGCGCTGGGGCGTGCGCTGGTGCGCGAGCCGAAGGTATTTCTGCTGGACGAGCCGCTGTCCAACCTCGACGCCAGGCTGCGCCTGACGATGCGCGTGGAGATCGCGCGGCTGCATCGGCGCCTGGGCACCACCACCATCTACGTCACGCACGATCAGGTGGAAGCGATGACGCTGGGCGAGCGCATCGTGGTGCTGGATGGCGGCAGGGTTCAACAGATCGACACGCCGATGCGGCTGTATGAGAAACCGGCCAATCTGTTCGTGGCCGGCTTTGTAGGCTCGCCTGCGATGAACCTGCTGCGCGGCACGTTGCAGCGTCAGGCGGGGTGGCAGTTGGTGATGCCGCACGCCGTGTTGCCGCTGGGCGACTTGCCGACGCAGGCGGCTGCGCTGGCGCCATGGCAGGATCGCGCCATCGTGCTCGGCGTGCGCCCGGAACATCTGCAACCCGCAACGCCGCAGGCAAGTGTGTTCGAAGCACAGCTGGAAGTGATCGAGCCGGTGGGCAACGAGGTGTTCCTCAACCTGCGCTTCGGCGAGCAGGCGATCGTTTCGCGCGTGCCGCCGCAACAGTTGCCTGCATCGTGCAGCAGCTTGCCGATGGGCCTGGATACGCAACGCCTGCATTTTTTTGATGCCGACAGCGGCCTGCGGATTGGATAGGGCGGTGCGCATTCAGCCTTTGACGCTGCCCAGCAGCAGCCCCTCCAGGTAATAGCGCTGCAAGGCCAGGAACAGCAGCAGCACCGGCACCACGGTGACCACCGAACCGGCCATCATCAGCTCGGTATCCGTGGCATGTTCGCGCGCCAGTGAAGCGAGACCGAGCGGCAGCGTGTAGTGTTCCTGCCCGGTCAGCACGATCAGCGGCCACATGAAGTCGTTCCAAGCGGTGAGGAAGGTGTAGATCGACAGCGTCACCATGATCGGCTTCAGCAACGGCAAGACGACGCGCACGAAGATGCGCAGCTCCCCTGCCCCGTCGATGCGCGCCGCTTCCAGCAGTTCGTCGGGAATGCCGCGCGCATACTGGCGCACCAGGAAGATACCGAACGCGCTTGCCATGGCCGGCACGATCACGCCGCCGTAATGGTTCACCAGCCCGATGGGCTTCAACAGCAGGAACAAAGGCAACATCGCCACCTGTGCAGGAATGGCCAGCATGCCGACCACGCCTTTGAATAACGCATCGCGTCCGGCAAAGCGCAGCTTGGCGAACGCATAGCCGGCCATCAGGTTGAACGCGAGCGAAAGAACGGTAATGGCGGTGGATACCAGCAAGCTGTTGAGCCAATAACGGCCCATGCCTGCGCGCAGGAACAATTCCCGATAGTTATGCAGCGTAGCCTGCGCGGGCAGCAGCGGCGGCGGCAAGTTGCTGGCTTCGCCCGGCTGCATCAGCGAGACGGACACCATCCACAGCATGGGAAACAGCGCGACGAGGGCGCCGCCGATGAGCAGGCCGTTGATCAACGCCTTGGCCAAGCGCGGCGTCATGTACCGGCCTCCTTTCCTCCAACGCGCAGCATCAACTCCGACACCGCGAACATGATCGCGAACAACAGGAAGGCAATCGCCGAAGCGGCGCCCAGGTTCCACCACTTGAAGCCTTCGTCGTACATCAGATACAGCACGCTGACCGTGCTTTGCAGCGGACCGCCTTCGGTGATCACGTAGGGCTCCGCGAACAGCTGGAAATAACCGCAGACGGTAAGAATGCCGACCATCAACAGCGTCGGCGCGAGCATCGGCAGCGTGATGTGGCGGAACTGCCGCCAGGTCGAGGCACCGTCGATACGTGCCGCTTCGTGTAGCTCGGCCGGGATCGCCTGCAATCCGGCCAGCAAGATGATCATGTTGTAGCCGAAGTTTTTCCACACCGCGAACAGGATGATGGCCGGCATCGCCCAATGCGGATCGCCCAGCCAGTCGACCGGATGGATGCCGGCGCTGCCCAGCACCTCGTTCACCAGGCCGTACTTGGTGTTGAACAGATAGCGCCACACCACCGCTACCGCCACCACCGTCGTCACCACCGGCGCGAACAGGGCCGTGCGGAACAACGGTTTGCAGCGCGCCAACGGCGAATGCAGCAGCAAGGCCGCGCATAGGGAAACCAGCATCGACAGCGGCACCCCCACCGCCACGAAATAGACCGTATGCCCCAGCGCCGACCAGAACAGCGGGCGATGCAGCAACGCCCAATAGTTGTTCAACGCGACGAAACGCAAATTGTGGATATCGGCCAGTGCGTACAGGTCGTAATCGGTGAGACTCAAAGCGAACGCACCTGCCACCGGCAGCAGAAAGAACACGCCGAGCACGATGGCGGCAGGGGCAAGCAGCAACCAGGCCGCATGCTGGCGGTTCATAGGGCCTCACTCGCTGCGTGGCGGGCGTGATCGAGCATCCATCGCCGCTTTTCCAGGATGCGATCGGCGCGCCGGTCGATGTCGGCGGCAGCCTGGTCGATGGTGAGATCGCCCGCCACGGCTTGCGCCGCCACGAGCTGCATTTCGTTGGCGATCTGCTCCCATTCGGGTACGGGCGGCGTAGGCTTCAAGCGCTCCAGTTGCTCGCGAAACGCCTGGATTTTTGGATCGTTGCGCAGGCCGCCTTGGTTCCACGAACGCCGACGCGGCGGCATGTCGCCGAGCAGGTCGTAAAAGCGGCCTTGCACATCCGGGCGCGACAGATATTCGATCAGTTTCCAGGCAGCTTGTTTGTTTTTGGCCTTGCGGAAGATCACCAGGCTGGAACCGCCCGCCACCGATGCGCCAGGGCCCTCCGGCCCCGGTAGCGGCGCCGTGTTCCAGTCCGCCTGCTCTGCGGCGGGCAGGCGCTTGCGAAACTCGCCGATGTTCCAGGGTCCTGAAAAATAGAAGCTATACACACCGCGCCCGAATTCCTCCCACGGGTTGCCGGCCTCGATATTGGTGATCGGCGGTGCCTGATGCAGACGAAACGTGTCGACGTAGAACGTCAGGGCGCGCTTGAAGCCCGCGCTTTCAAAATTGCCATAGCGCCCACCGTCGCGCAGCAAAGGATCGGGCTGCTGCAAGGCCAGTGACATCAACTGTTCGTATTCGTTGGTCGGCAGCAGGATGCCGTAGACGCCGCGCTCCGGATGGCTCAGCGCGGCAAGCATGCGCCGCCATTGGGTCCAATCGCGCGGCGGCGCGTCGAAGCCGGCGGCTTTCAAAAGGTCGCTGCGATAGAACAGCAGGCGCGTGTCGACGTACCAGGGTATGCCGTAGAGCACGCCATCGTAGACATTGGTGGACCAGATGCTGGAAAAGTAATCGTCGGGGTGCACGACTGACGAATGCGCGACGCGCGTCTGCAGCGGTTCGAGCGCACCCAATGCGGCCAGTTCCGGCAGCCAGGTATTACCCAGTTGGGTCATGTCCGGCGTGGAGTCGCCGGCGAAAGCCGTCAGCAGTTTTTGATGCGCGGCGCTCAACGGCAGCTGCTGCAGCACGACGTGGATACCGGGATTTTCACGCTCGAATGCGGGCAGCAGTTGGGTGATGGCTTCGCCTTCGCGGCCGATGGTCCAGAAGGTGAGCGTGTGGGAGTCCGTCTGGGATGAACAGGCAGTGAGGCAAATAGCCATCGCCAGGGAAATCACGCAGCAAAGCGCAGCGCTCACCCTCGTCGCCCCGGCGAAAGCCGGGGCCCAGCGACTTTGGCTTGCCAAGACACGGGAGCCCGGCGACGAAGGCAAGGCAAGTTCTTTCACGTTCCCTCCAAGTGGCGAAACACGTGCGACCTAGTGTTGCTGGCCCAGCCATCCCCCGGTAAAACCTGCTCGCAACAAGCCCTTGCGGATATACGGATTCCTGCGCATCACCTTCCACACGAAACCACTGCGCCAGTTCTCGATCATCAACACGATTGGCCCCTGGTCGATGCCCAGTTGCTTGGTATCGAACCAGCCGTTGACGATATAGCGCCCCGCCTCCGTCGTCACCGCGCCGTCGAAACTGGGGTTGAAGGCGTCGACAAAACCATACTTGTCGTAGACGTTGTCGCCGTAGCGCTCTTTCATCGCTTGCAGCGCGGGAACTGCGATTTCCGGCGCAAAGGCAATGGAGCCCGCGGCCGCCGTGGGCGCGATGGTGCCGTCGTCCCTGATGTAGTCGAGTCCGGCACCGCGTGCGGAATAGCTGAAAAATTCGCGCGTGGCGCCGTCACTGGTTTTCATTTTGAGGTCGCCAGGACCGTCGCAGGCCGTCAAGCCCCAGATGTTTGCGCCGTAATCCTTCCAGTGTCCTGGATTGGCAATGGCATAGGCGCGCTGCGCGTAGGTTGCGCGGCGGCCGTTTTCAACATAATCCAGGCCGTGCGTGCGGCCCCATGCATCGCGAATGCCGCGGAAGTCCACCCAGGCTTCACTGTATTGATGGCCGAACAGCGGCGCGAAGTTGAGAAAAGTCTGCCCGTAGAACATGCCCCATTGCCTGGGATACGTGCTGGCCCACGCTGCCCAGGCCTGGTCGGAAATCGCATGCGTGGGCGAACCCAGCGCAAGGATGTAGATCAGCTTGCCTTCGTCGTAGCCCTTCCAGTCCGAATCGATGAACTTGCCGCCCGGCGTCCAGCCCATGCTGATCAGTGGCGCGCGGGGTTGCATCCAGGTCCAGTCGACGCGGCGGTAAATACCATCCGCCAGTGTACGGATTTCTTTTTCCTTGGGCGTATCGCGATCGTAATACGACTGCGCAAACAACACGCCGCCCAATAGCAGGGTGGTATCCACGCTCGACAGTTCGATCGCGCGCGTAAAGCGCTTGCCGGTACGCATGTCGAGGAAGTGGTAGAAAAACCCGTGATAGCCGGAGGCATCGTCCTCGCTGCCGTTTTGCGGCGCGTTGGCGAAGAAGCGTAACGTGGTCAGCGTGCGATCGACGGCCTGCTCGCGCGTTATGTAGCCACGCTCCACGCCGATGCCATAGGCGGTCAGGCCAAACCCGACGGACGCAATGCTGGAGAAGGAAGGCCCAGGATAGTGGTCCGGTATCAGCCCGTTGGCTGGATTGGCGCTATCCCAGAACCATTGAAACGTGCGCTGCTCCAGATCGGCCACCATGGCCTGCTGCGCTTTGGGAAGATGCCGGTAGTCGTACCTGGCCGTTTGCGCCGACGCTGGCGGCACGGCACCGCCACATAACACCCATACAGCAAGCAGAGCCTTCAGCGCAGTCTTGCGAACGAATGGTGATGTCATGGCGAGAGACTTTAAATCAAATATTCCGCGCAGAAAAAGTGGGTGAATCCCGGCAAGGAGAGGGTAAACCATGCCGGAATCCGCCGCAGACCGTCCTTGGTGGGCAAGAGCTAGAACTTTATGCCTAACGTCAGCTTGAGCTCACGCGGCGTGCCGAGGATGTTTCCGGTGGGGTTGTAGGCAGCCAATGGCTTGCCGAGCACGCCATTGGCGCCGTA
>NZ_DATJMN010000271.1:0-37955 GCF_035508675.1 Dyella sp.
TCGGAGTCGGAGTCGGAGTCGGAGTCGGAGTCGGAGTCGGAGTCGGAGTCGGAGTCGGAGTCGGCGCAGGAGTCGGCGCAGGAGTCGGAGCAGGAGTCGGAGCAGGAGCAGGAGTCGGGCTCGGCGTCGGCGCCGGTGTAGGCACCGGCACGGTATCGCGCAAATACCAGTTATGCGGCGCGGTGCCCGCCAGATCGCCTCGAAACAAGTCGTACTCGAACGGTCCGCGTACCACCGGATCGGCAAGGGCAAAAGCCGTCGGCGCGGTGCTTGCTCCGTTGATCGCTTCGACGATCAGAATGCCATTGCCGGGCAATACGTCCGCCGTCCCCGACGCATTGACCCTTAGGTAACTCTTGCCGCTGCTCGCATGGGCATTGGGACCATCGAGTACGATCAAATCCGACGAGCGCTCGATGCCGCTGCTCAAATCGGTATTCACCGTGAAGCTGCCGCTGTTGCTGATCAGCGGACCGGCAATGTCCAGGGCCAGGATGTTCGAGCCACTTGGCTGGAAGATGATGTTACCCGCGTTCTGCAAGCTGCCGTTGATACGCGAGTTGGCAGGGATCAGCCACTGGCTGAGACCGTCGATCTCCATGTCGTTGACATCGCGCACCCATCCGGCCAGCGTTGAGGCTAGCTTCAAGCGAACAGTAACGAAGCTGTCGCCACCGGCGGAATACAGATTGTTCCGCACATTGATATTGCCGAGGATGAGGCTGCGTGTGGCATCGAGTACGGCGTTTCCCGGAGAACCCGCTACATCCTCCACGTCCATGGCTGTTCCCGTTGCGCCGGTGACGGTGGTGCCTTGCAACGTGATATCAGTGGTGCCGCCGAAGATGTCGATGGCATTGCCGTTCTGCGTCGACGTCAATTCGCTATGGGTGAGTGTTGCCGTATTGATGACACCCACGCCCTGCGAATACGACGACAATGCCCTTGCGTTCGCGCCGGTGCCTTCCGCAACAACACCGCTGCCTACAATGGTCCCGCCGTTGCGCAGGGCCATCGCTTCGCCGGTCGCCCCATTAGCATGGATGGACCCTCCGTTGATGAAGGCAATCGTGCCGGGATCTTCCGAATCGATGCCCGATCCAGCGTTTACCGTGATACTGGAATCGGTGACGTCCACCCTGGCGCCGGTGAAGACGTCGAACCCGCGGGAATTGAGACTTGATGTGGCAAATGAAACATCGTCGGCGATCACCTGCGTGCCTGCGCCCCTGGCGACGATGCCGGATGCGTTGTTGCCGCTGGTTCGTATGACGACCTCCCCCGTAAGACCGCTACCGGTGAGATTGACGTGGGCACCGTTTTCCGCGTCCACGCCATAAGCGTCGTCGCCCAAAGAAAAAATGGTTACCGAGGTGGCATTGATGGTGCTGGGCCGGCCGGTCGTAGAGTTGGTGCCGTCGGCATAAAGTACGATGCCTGCCGGTCCTGGCGCGGTGGTGGAGTAGTTCTGCTGCAGTAGATCGATGGTTTCGCCGTTGGTGACCGCGACTTCCTGGGCGTAGCTGCAAGGCAGAACCTGTGCGATGCACAGACTAAGCAGGCAGGGGAGGCCGCGTGAGTGAAGGAGAGCGTGGCGTGATGCTGGTGGGGTAAGGCGTGGATGGGAACAGGAAAACACTCCGTACCAGTCCGCCTCGACTTGCGTCGCACATCCATTTGTGAAAAGACCGTGGCGGGACCGCATGAGTGAGCTCCCCTAGCCTTGACGCACCGTGCATCCTCTCAATACAAACGTGGAGCTTTTGTTTGTGCGCCAAATAGGCGTGTTTTCGCCGTGCCGCCATCGCACACGCCCGTTTTGCGATCCGCCGAGTGGCCGCCACCCGCATGCCGCCGCGAAAGCCTGATGAGATCCCAGGACCGCTGAGTCCGACCAGACTCATTTGAATCCGGGGCTCAAGTCCCGCATCGTTATGTAACCGTCGGCGGAGCGTGAGCATTCAATTACCATTGGCAGCTTGAATGGCCGGCAGCGTGCCGCCATAAGCTCCCAACGCGATCCCGGACAAGTACAACCCATGGCTGCCCTACGCCTGGCTTTGGCTCAATACGATTTCCCCGTCGGCGCAGTGGCCGCCAATACCACCAAGATACGTGAGCTCATGGCGCGCGCACGGGCCGGCGGCGCCGCTTTGGCGGTGTTCCCGGAACTGGCGCTTAGCGGCTATCCGCCGGAGGATTTGCTGCTGCGGCCCAGTTTTCTCGCCGCCTGCCAGGATGCGATGCAGGAACTGGCCGCCGATACCAACGGCCTGGCCGCCATCGTCGGCTTTCCGCACAGCCTGGGTGAGGTTTACAACGCGGCGGCCTTCCTGCGCGGCGGCGAGATCGTGCAGATCACGCACAAGCAAGCTCTGCCGAACTATGGCGTGTTCGACGACAAGCGCTATTTCCGCCCCGGCCGAACCAGTGCGGTGGCGGTCGTCGAAGGCGTGCGCGTGGGTTATCTGGTCTGCGAGGACGTCTGGCAGGCCGAACCTGCCGCTGCTGCCGCGGCAGCGGGAGCGGAATTGATCGTGGTGATCAACGCATCGCCCTGGGACGATGGCAAGCAGGCCACACGCGAAGAGGTGCTGGTCGCGCGTGCCAAGGAAACCGGCTGCGCGTTCGTCTATCTCAATCTGATCGGCGGGCAGGATGAAGTCGTGTATGACGGCGGCTCCTTGCTGGTGAATGGCGACGGCGGCATCGCCGCGCGTGCGCCCGCCTTCGTGGACGCACTGCTGTGGGCGGATTTCGATCCCGTTACCCGCACACTGCATGCGCGCGACTGGCCGACCGTGCCGGATACCTCGCGCGAAGCCACGCTGTATGCCGCCTTGGTACGCGGCATCCGTGATTACATCGACAAGAACGGTTTCGGTGGCGTGTTGCTGGGTCTTTCCGGCGGCATCGATTCCGCGCTGACCTTGGCGCTGGCGGTGGATGCCCTCGGTTCGGACCGCGTCACCGCGGTGATGATGCCGATGCGCTACACCTCGCAGCTCTCGCTCGACGGTGCACGCGGGCAGGCGGAGCGACTCGGTGTGCAATACCATGTCATAGGAATCGAGCCCGTCTACGATGCCTTCATGGCGTCGCTCACGCCCGTGTTCGAAGGCAAGCAGCCGGATGTCACCGAGGAAAACCTGCAGTCGCGCACACGCGGCGTGATGCTGATGGCGCTGTCCAACAAGCACAGCCGCCTGCTGCTGGCGACCGGCAACAAGAGCGAAATGGCAGTCGGTTACGCCACGCTATACGGCGACATGTGCGGCGCCTATGCGCCGCTCAAGGATGTATACAAGACCGAAGTGTATCGGCTCTCACGTTGGCGCAACCTGGCCGAACAGCGTAAGCAGGGCGATGATGCGTGGGTGATTCCATGGGCCGTCATCGAACGTCCGCCTTCCGCCGAACTGCGCGAAAACCAGACCGACCAGGATTCGTTGCCGCCCTACGACGAGCTGGATGCCATCCTTGCGCGCTTCATCGAGGAAGAGCAGTCGCAGGCGGAAATCGTCGCGGCAGGTTATGACGAGGCCACCGTGCATCGCGTCGTGCGATTGGTGCTGGTCAATGAATTCAAGCGGCGCCAATCGGCGCCCGGCCCACGTGTGACGACACGTGCGTTCGGCCGCGAGCGACGCTATCCCATTACTTCGGGTTGGAAGTAGCGAGCAAGGCAGGTCTGTTCAACCGCGTTGGCCGGGAATGCAATCCCAGGCAGCAAGCAAAAGAAAAAGCCGGTGGCTCGACGCGCACCGGCTTTTTCGTAAGGAAACCGCTTGCTCAATAGTGACCCGAGAACGGAATCATCTTGCGTATCAGCGACGGCGAGTGCGGCCACTTCGGGTCTTTCAGATACGGATGATGCGGATAGTTGAGCGTCAGCACCTGGCGCACCTGCTCGGCCTGCTGCTTCTGGCCCAGTGCAAGGTAGCTGCGGCACATGATGGCGAGCGCATCGCCAGCCTCCGGTGACTCCTGATAGTGCTCGATCACGTACTGCGCACGATCGGCGGACGCCACATAGGCCTTGTTGCGCAAGTAGAACTCGGCCACGTTGATTTCGTACTGGGCCAGCACGTTGCGCAGATAGATCATGCGCTGGCGCGCGTCGGCGGCGTAGGCGCTATCGGGGAAGCGGCGGCTGAGTTCCGCAAAATCGTCGAAGGCCTTCAGGTTATAGCCTTGGTCGCGGCGCGTCTGCTTGCCGAGTTCCTGGCTGCTGAAAGTGCGCTCGATGAACCCCGCGGTGCGGTCGAAGTTGATCAGGCCGCGCAGATAGTAGGCATAATCCACGTGTGGATTGAGCGGGTTCGATTTGATGAAGCGGTTGACCGTGGAGTAGGCATCGTCCGGCTTGTTGTTCTTGTACTGCGCATAAGCCAGTTCGAGTTGGGCCTGCTCATTGAACGGGCCGGACGGGAAACGGGCGATCAGACGCTGGTACGCTTTCTCGGCCGCCGAGTAGTCGGCATGTTCCAGATCGGTATGCGCCTTGGCGTAAAGCTGCGGCAACGGCAGGGTATCGAGCGGATCGCCACCATGCCGGAACCATGAGCAGGCGCTCATCGTCAGTGCCAGGACCAGCACGATCAATGCTTTGAGGATAGTTGTCGGGGCGGCCGGCAGCTTGGTTACGCGCATGAGGTAGGGGTTCAGATGTTTGAGCAAAAAGGGATGATAGCTGATAGAGCCGGGACTCGGGACTCGAAACTCGGGACTCGGCAAAACGGCATCGGCGGGGTTGCTTTTCTTGGAAGGTGGATGACAGGTGCAGGCAATGGGGTGACTGGCTTGCGGGCCCTTTCCCGAGTCCCGTCCCCATGACAACCCTAATCCGTCACGAGGCCGTGGTACCACTCTCGGCGGCAGGTCGCAGGTTCGACCAGGCTTTGGCCGAGATGTTCCCGGACTACTCCCGCTCGCGTCTGACTGCCTGGATCAAGGCCGGCGCGGTGACGCTGGACGGTGCGCCGGCCGTGCCGCGCCAGCTGCTCAAAGGCGGCGAGCAGGTGCGGCTGGAAGCGGAACTGGAAACCGAAGTCTCCAGCGCGCCCGAAGCGATTGATCTGGACATCGTCCACGAGGACGAACACCTGCTGGTGCTGAACAAACCGGCCGGCCTGGTGGTGCACCCTGGCGCCGGCAATCCGGCCGGCACGTTGCTCAATGCGCTGCTTCACCACGACCCGGCGCTGGCCATGCTGCCGCGCGCAGGCATCGTGCATCGCCTGGACAAGGACACCTCCGGCCTGATGGTCGTCGCCAGGACCCTGGCCGCCCACACTGCCTTGGTCGACATGCTGTCGCGCCATGATGTCGAGCGCCAGTACGAAGCGATCGTGTTGGGTCCCCTGATTGCCGGCGGCACCGTCGACGCGCCGATCGGTCGCCATCACAGCGACCGCCTACGCCAGGCCGTGCGCGACGAAGAAGACGGCAAGCACGCCATCACGCACTACCGCCTGCGCGAGCGTTTTCGCGCCCATACCCTGATCCAGTGCAATCTGGAAACCGGGCGCACGCACCAGATTCGCGTGCACATGGCGCATATCGGCCATCCGCTGGTCGGCGACCCGCTCTATGGCGGAGGTTTGAAACTGCCCAAGCGCGCCACGCCGGAACTGGTCGCCGGCTTGCGCGGGTTTCGGCGGCAGGCGCTGCATGCGGAGCGGTTGTCGTTCGAACATCCCGTCACCGGCGAAGCGTTGTCATTCGAAGCGCCACGTCCTGAGGACGTGGATGTACTGATCGCCGCACTGCGCAGCGACCTTGCGGTCAACGGTCCCAGCGAGTAACCGGCGTGCCTTCGATGACCGATGCCTGGTTGTTTCCCGATTGGCCCGCCCCGCGTGGCGTGCACTCGGCCGTGAGTACCTGTGACGGTCCGGGTGTTTCGCAACCACCGTTCCGGCGTTTCAATCTCGGCTTGCGCAGCGGCGAAGGTGAGCAGGTGGTGCACAGCAATCGCAGCGCCTTGCGCCAGTCGCTGGCGCTGCCGGCGGAGCCGCGCTGGTTGCGGCAGGTGCACGGCACCACGGTGGCGGAACTGGGTCCATTGCCGAGTCCCAATGAGCCGGAGGCAGATGCGGCGGTGTCGCATTTGCCCGGCACGGTGCTGGCTATTCTCACAGCCGACTGCCTGCCGGTACTGCTCTGCGCCGATGACGGCGGCACCATCGGTGCTGCACATGCTGGTTGGCGCGGACTTGCGGCCGGCGTGCTGGAAGAGACCGTTGCGCAAATGCAGCGGCCGGCAGCGAGCCTGCTGGCCTGGTTGGGACCGTGCATCGGCGGGCCTTCGTATGAGGTAGGCGAGGAGGTGCGCAAGGGGTTTCTTCAGCACGACCCTGCCGCGGCATCCGCCTTCGTGGCGACGCGTCCTGGCCACTGGCGGTGCGACCTGGCGTTTTTGGCGCGGCAGCGTTTGGCGGCGGCGGGTATCACGCGAATTTACGGTGGCGGTTTCGATACCCGCACCGATCAGCGCTTCTATTCCTACCGGCGCGACGGCGCGCGCAGCGGGCGGTTTGCCAGCTTGATCTGGCTGGAGCCGTAGGCTGGGGGCGGCTACGCCTCACCGCCAACCTACCGCTGAATGTCTTACCGGAGGTCATCTAGAATCTGCTTGAATCACTTCGCAGCGTCCGCATCTCTGCGGGCAGTGGCGGCAGGTCCGCCAAAACCTTTTTGGGGATACTCCGATGCGAATGGACAAACTCACTTCGCGTTTCCAGCAGGCGCTTGCCGATGCGCAATCGCTGGCCGTGGGGCGCGATCACAACATGCTCGAGCCGGTGCATATCATGGCGGCCTTGCTCGATCAGCAGGGCGGCTCCACTGCGCCGCTGCTCACGCAGGCTCGCGTCAATGTGCCGACATTTCGCCAGCGCGTGTTCGAACTGGTCGATCGCCTGCCGAAAGTCAGCGGCCAGGAAGGCAACATCCACGCCAGCAACGAGCTGACGCGCCTGCTCAACCTGACCGACAAGCTCGCGCAGCAACGTGGTGACCAGTTCATCGCCAGCGAACTGTTCGTGCTAGCGGCGCTGGAAGACAAGGGCGACCTGGGCGCTGCACTGAAAGCGGCCGGCGCCACCAAGGCCAACCTGGAAGCCGCGATCGAGAAGCTACGCGGCGGCGAAAAGGTGCAGAGCGAGAACGCCGAAGACCAGCGTCAGGCACTGGAGAAATACTGCATCGATCTCACCGCGCGCGCGGAGAGCGGCAAGCTCGATCCGGTGATCGGTCGCGACGAGGAAATCCGCCGCGTGATCCAGGTGCTGCAGCGTCGCACCAAGAACAACCCGGTGTTGATCGGTGAACCGGGCGTTGGCAAGACGGCCATCGTCGAAGGCCTGGCCCAGCGCATCATCAAGAACGAAGTGCCGGAGGGTTTGCGCGACAAGCGCGTGCTTTCACTGGACATGGGCGCGCTGATCGCCGGTGCGAAATTCCGCGGTGAATTCGAGGAACGCCTGAAGGCCGTGCTGAATGACCTGTCCAAGAACGAAGGCCAGATTATTCTGTTCATCGACGAACTGCATACGATGGTCGGCGCCGGCAAGGCCGAAGGCGCGATGGATGCCGGCAACATGCTCAAGCCCGCGCTGGCACGCGGCGAGTTGCATTGCATCGGCGCGACCACGCTGGACGAATACCGCAAATACATCGAGAAGGACGCCGCCCTGGAGCGCCGCTTCCAGAAAGTGTTCGTCGGCGAGCCGAGCGTGGAAGACACCATCGCGATCCTGCGCGGCCTGAAGGAGCGTTACGCCATGCATCATGGCGTGGAGATCACCGACCCGGCGATCGTTGCTGCTGCGACCTTGTCCAATCGCTACATCACCGATCGGCAGTTGCCGGACAAGGCCATCGACCTGATCGACGAAGCCGCGTCGCGCATCCGCATGGAGATCGACTCCAAACCGGAAGAGCTCGATCGCCTGGAGCGCCGCCTTATCCAGCTGAAAATCCAGCGCGAGATGCTGAAGAAGGAAACCGACGAAGCATCCAAGAAGCGCCTGGCGGATCTGGACAACGACATCGCCAAGCTGGAACGGGAGTTCTCCGATCTCAATGAAGTATGGAAGTCGGAAAAGGCTGCGCTGCAGGGAGCGACCAAGGTAAAGGAGCAGATCGAGCAGGCCCGCGTGGAGCTTGAAGCCGCGCATCGCAGGCAGGATTACGCCAAGATGAGCGAGATCCAGTACGGCCGCCTGCCGGAACTGGAGAAGCAGCTGGCCGCCGCGCAGGCGGCCGAAAAACAGGAATTCAAGCTGGTGCAGGACCGCGTGACGGAGGAGGAGGTCGCCGAAGTCGTCTCGCGCTGGACCGGTATCCCCGTCAGCAAGATGCTGGAAGGCGAACGCGAAAAGCTGCTGCACATGGAGGATTCCCTGCACAAGCGCGTGGTCGGCCAGGACGAAGCGGTGCGGGCTGTCTCCGATGCGATCCGCCGCGCTCGCGCGGGCCTGTCCGACCCCAATCGCCCGTACGGCTCCTTCCTGTTCCTCGGCCCAACCGGCGTAGGCAAGACGGAATTATGCAAGGCGTTGGCCGAATTCCTGTTCGACACGCAGGAAGCGATGGTGCGCATCGATATGAGCGAGTTCATGGAAAAGCATTCCGTGGCGCGTTTGATCGGCGCGCCTCCCGGCTACGTCGGTTACGAAGAGGGCGGATACCTCACCGAAGCAGTGCGCCGCCGCCCGTACAGCGTGATCCTGCTGGACGAGGTGGAGAAAGCACACCTGGACGTGTTCAACGTGCTGCTGCAGGTGCTGGACGATGGCCGCCTCACCGACGGCCAGGGCCGCACCGTGGACTTCCGCAATACCGTCATCGTGATGACCTCCAACCTCGGCTCCCAGCTCATCCAGGAAAATGCGGGCGATAGCGAGGCCGATTACCTGCAGATGAAGGCTGCGGTGCTCGGCGTAGTGCAGGCGCACTTCCGGCCGGAATTCATCAACCGCCTGGACGAGCTGGTGGTGTTCCGCCCGCTGGAGAAATCACAGATCCGCAAGATCGCGCTGATCCAGCTCACTTATCTGGAAAAGCGCCTGGCCGAACGCCAGCTCAAGCTGGAGATCGACGACAAGGCGTTGGACCTGCTCGGCAATGTGGGTTTCGATCCGGTCTATGGCGCCCGCCCGCTCAAGCGGGCCATCCAGCAGCAGCTGGAGAACCCGCTGGCGAAGGAAATCCTGGAAGGGCATTTCTTGTCGGGCGACACGATCGCAGTGGCTGCGGAAGGCGGGCATCTGGTGTTCCGCAAGCTGTGATTGAAGATCTATCAGGCAAGTGAAATTCCCAGCATTCGCTGCATGGCGATGCTGGGATTTCATCCAGCCTACGGGCCGGATGGCTACGCCCGCTCATGCAAGCACGTCCTGGCGCAAGGACGGCAAGTTTGCATGCAGCGCATGCGGTGTAGCCGAATTGCTGTCTTCGCTACCGTTGCATGCATCCCGCGCACGCATAAAAAAATCCCGGCTCGTTGGCCGGGATTTTTCATGCATGCAACGCATGTAAGGCTTGGCAGTGGGCTTGTTGGATCACCAGTGATAGATCACTTTGGTGTAATAGTAACGCCCATTGAAGCCCGCGGGGGAAAAATTTGAGTAAGGAATGGTGCCGTCGTTGTTGTTGGCGGCAATGGTCTTGTCCGGATAGCTGTTGGTGGCGTTGTTCACGCCGAGCATGAAGGTCCAGTTCTCCAGGTTGTAGCTGCCGGCCACATCCAGTACCCATTGCGGGCTGTAAGTCTGGTTGAGCAGGTAGGAGCTGTTGCTGTAGGCCGTGAAGCTGCCGTAGCGGGTGAGGTTGCCGTTGAACGCCCAGTGACCCAACGCGTAGTTCTCGTTGAGGATCAGCTTGCTACGCGGCGTGGAGTTGGCCAGCAAACCCTTGATGTCGCGATAGGTCACGCGCTGCAGTTGCAGTCCCAGTGCATCCAGTTGCGCCGGATTCGCCGCCACATGTGTGACTTGCGTGCGGTTGTAGTTGTAGCTGAGCGTGCTGTCCAACACGCCGCCGCCGAGGTTGGCACGAAAGCTGCCAACCAGGTCGCCACCCTGGGTGCGTGTATTCACCGCGTTGGTGAAGTACTGCGCCGAACTATAAGCCACGTCGGTGATGCCATTGGCGGCCAGGTAATCCACCACGATCGGCCGGTTGAGCCCGCTCAGCGTGCTGGAAAGCACGATGCGGTTGTAGATGTTGATCTGATAGAGATCGAACGTCAGGGTCAGCGGATCGATCGGATTGAACACCGCGCCCACGGTGTAGTTGTGCGAACGCTCCGGCCGCAATGCCTGCGCTCCCAGCAATTGCGCCACCGGGTTGCTCACCGGCAACAGGCCGGTCTGATAGATGCCTGGGGCAATGCCCGGCCCTGCGCTGCTCGGCGTGAGATAGGCCGAACCGATCTGCGAATAGTCTTCCTGGGCCAGCGAAGGGGCGCGGAAGCCGCTCGACACGCTGGCGCGCAAGGCGAAGCGATCGGTGAAGTCATAGCGGCCGGCGAGGGCGCCGGACACCGTATTGCCGAAGTCGTTGTAATCCTCGTGCCGCACCGCGAACGAGGTGCCTAGCTTGTCGGTGAGGTTGGTTTCCAGGCTTACGTACTGCGCGACGTCGCTGCGACTCCACGAACCGACGTTCACCGGGCTGTAGCCGCCGAAACCTTGCGCGTTGCCGGTCAGGCCCGAGGCGCCCACGTAATACGATGATGGATCGCCCGCCTTGATCTGGTAGGTGTTGCGCTGGTATTCCCCGCCGAAGGCCACCGTCACCGGATTGGGCAGCCAGCCGAGGTTGAAATCCTTGGCAATGTCCACGTCGACCAATTGCTGCGCCGTGGAGACGATGCCATCGAAGAAGCTGGTGGGCGTTTGGCCGAAGTCGTGCAGATAGGCGTAGTTGGCGGTGTGCAGGGTGTCGAGCGAGACGCGGTTGCCGCCGTAGTTGGCGCTGACGTCCCAACGCCAGCCGCCGCCGGTGGTGCCACGCACGCCAGCGACCAGTTGCTGATCGGTGCTGCGCGATTGCAGCAAAGGCTGGTAGCCGTCCGGATAAAGCGCATCGAGCGAGGACTTGATCGACGACGGATAACCGAACGGATTGCGGTACAGCTCATCGGAGATGCCGTTGCGGAAGTGATAGCTGCCGAATGCGTAGAACTGTATGTCGTGGGTGATGTCGTATTGCGAGTTCAGGAACAGGTTGTGCTCGCTTACCGTGGGATCACCGAACACCTGTTTTTCGCCCAGCTGCGGATAGCGAACATCGACACCGCCGTGATTGGTCGGATCCTGATGCCCATCATCCAGGGTGAAGCGCAGCCAGCCCTTGTCGCCGTTCAACGGAATGCCGACGTTGGCCGAGCCTTGCCATTGCTTGCCGCCGCCGCGCTGGTAACGGCCGCTGTCCAGTTCCACCGAACCGCCCTGAGCGCCATGCTTGAGGATGATGTTGATGACGCCGGCAATGGCGTCCGAGCCGTACTGTGCGGACGCGCCGTCGCGCAGCACTTCGATATGGTCGATCGCGGACATGGGAATGGTGTTCAGATCGACCGGCGCAGAGCCGCGGCCGATGGTGCCATCCACATTCACCATCGCGCCGCTGTGCCAGCGCTTGCCGTCCACCAGCACCAGCACCTCGTCCGGTGCCAGGCCGCGCAAGGTAGCGGGGCGCTGCGAGTCGGTCGCGTCGGTGGCGGCAGGGCGGGGGAAATTCAGCGATGGAATCAGCCGCGCCAGTGCCGTGGAAAGTTCGGTCGTGCCCGTGTTTTGCAGCGCCGAAGCCGGCACCACGTCGATCGGCGAGAGCGAACTGCTGTCGGTGCGGTTCTGCATGCGGGTGCCGGTGACGATCACCGCTTGCAGGTTTTTTGCGTTGGTGGCGGGAGCGGGTGCCGCGTTGCTTTGCGTTGCGTCTTGCGCAGCAGCGCTGGATGCGAGTGCAAGCAGGAGGGAAGCGGTGAGCAGTGCGGTCGCGTTGCGGGCGGAATCGTTCTGCCGAGGCCTGCCCTGATCGGGCCGGATGTAGTCGTTGGTCATTGCGGATGTTTCCCCTAGCTTTTTGTTGTTGCTGCGTGGCAGCAAATTTCAGATTAATGACGGTGCCCCCTGGTCGCAATAGATCATTGGGCAGCTAAAAGTCCGAATGGAAATATCCATATTTGACATGTGCTTATTCGAATTCCGATGCGATTGTTTCCATCACCAGCATCGTTATGCCGCGGTGTAGGGATCGTGTAGCAGCACTGCATGGAGTGCTGCACATTTCGCTAGGCACACCGCAGGGCACGCTCTAAGATGCTGCGGCCTGAGGTGGCTGGCGGCTAGGCCGCCAGTTGAAACGGGAATCCGGTGCGCCGCCTGCGCGGCCATGCCGGAGCTGCCCCCGCAACGGTAGGCGAGCAACGCGATTCGCACATGGCCACTGTGCTTGCACGGGAAGGCGCGGATCGGAAGGTTCAGCCCTTCGCTCGCAAGCCCGGAGACCGGCCCAGGTTGAAACCGTACAGGCGGAGGGCCGTGTCGGGCCGCTGCGTCAGTACCGGTACCGGTCGTCTTCCTTCTGATCTAGTGATGCCTGGCGGCGTGCCGGGCGATGGAGGAAACGATGAGCGATCACCCATCACGCGACACGATGACGCCGGAAGAGCGCCACCGCGAACGCATGCAGCGCAAGAAGGAACTGGTCGATCGCAAGATCGCGCGCGCCACCATCGACCGTGGCGTGCTGGTGGTGAACACCGGCAACGGCAAGGGCAAGAGCTCGTCCGGTTTCGGCATGCTGGCGCGCTCGCTGGGGCATGGCTTCCAGTGTGGCGTGGTGCAATTCATCAAGGGCACTTTTTCCACCGGCGAGGAAGCGTTCTTTCGTCGCTTGGCCGGCGACCAGCTCGACTACTACGTGATGGGCGAGGGCTTTACCTGGGAAACTCAGGACAAGGCGCGCGACATCGCCGCGGCGCAGGCGGCATGGAACGTGGCGGCCGGCATGCTGGCCGATCCGAAGTATGACTTCGTGCTGCTGGATGAGCTCAATATCGCCTTGGTGAAGCAATACGTGCAGCTTGAGCAGGTATTGGAAGCCGTGGCCGCGCGTCCGCCGCGCCAGCACGTGGTGATCACCGGACGCGGCGCGCCCGATGGCCTGATTGCGGTTGCCGATACGGTGACCGACATGCGCGTGGTGAAGCACGCCTTCGATGCAGGCATCAAGGCGCAGAAGGGCGTCGAGCTGTGAGCGTTCGCCGCTGCCCTGCCTTGCTGGTGTCCGCTCCCGCGTCGGGGCAGGGCAAGACGTCCGTGACGTCCGCCCTGGCGCGCTGGCATACGCAACAGGGCCGGCGTGTGCGCGTGTTCAAGACCGGGCCGGATTTTCTCGATCCGATGGTGCTCGCGCGCGCAGCGGGCACACCGGCCTATCAGCTCGACCTGTGGATGTGCGGCGAGACGGACGTGCGCAGGCGCTTGTTCGACGCGGCCGCCGGGGCGGATCTGATCCTGGTGGAAGGCGTGATGGGCTTGTTCGACGGTGCGCCTTCCAGCGCGGATCTCGCGATGCAATTAGGTTTGCCGGTACTGGCTGTGATTGACGGCTCGGCGATGGCGCAAACCTTCGGTGCGCTTGCCGGCGGCCTGGCGACCTACCGTGCGGGATTGTCGATGCATGGCGTGGCGGCCAATCGCATCGGCAGCGCGTATCACGCGCAACTGCTGCGGGAAAGCTTGCCGCCCTCGCTGCATTGGCTGGGTGCACTCTCGCGCGAAGACCGGCTCGCTTTGCCGGAACGGCACCTTGGCCTGGTTTCCGCCGGGGAGCTTGCCGATATCGATGTGCGCCTCGATGGCTTGGCTGCAGCGTGGGCAAAGCATGCCGCGACGGCATTGCCGCCGCCGGTGACATTCGAAGCGCCCGCTGTGGAGACCGTTCCGCCCCTGCTGCAAGGCAAGCGCATCGCCGTGGCGCGCGACGATGCGTTCTGCTTTCTCTATCCGGCCAATCTGGATCTGCTGCGCGAAGCCGGCGCCGAGCTGTGCTTCTTCTCACCCTTGGCTGGGGATGCCTTGCCGGCGTGCGACGCCGTATGGCTTCCCGGCGGTTATCCGGAATTGCACTTGCAGGCCTTGTCGCAACGGCAGGACCTGCATGCGGCCTTGCATGCGCATCGCGATGCCGGCAAGCCGATGCTTGCCGAATGCGGCGGCTTGCTGTTTGCACTCGATTCGCTGGCCGATCGGGAAGGCCACTCCGCCAGTATGGCCGGCCTGCTGTCGGGACATGCCGTGATGCAACCCAGGTTGGCAGCGCTGGGTCTGCAAGGCGTTGTGCTGCCGGAAGGCGAGTTGCGCGGGCACACTTTCCACTATGCGCAGGCTTCCATCGATGCGCCGCCGCTCGCGCATGCCTTCAACCCGAACCACGGGCCTTGCAAGGAGGCGGTCTATCGCGACAAGCGGTTGACCGCCAGCTTCGTACATCTGTATTTCCCTTTCCATGCGCGCGCCGCATTGCAGTTGTTCCTGCCATGAGCGCAGCGCTGGCCATGCTTGCTGCCGTGTTGCTGGATCGCCTGCTGGGTGAGCCGCGCAGCGGCCATCCACTGGTCGCGTTCGGCCGCATGGCGGGGTGGATCGAGCAGCGCATGCATGTGGACCGGCGGGTGAATGGTTTGCTCGCCTGGTCATTAGCAGTGCTGCCATGCGTGGCGCTGTTAGCCCTGCTGCAGCGCTATCTGCCAGCCTGGTCTGCCTGGTGCGTGGGCGTGATCGTGCTGTACGCAGCGCTGGGTTTGCGCAGTCTTGCCGAGCATGCGCAACCGGTGGCGCATGCGCTTGCGGCCGGCGAACTGGATCAGGCGCGCCATGCGGTCGGGCGCATGGTCAGCCGTGATACCTCGCCGCTGGATGCCGGACAGGTTGCAGCGGCGGCCACCGAGTCCGTGCTGGAAAATGGCAACGACGCCGTGTTCGGCGCGTTGTTCTGGTTTGCCGTGCTGGGCGCGCCGGGGGCGTTGCTTTACCGCTTGGCCAACACGCTCGATGCCATGTGGGGCTACCGCACGCCACGCTATGAACGGTTCGGCTGGGCCGCCGCGCGTATCGACGATGTACTGAATTTCATACCGGCGCGGCTGACGGCTTTCACGTATGCCTTGTGCGGACATTTCGAGGCCGCGTTACGTTGCTGGCACACCCAGGCGCCGCAATGGGATAGCCCCAATGCCGGGCCGGTCATGGCAGCAGGTGCCGGCGCGCTGCAAGTGAAGCTGGGCGGTGCGGCGCCTTACCACGGCGTGTGGGAGGCGCGTCCTGTATTGGGCGAAGGCGCAACGCCCGATGCCCATGCCATCCATCGCGCGTTGCAACTGCTGCAGCGTGGGGTGGTGCTCTGGCTGGTGGCGGCCTTGCTGCTAGGACTGGTGGGAGGCGCGCATGCTTGAGCATGGCGGGCGCCTGCGGCGCGCAGCGCAGGAATACGACATTCCGTTGGACCACTGGCTGGATCTGTCGACCGGCATCAGTCCGTTTGGATGGCCAGTTCCGGATATTCCGTCCTCAGCCTGGCGGCGCCTGCCCGAGGATGACGACGGCTTGATCGAAGCGGCTCGTGCGTATTACGAAGCCCCGCATCTGTTGCCGGTCGCCGGTTCGCAAGCGGCGATTCAAGCCTTGCCCTTGCTGCGGCCGGCATCGCGAGTGGGCATCATCGCGCCGGGCTATGCGGAGCATGCCCATGCATGGCGGCACGCCGGCCATCAGGTGACGACGCAGGCGGCGGACGTGTTGTTGGCCCAGGCCGCCGCGTGGGATGTGCTGGTGCTGATCCATCCCAACAATCCTGGTGGCGAGCGTTTCGATCCGGCCACGCTGCTGAGCGTGCATGCCGAACTGGCAGCACGCAGCGGCTGGCTGGTGATCGACGAGGCGTTCATGGATGTCACGCCGCAGCAGAGCCTGTGCCGTCATACGGAGCGCGAAGGCTTGGTGGTGTTGCGTTCGGCCGGCAAATTCTTCGGCCTGGCGGGCGCCCGGGCAGGGTTCGTGTGCGCTGTGCCGGCCTTGCTCGATGCCCTGCAAGAACAGCTCGGGCCGTGGACGTTGAGCGGGCCGACGCGCCATGTATTGCGGCTAGCCTTGGCCGATCGCGCATGGCATGCACAGGCGCGTACTCGCTTAGGCGAGACGAGCGAGCGCCTGGCGGCATTGCTGGCGCGACATGGCTTGGCGCCTGCTGCGGGTTGCGGTCTGTTCCAGTGGTGCCGCAGCGATGAAGCGGCGCGCGTGCATCGAGCGCTGGCGGAGCAAGGCATTCTCACGCGCCTGTTCGACATGCCACCCAGCCTGCGTTTCGGCCTGCCACCCGATGAATTCGCCTTCACGCGCCTCGATCAGGCGCTGGCTGAGGTGATGCGATGACGGCGCGCGTGCTGATGGTGCAAGGCTGCACCTCCGATGCCGGCAAGAGCACCTTGGTGACCGCATTGTGCCGCTGGGCTTATCGGCGTGGCTTGCGCGTCGCGCCGTTCAAGCCGCAGAACATGGCCTTGAATTCGGCGGTGACGGTGGAGGGTGGCGAGATCGGCCGCGCGCAGGCGGTGCAGGCGCAGGCTTGCGGGCTGGAACCGAGCATCGATTTCAATCCCATCTTGCTGAAGCCGAACAGTGATGTGGGCGCACAGGTGATTGTGCACGGCCATCCGGTCGCCAACATGGATGCGCGTGATTACCACGAGTACAAGCGCCGCGCCTTTGACGCCGTGATGGCATCGCACCAACGCTTGGTCGATGCCTGCGATGCCGTGATCGTCGAAGGCGCAGGCAGCCCCGCCGAGATCAATTTGCGCGACCGCGATATCGCCAACATGGGCTACGCGGAGGCGGTGGATTGCCCGGTGCTGCTGATCGCGGACATCGATCGCGGTGGTGTGTTCGCGCACCTTGTCGGTACGCTGGCCTTGTTGTCGCCGAGCGAGCGCTCGCGTGTGGTGGGGTTTGTGATCAACCGGTTTCGTGGCGATCTGGCGTTGCTGCAGCCGGGGCTCGATTGGCTGGAGCGAGAGACCGGCAAGCCGGTGATCGGCGTGTTGCCGTATCTGCATGGTCTGCAACTCGAAGCCGAAGACGCCTTGCCGCGTGAGCATCTGGATAAACCCGCGGCAAGCTTGCGCGTGGTGGTGCCAGCGTTACCGCGCATCAGCAATCACACGGACTTCGATGCACTGCGTGCGCATCCGGATGTCGACCTGCAATGGGTGGGGCCGGGTGAGGCGATGCCGGCGTGCGATCTCATCATCCTGCCAGGCTCCAAATCCACCCGAGGCGACCTGGCGTGGTTGCGCGCGCAAGCCTGGGATGTCGCGATCGCGCGGCATCTGCGTTATGGCGGCAAGCTGCTCGGCATCTGCGGTGGCCTGCAGATGCTGGGGCGCGCCGTGCATGATCCGCAAGGCATCGAAAGCGAGCCCGGCTCCAGTGCCGGGCTGGGTTGGCTCGAAATGGAAACCACGCTGGCACCGGTGAAACAGCTGCACCGCGTGCACGGCAGGCTGGCCTTGGCCGAGGCCAGCGTGCAGGGATATGAAATCCATTGCGGTATCAGCCACGGTGCGGCCCTGGCAAATCCCTTCGCACGCCTTGATGATGGCCGTTGCGATGGCGCGCTATCGACGGATGGCCAGGTGATGGGCAGTTACTTGCACGGTTTATTCGATGATCCGCAGGCGCTATCGGCCGTGCTGCATTGGGCGGGCTTGCGTCACGCCACCATGGTGGACGTACGCGCCTTGCGCGAAGCGAGTATCGAACGCCTCGCCGATACGGTCGAAGCGCAGCTGCAGACGCAACGGCTGGAACAATGGCTAGGGATTACTGCATGCGTACCTTGATCCTCGGCGGCGCCCGTTCCGGCAAAAGCGCGCTGGCTGAGCGGCTGGCCGTGGAAGGTGGACGCGAAGTGGTCTATGTCGCCACTGCCCAGTCCGGTGATGCAGAAATGGCGGCACGCATCGCTCATCATCGCGCGCGCAGGCCGCAACAATGGCTGTGCGTGGAGGAACCCATCCACCTTGCCGATGTGCTGCGCGAGCACGCGCGTGCGCATCGCTGCATCCTGGTTGATTGCCTTACGCTGTGGCTCAGCAATGTGCTTGGCCATGGCGATGAGCATGCTTTTGAACGCGAGCGAGCCCGTCTGCTGGATGCACTGCCAACGTTGCCGGGCGACTTGCTGATGGTCAGCAACGAAGTCGGCCTCGGCATCGTGCCGCTGGGCGAATTGACGCGCCGTTTCGTCGACGAAGCCGGACGCCTGCATCAATCCCTTGCGACGCTCAGCGGACGCGTGCTGTTCGTCGCCGCCGGTTTACCTCTTGCCCTCAAAGGAATTTTGCCATGAGCCTCGATTGGCTTTCTGCACCTTGTGCCCAACCCAATGCCGAGTCGGCCGACGCGGCGCGTGCGCATCAATTGCAACTGACCAAGCCGCCGGGATCGCTCGGCATATTGGAAGCGGCAGCGATCCAGCTGGCTTCATTGCAAGGTACGTTGCAGCCGTCGGCGGATCGCGTATGGATCAGCGTGTTCGCGGCCGATCACGGCGTGGCGGCGGAAGGCGTTTCGGCTTTCCCGCAAGTCGTGACCGGAGAGATGGTGCGCAACTTCGCCACCGGCGGTGCGGCGATCAGCGTGCTGGCGCGCAACCTGGATGCAAAGCTGGACGTGGTGAACCTGGGCACGGTGAATGATCCGGGCGAGATTCCCGGCGTGCGCCGCGTGATCATCGCGCCTTCCACCGCGAATTTCTGTCATGGGCCGGCGATGAGCGAGGTGCAACTGGACGCCGCACTCGCGGCCGGCGCGGACAGCGTGCGGGAGGCGCAAAAGGCCGGCGCGCAATTGTTCATCGGCGGCGAAATGGGTATCGCCAACACCACCTCCGCTGCGGCGCTGGCGAGTGCTTTGCTCGAGGCGCCGCCCTCCAGCCTCGCGGGGGCTGGTACCGGTTTGAATCCCGCGGGTATCCAGCACAAGGTGAGCGTGCTCGAACGCGCCCTGGCGCTGCACGCCAGCGCCAGCACGGCGCTGGAACAATTGCGTTGCCTGGGCGGTTTCGAGATCGCGGCGCTGGTCGGTGCTTATGTGGCCGCGGCGCAGGCGGGCATGCCGGTGCTGGTGGATGGCTTCATCAGTACCACTGCCGCACTGGCGGCGGTGACGATCCAGCCGCAGGTGCATCCATGGCTGCTGTTCTCCCATCGTTCGAAAGAGCACGGCCACGCGCGGCTGCTGACGGCGCTGCAGGCCGAGCCGCTGATCGACCTGGGCTTGCGCCTGGGCGAAGCGAGCGGCGCAGCGATCGCCGTGCCGCTGCTGCGGCTTGCCTGCGCGTTGCACAACGGCATGGCGACGTTCGAACAAGCCGGTGTGTCCAATGTCGATTGAGCTCCTGCGCCATGGCGATACCGGACAGCGCAGCTATCGCGGCCAACTGGACGACGCCCTGAGCGAGCTGGGCTGGTCGCAATTGCGCACGGCGGTCGAAGGGCGCACGTGGGATGGCATCGTTGCCTCATCCTTGCAGCGTTGCGCGGCGTTTGCGCGCGAACTGGCGCAGGCGCGCGGCTTGCCGCTGCGCATCGATGCACGGCTTGCCGAATATCACTTCGGCGCGTGGCAAGGCGTGCCGATCGAACGCATCGCGCAAGAGCAGGGCGATGCGCTGGCACGGTTCTGGGCCGATCCGGTAAAGCATCCGCCGCCGGGCGCCGAAAGCTTTGCGGCGTTCCATGATCGCCTGTGTGCCGCGCTGGACGAGATCGCCCTGGCGTCGCGTGGGCGGCGTGTGCTGGTCATCACGCACGGCGGGGCGATTCGATTGCTGCGTTGCCGGGTCGAACAACGCCCGTACGGCGACATGGCCGGCATCGAGGTGCCGCATGCCTCGCTGCATCCCTTGCCTTGGCCTGCCGCGGTATCGGCGTAATGCGCGCCTTGCTGCTGGCCATCGGATTCCTGACGCGGCTGCCGGTGCCAGCGCATGCGTACGACGACCCGCAGGCCAAGGCGGCGTCGCTCGCCTGGTATCCGTTGGTCGGTGTGCTGATCGGTCTCATCCTTGGCGTGCTGGCGTGGTTGCTGCGCGATACGCCGGCCTTGCTGTCGTCCGCACTGCTGGTGGCTGCCTGGGTGGCGCTGACCGGCGCCTTGCACCTGGATGGTCTGGCCGATAGCGCCGATGCATGGATCGGCGGCATGGGCGATCGCGAAAAGACGCTCGCGATCATGAAAGACCCTCGCTCGGGGCCTGCCGGCGTGGTGGCCCTGGTGCTGGCGCTGTTATTGAAATGCGCTGCGCTGTCGAGCGCGGGGCCAGCGCCCTGGGCGGCGCTGCTGCTGGCGTCGGCGCTGGCGCGTGCTGGCCTCACTGCGCTGTTCCTCACCACGCCTTATGTACGTAGCGGCGGCCTGGGTACGGCGCTGACCGATGCCCCCCGGCGGCCCTCCGGGCTGGCGTTATTGCTCACAGGGTTGGCCTGCGTGCTGTTTGGCGGACGCAGCCTGCTGGCGCTTTTGCTTGCCGCGGCGGTATTTGGCCTGTGGCGGCAGGCTTGCCTCCATCGCCTGGGCGGCTGCACCGGCGATACGGCTGGCGCGCTGGTCGAGATGATGGAAGTGGCGGTGCTGGTGGGTTTGGCCGTACGCTGAACATGGCCAGTTCGGTTGAAATTGGCGTTTCTGTCCCGATAATCACCCGCGGCCATCGGCCCCGATGGAGTCTTGCGGAGCCTTCCCTATGCCTATCTACGAATTCCAATGCAATGCCTGCGGACATCGTTTCGACCGTCTGCAAAAACTGTCCGACCCCGATCCGTCTACCTGTCCGAGTTGCGGTGCCGAGCAAGTGCAGCGTCAGCTCAGCGCGCCGCAGTTTCGCCTTGCCGGCGGCGGCTGGTACGAAACCGACTTCAAGAAGGACGGCGACAAGAAGCGCAACCTGGCCGGGGATGCCGCGGCCAACACCAGCACGCCATCGGAAAAGAGCGCCAGTCTGTCGCCTGCACCAGCACCGGCGGCCACACCGGCGCCTACGTCGACGACCTGATGCCCCCAAGGGCACTGAATTTTAAGCGCAACCCATGCTCGCCAGGATGCGTCCCCTCCCCTGCGACAGTAGGGGAGGGCTAGGGTGGGGTGCGAGCGCAGCGAGCGGCTGGGAGCATACGTCGCTGCGCTATGTTTTTTGCGATAGAAGCCATGGCGACATTCGGCTGTTCGCTAAAGCCCACGCAACCGGACCCCAGCCATCCCCTACTGTCGCAGGGGAGGGAGCGCATCATGGCGCTTGGCGGTGAAGAGAGGGAGCCCACACGGCGGTAGTGCTAAGATTCCGGGCCTTTTCCACGCCAGATTCGCCGCCTCGGCGGCCCGGAGCATCAAGCGCATGCGCACGCATTACTGCGGCCTCATCAACGAGTCGCTGGTCGGACAGACCGTTACCCTGTGCGGCTGGGTGAACACCCTACGCCTGCAGAGCCACGTTGCCTTCGTCGACCTGCGCGACCATGAGGGCATCGCCCAGGTGGTGATCGAGCGCGAGAATGCCGAAGCGTTCGCCGTGGCCGGCGAGCTGGGCTACGAATACTGCGTGCGCGTCACCGGCAGCCTCCGCAAGCGCCTGTCGGCCAACGACAAGCTCAAGACCGGCACGGTGGAGCTGCTGGCCGATCAGGTGGAGATTCTCAACGCCGCGAAGGATCTGCCGTTCGCGCTGCACGAGCATCCCAACGAGGACATGCGGATGACCTACCGCTACCTCGACCTGCGCCGCCCCGAGATGCAGCAGATGATGCGCACGCGCATCAAGCTGGTGCAGGCGCTGCGCCGCTACCTCGACGCGCGCGGTTTCCAGGACATGGAAACACCCATTCTCACCAAGGCCACGCCGGAAGGCGCGCGCGATTACCTGGTGCCCAGCCGTGTGCACGCGGGCCAGTTCTACGCGTTGCCGCAGTCGCCGCAGCTGTTCAAGCAGATCCTGATGATGGCCGGCTTCGACCGCTACTACCAAATCGCCCGCTGCTTCCGCGACGAAGACCTGCGCGCCGACCGCCAGCCGGAATTCACCCAGCTGGATATGGAATTCGCCTTCGTGCAGGAGCATGACGTGCAGGATTTCGTCGAGGCGATGATTCGCCACGTGTTCAAAGAAGTGGTTGGCGTGGAGCTGGCCGCATCGTTCCCGCGCATGACCTGGGATGAGGCGATGCGCCGCTACGGTTCCGACAAGCCGGACCTGCGCATTGCGCTGGAACTGGTCGATGTGGCCGACAAGCTCAAGCACGTGGAATTCAAGGTCTTCGCCGAGCCGGCCAACGATCCGGCCGGCCGCGTGGCGGCATTACGTCTGCCGGGCGGCGCCACGCTCAGCCGCAAGGACATCGACCAGCTCACCGAATATGTCGGCAAGTACGGTGCTAAGGGCTTGGCCTGGATCAAGGTGGAAGACCTTGCCAAGGGACGCGAAGGCGTCAACTCGCCGGTGGCGAAGTTTCTCGACGATGCCGCGCTCGATGCCGTGCTCAAGGTCACCGGCGCGCAGTCGGGCGACATGGTGTTCCTCGGCGCGGGCAAATGGAAAACCGTCACCGATTTCATGGGCGCGCTGCGCCTGAAGGTGGCGAAGGATCGTGGCCTGGTGGAAAACAGCTGGAAGCCGCTATGGGTCACTGACTTCCCCATGTTCGAATACGACGAGGAAGAAAAACGCTTCGTCGCCCTGCATCACCCGTTCACCGCGCCCAAGGTGGACGATATTGCTGATCTGCGCGCCAACGCCGCGAATGCGGTGAGCCGCGGCTACGACATGGTGCTCAACGGCAACGAGATCGGCGGCGGTTCGATCCGTATCCATCGCCCGGACATGCAGAGCGCGGTGTTCGAACTGCTCGGCATTGGCGCGGAAGAGGCCGAGATGAAGTTCGGCTTCCTGCTCAAGGCGCTGAAGTTCGGCGCGCCGCCGCACGGTGGCATCGCGTTCGGCATCGACCGCGTCGCGGCGCTGATGGCGGGTACCGAATCGATCCGCGACGTGATCGCCTTCCCCAAGACCACCAGCGCGCAGGATCTGATGACCGATGCACCCTCGCTGGTGAGCGAGGCGCAACTGAAGGAACTGCATGTGGATGTGCGTAAATCGTAAATCGCGAGCCGGAAATCGTCAGCGCGGCCTAGCGCAAGCGTGTGCTGCCCGCTCTTCACGATTTCCGATTTACGATTCCCGATTGACGGCATATAGCCCATGACCGAACACGTCATCCTGCTGCACGGCCTGTGGATGCGCGGTTTCGCGCTGGGCCTGCTGCATCGTCGCCTGATGGAAGAGGGCTTTCGCGTCCATCGCTTCGACTACATGAGCGTGGCGGCGACGCAGGAGCACATCCTGGCCAAGTTGCGGACGAGCATGCTCGATTACGCGCCCGGACCGGTGCATCTGGTCGGCCACAGCCTGGGTGGTCTGCTCGCCCTGCGCGCCTGCCTGACGGCGGACGATCTGCCGCCGGGGCGCATCGTCTGTCTCGGTTCGCCGCTGAAGGGCAGCGCCGCGGCGCGCGCTTTTTCCCGCCTGGGGCGCGGTGGCGAAGTGTTGCTGGGCCACAATCGCGAGTTGCTGGAACTGGGGCTGGAAACCTGGAAGGGCGCGCGCGAGGTGGGCATGATCGCCGGCTGCATGCCGATCGGCCTGGGCGCCATGTTGAGTCCGATCGCTGGCGAGCACGATGGCACCGTGGCGGTGGAGGAAACCATCGTGCCGGGCCTGGCCGCCCATTGCGTGGTGGAAACCAGCCATACGGGGCTGCTGTTTTCGGCGGAAGTGGCACGGTTGACGGCCAGCTTCTTGCGGGAGGGGCGCTTCGACCCCCTCTCCCCCTCGGGGAGAGGGCTGGGGCGAGGGGGCACGCTTGCGTGATCTCTCGTCAAGAAACCCCTGCAAAATCAGTCCAACACAAGATTGCTCCCCTCATCCGACCCTTCGGGCCACCTTCTCCCCAGAAGGGAGAAGGAGAGTGGCATGGCGCAATGCAGTAAAATCCCCCGCTTTCCACTTTCAGACCCAAGCCAGGTATCCCATGGGTAGAGGCCCGTCCATCGAAGGTCGCAAGAACGCCGAAGACGCCAAGCGCGCCAAGGTGTTCACCAAGCTGATCCGCGAAATCACCGTTGCCACGCGTGCCGGCGTGCCCGACCCGGCGCTTAACCCGCGCCTGCGTACGGCTGTCGACAAGGCGTTGACTGCCAACATGTCCAAGGACACCATCGAGCGCGCGATCAAGCGCGGCTCCGGCGCCGACGGCGGCGCCAAGATGGAAGAGCTGCGCTACGAGGGCTACGGCCCGGGCGGTATCGCGCTGATCATCGAATGCTTCACCGACAACGCGACCCGCACCGTCGCCGACGTGCGCCATGCGCTCACCAAGCACGGCGGCAACCTGGGCACCAGCGGTTCGGTGGCGTTCCAGTTCACGCGCTGCGGCGAGCTGGTGTTCGCCACCGGCGGCGATGAAGCGAAGGAAGAAAAGATCCTGGAAGCTGCGCTGGATGCCGGCGCCGACGACGTGGTCAACGAGCATGGCGAAAGCACCGTGCTCTGCGCGCCGGAAAACTTCGAAGCGGTCCAGCAGAAGTTGCTCGAAGCCGGCCTGGACGCCCAGCATGCCGGCGTGGTGATGCGCCCCAACAATCGCACCGCGGCGTCCGGCGAAACGCTGGAAACGCTCAACGACCTGCTGGAAAAGCTCGATGCCCTCGACGATGTCAGCGAGGTGTATCACAACGCGCTGTTGCCGGCCGAGTGACAGGCTTTCGAGCCACTCCATGATCCGCATCCTCGGCATAGACCCAGGCAGCCAGCGCACCGGCATCGGCATCGTGGACGTCGATGCCGCCGGCAAGCTGTCGCACGTTTTCCATGCCGCGCTGCTGGTGGCAGGTGAAGAGGATTTCACGCAGCGGCTCAAGCGCATCTTCGAAGGCGTGAACGAAATCATCGCCATGCATCACCCCGTGGAATGCAGCATCGAGCGCGTGTTCATGGCGCGCAATCCCGACTCGGCCCTCAAGCTTGGTCAGGCGCGCGGCGCCGCCATCTGCGCGGTGGTCAATCGCGGCATCCCGGTGCACGAATACGCCGCCACCGAAGTGAAGAAAGCGGTGGTCGGCGGCGGCCGCAGCGACAAAACCCAGGTACAGCACATGATCGGTGTACTGCTTGGCCTCAAAGGGCCGATCCAGGCGGACGCGGCCGATGCGCTGGCGATTGCCGTCGCGCATGCGCATACCCGCTCCAGTCTCGAACGCGTGGGCATTCCACGCACCGCATGGAGACGGCGCCGGTGATTGGCCGACTTAGAGGCATCCTTGTTTCCAAGCAGCCGCCGTGGTTGCTGGTGGAAGTGGGCGGCGTGGGCTACGAGCTGGAAGCGCCCATGTCCACCATCTACGACCTGCCGCAGACCGGCAAGGAAGTGACGCTGCTTACCCATTACGCGGTGAAAGAAGACAGCGTGGCGTTGTACGGTTTTCTGCACGAATCCGAACGCGCTTCGTTCCGCAATCTGTTGAAGGTCAGCGGCATCGGCGCGAAAACGGCGTTGGCCGTGCTGTCCGGCGTGTCGACGCAGGATTTCGCCCGGCTGGTGCAGGCTGGCGACGTGGTCGCGCTGACCAAGATTCCCGGCATCGGCAAAAAGACCGCCGAACGCATCGTGGTGGAATTGCGCGATCGCGTGGAGGGCCTTGGCGCCAGCGTGTCAGGTTTTGCCGCAGCTTCAGGCACCCCGGCTGATCCGGCCGCCGAAGCCACCGTGGCGCTGCAGCAGCTCGGCTACAAGCCGGCCGAAGTGAGCCGGCTGGTGCAGAAAGTGGCCGAGCCGGGCGACAGCGCCGAAACCATCATTCGCAAGGCGCTGCGCGCCGCACTTGGGAGTTGAATCGTGGATAGTCATCAAGGAATGAGCGAGGCCGATACCAAGAAACGCCTGGCCGCACTGGCGCTGGGCGCCATTGGTGTGGTCTACGGCGATATCGGCACCAGTCCGCTGTACACCCTGCAGACCGCACTCAGTCACGACGGCATACATCCCACGCCGGAAAGCATCTATGGCGTGCTGTCGTTGATCTTCTGGGCGCTGATCATCGTGGTGTCACTGAAGTACGTGCTGTTCATCATGCGCGCCGACAACAAGGGTGAGGGCGGCATCATGGCGCTGATGGCGCTGACCTTGCGCGGCGTGGGCGGCCAGCCGAAGCTGCGCTGGCTGCTGGCGATCATCGGCATTTTCGGCGCGGCGCTGTTCTACGGGGACGGCGTGATCACGCCGGCGATTTCAGTGCTGTCGGCGGTGGAAGGCGTGAAAGTGGCCGCGCCCGGCCTGGCGCATTGGGTGGTGCCGGTCACGGCGGTGATCCTGTTTTTCCTGTTCGCGCTGCAACGGCATGGCACGGAGCGCGTGGGCAAGCTGTTCGGCCCGGTGATGGTGATCTGGTTCATTGTGATCGCCGTGCTTGGTGCCCGCATGATCCTGACCGAGCCGCATGTGTTGTACGCGCTCAATCCCTATCACGGCGTGCGCTTCTTCATCACGCACGGTCTGCAGGCGTATATCGCGCTGGGTAGCGTGGTGCTGGCGGTGACCGGCACCGAGGCGCTCTATGCGGACATGGGGCATTTCGGCAAACGGCCGATCCGCATGGCCTGGTTCAATTTCGTGCTGCCCGCGCTGGTGCTCAATTATTTTGGGCAGGGCGCCTTGCTGCTGCACCATCCGGAGGCGATCGACAATCCGTTCTACAAGACGGTGCCGTCGATGTTGCTGTATCCGATGATCGCGCTGGCCACCGCGGCGACGGTGATTGCTTCGCAGGCGGTGATCTCCGGTGCGTTCTCGATGACCCGCGAGGCGATGTCGCTCGGGTATTCGATGCGCATGCCGGTGGTGCATACCTCGCGCGAGATGTCCGGCCAGATCTTCGTGCCGTGGATCAACGCGTTTCTGTTGGTGATGGTGTTGCTGGCGGTGTTCGGTTTCCGCAGCTCGGAGAATCTGAGTGCGGCCTACGGCATTGCGGTCACCGGCACCATGTCCATCACCACGGTGTTGGCGCTGTTCGTGGCGCGCCATCAATGGGGCTGGCGGGTGCCGAGCCTGCTCGTGGTAGGCACAATCCTGTTGACCATCGACCTCGCGTTCTTCTCCGCCAACCTGATCAAGGTGGAATACGGCGGCTGGTTCCCCTTGGTGCTGGGCCTGGGCGTATTCGTGGTAATGACCACCTGGCGCCGGGGCCGCGAGCTGGCGGTGCGCGAAATCAAGCAGGGCGGCCTGGCGTTGTCACCCTTTATCGACAACATCAGCGAGCATCCGCCGCTGCGTGTGCCGGGTACCGCGGTATTTCTTACCGCCAACCAGAACGCCGTACCGCATGCGTTGCTGCACAACCTCAAGCACAACAAGGTGCTGCATGAGCGCAACGTGATGCTGACGGTGGAAATCCTCGAAAGCCCGGTCGCCGAAGCGGAAGAACGCATCCATCTCACGCCGCTGGGCAGCGACTTCTACGGCCTGGCGCTGCGCTTTGGTTTCGCCGAGGATCCGAATATTCCGCTGGCGCTGTCCAAGTGCGCCAAGAGCGGCCTGCCGTTCGACCTGATGGATACCACCTTCTTCCTGTCGCGCGAGAACATCGTCGCCGACAAACGCCGCCCGGGCATGGCGCTATGGCGCGATCGGCTGTTCGCCTTCATGTCGCGTAATGCGCTGCCGGCGACGGCGTTCTTCCAGATTCCAGGTAATCGCTTGATCGAGCTGGGGACGCAGCTGGAAATTTGATGGAGGCGGGGAACGGGAAGCAGGGAACGGGGAGCGTGATGGTTTGCGCGAGCATTTCGCTTCCCGCTCTGCAAACGGATTGAGACAGGGAAGCTTCAAGCCCAGGTGTTATTCCGCACGTTCCCTGTTCCCCATTCCCCGTTCCCCGCATAATCCCCCCATGTCCGATCACCGCATCATCACTGCTGCCGCCCAACTCGACGACGAAGCGCTCGAGGCGTCGATCCGTCCCAAGCGGCTCAACGAATACCTCGGCCAGCAGGCGGTGCGCGAGCAGCTGTCGATCTACATCGAGGCAGCGAAGAAGCGTGGCGGTGCGCTGGATCACGTGCTGATCTTCGGGCCGCCGGGCCTGGGCAAGACCACGCTGAGCCATGTGATCGCCAACGAACTGGGCGTCAATATCCGCTCCACTTCCGGCCCGGTGTTGGAGCGTGCAGGCGACCTGGCGGCGCTGCTTACCAATCTCGAAAAGCACGACGTGCTGTTCGTCGACGAGATCCACCGTCTTTCGCCGGTAGTGGAGGAAGTGCTCTATCCGGCGATGGAAGATTTCCAGATCGACATCATGATCGGCGAAGGTCCGGCCGCGCGTTCGATCAAGCTGGATCTGCCGCCTTTTACCTTGATCGGCGCCACCACGCGCGCCGGTCTGCTGACCGCGCCGCTGCGCGATCGCTTCGGCATCGTGCAGCGGCTGGAGTTCTATTCACCCGACGAGCTCACCGCCATCGTGCGCCGCTCGGCACGGATTCTCGGCATTGCCTGCGAAGTCGATGGCGCACAGGAAATCGCGCGCCGCTCTCGCGGCACACCGCGCATCACCAACCGCCTGCTGCGCCGCGTGCGTGATTACGCCGAAGTGCGTGCCAACGGACATATCACCCGCGACGTGGCGAACGCGGCGATGGACATGCTCAAGGTCGACGCCGAAGGTTTCGACGAGCTGGATCGTCGGTTGCTGAATGTGATCATCGAGAATTTCGACGGCGGCCCGGTCGGCGTGGAGTCGCTGGCCGCGGCGCTCAGCGAAGACCGCGGCACGCTCGAAGACGTGGTCGAGCCCTACCTGATCCAGCAAGGCTTTCTCATTCGCACCGCCCGTGGGCGCATGGCCAGCGCGAAAGCCTGGCGTCACCTCGGCCTCACGCCGCCGCCGCGACAAGCGCAGCCGGGTGATTTGTTTGGTCCCAGCGCGGAGTGAATCTACGCGTGGGCTAAAACAGATAGATTAAACAAGACTTGCAATACCAAAGATAAGGCCGCTTACGCAAAATGCCACGCCGAGCATACCTATTACGAGCACTTTAGGCTCGGGGCGATACTCGGAATTTTTTTTAAGTCCACCGTAAATCTGCCTCACTGTTAGCGTAAGTTTTATGGGGGGCTGATATTTTCTAAAAGCTTCGCACCACGCAAAGCAAAGAAAGCCGCAAGCTAGTAAATTGGATGCGGTTGATTTTGCTTGTGTAAACCAAATTATTGCTAATAATAAGAAAAAAAAAGATTTTACCCATCGATAATTTATCGGTCGCTTATCCATCATGAACTCTCCAGCGATGGCGGGAATTATTTTTCCGCCATCGCTCATTTTAGTTAAAGCAAACGGTGCTCCAGTAGTAATCCATGGCTCCAAACTCACCAAAGTCTCCAGACGGATTTCCACTGTTGGTAACAGGATATCCAAATAGTGAGTCAAAGGATGCTTGGTACTTTCCTTGTTGCAAATAATCCCATGATTGATACGAAGCATCTACCATGCCTGCTACAGTGCCGCCAATTGCTTCATTCAAAGATGGGTCGTACGTTTCGATAAGGTTGCTGATTCCAGTCCCAATGGCCCAGCCAGCACTTGCTGCAAAAGCGATATTCTTTGAGACATACATTGTGGTTTCGGCAATGGCTGCCGCTGGTCCCACACTTCCGACAGGCGCTGTTCGGAATTCCAGGTAAATTTCTGGAATAGTCATATCCAGGGTGGGTGTTGCCATGGGTTCCATTAGATTAGATGATGACTGTGGTGTTTCAATGGATTCCATTTCTGTGTTGAATGAGCTTTGTACGCTTGGCGAGGCATATTCGCTGACGGCAGCGGCTACTTGTTCGGGGCCGAAAACTTTTGCAACCCTGACAAGCGATTGATCGCTAAGGCGTTGAGCAAAGATTTTAAGCAATGGCTGTGTTTTACCCTGTGAGCGCGCGCTGTACAGTTTGGCAAGATCGCTAAGCTCCCGTTCGGAGAGGTTGCTCAGAAGATGCTCTGTGCTCCCATTTTGAAAGTTAGCTTCAATAATGCCTGCGAAATTTGCGTGTACTTCGTCGGATGTTGCACCTAGTGGGGATTTGCTGTTCTGGAGTACCGGTTGCCCTGCGTAGCGAAATTCTTGTGTTGCAAGTGGTCCCTTGTTAATGGATAGTGGGCCGCCGCCGGCTTGGCAAGGTTTGGGTAGGCCGGGTGACGCGGCGGCGTAAACGCTATTAGATGCAGGGGCGCCAATTGCACCTACTATCAGAGTGATTGCGAGGCAAAGTGATTTTGTCATTCTTATTCCCTTTGGAATGGTCATCTTGCTTATGGATGCGTTGTTCGCGGTACCCCTTGCTTTCACGAATCATGCGGCCTGAGTCTGCGCCGACGGGTTAAAAGCGATGAATAGTTGTCTGCTGCTTGCTTTAGTGAGTTCCTGGCTCGATGCAGGTAGGAGCCGACTTACAGACGGCGCATATCTCCTTTCAGGCAAGGGAGCGAGTGAGGCTTCTCATCAGAGCTGACATCATGGTTGGAAAGGGCAAGTGAAAAGGGCTCCGGTCTGATCTGGTAAAGTGTTATAAGGTCTTTAAGTTATCGGTCTTGCTTCGTGTCCCTCTCTTTCCAATGGCCCGTCCGCATCTACTGGGAAGACACCGACGCCGGCGGCGTGGTGTACCACGCCAGCTACCTGCGCTTCCTGGAACGCGCCCGTACCGAGTGGCTACGCCAGCTGGGCGTGGACCAGATGGCGCTCAAGCAGGCGGCCGGATTGGCCTTCATGGTGCACCGGATGGAGATCGACTTCCTCAAGCCCGCCCTGCTGGACGATGAACTGCTGGTTACGGTGGAAGTCAAAGAACGTCGTTCAGCCAGTATTCTTTTCGCGCAAACGATCACCCGGGCCGATGGCACCGTGCTTATCCAGGCGCAAGTCCGCGCGGCTTGCGTGGACCTGCAGCGGATGCAGCCCGCGCGAATCCCGGATGACATCATCGGCCGGATCGCGCGCGTCCCGGCCTGATCCCAAGTAATTACGACATGCCCATGCGGTGGAGAGCCCCCAAGCCATGAACGGTGGATTGAACGTTTTCGAGATCCTTGCGGAAGCAAGCTTGCCAGTGAAGCTGGTGATGCTGGTGCTGGTGATAGGGTCGTTCTTCTCCTGGGTGATCATCATCCGCAAGTATTCGCAGCTGAAAGCCGCGATGGAGAACGCCGAGTCGTTCGAGGAGCGCTTCTGGTCCGGCGCGGACCTGGCGCAGCTGTTTCGCGAAGTGAGCAACAACGGCGACAACTCCGGCGGCATGGAGAACATCTTCGAGTCGGGCTTCCGCGAATTCGTACGCCAGCGCCAGCGCCGCGCCGCGGACGTGCGCACCGTGATCGAAGGTTCCGAGCGTGCCATGCGCGTGGCCGGTACCAAGGAGATCGGCCTGTTGGAGCGCAACCTGGAATTCCTCGCCAACGTCGGTTCCATCAGCCCGTACGTGGGCCTGTTCGGCACGGTGTGGGGCATCATGGGCGCGTTCCAGGGGCTGGGTGAAATGAAGGACGTCACCATTGCCGTGGTGGCGCCGCACATTTCCGAAGCGCTGATCGCCACCGCGATGGGTCTGTTCGCCGCCATCCCGGCCGTGTGGGCCTACAACCGCTACGCCAACAAGGTCGAACGCGTCGCCTCGCGCTACGAGGTGTTCCAGGAAGAGTTCTCCTCCGTACTGCAGCGCCAGATCCAGACCGACGAAGCTCACTAAGAAGAGGCGGCGACCATGCTCAGCTCCGCGCGCCACAAGCGTCTAAAGCTCAAATCCGAAATCAACGTCGTGCCCTACATCGACGTGATGCTGGTGCTGCTGATCATCTTCATGGTCACCGCGCCGATGCTCAACGCCAACGTCGACGTCAACTTGCCGCAAGCCAACGCCAAGTCGCTGCAGGACAAGAAAGAGCCGGTGATCGTCTCGGTCGATACCCAGGGCCAGATGTACCTCACCCTGGGCACCAGCAAGAAGGAACCCATCGACGCCGATGCGCTGAAGGTGAAGGTCGGCGCGTTCGTCAAGCAGAATCCGGACGTGAGCGTGCTGGTCGCCGGCGATCGCGACGGCAAGTACGAAGGTGTGTATCAGGTACTGGCCTTGTTGCAGCAGGCCGGCGTGGCCAAGGTCGGTTTGATGAGTGCGCCGGAGTCGGGCAAGCCGAATGGAAGACCGTAACGCCAAGGGCACTCCGCTCGCGGTCGCGTTATCGGCCGTTCTCCATCTGGGTATCGTCGCCTTCCTGTTCCTGGCGATGCTGCCCTGCACGTCGTACGAGAAATTCCTCACTGCGCTGCATCTGCCCAACCCGATCACCTGCACACCCCCGCCGCTGCAGCTCAGCGGCCCGGTGATCGAAGCCACACTGATCGGCAATACCGCCGCGCCGCCGCCGAAGTCGGAGAAGGTGAAGCCGGTGCCGAACACGGTGCCGCCGCCGCCCTCCGTACCGCCACCGCCGCTGCAGCAGCCCAAGCCCAGCCAACTGCCGCCACCGCCGGAGCATCCGGACGTGGTGGATCAAGAGCGCGTGGTGCAGGATGCCTTGCAGAAGGCCGAGAACGCCAAGAAGGAACAGGAAGAAAAGCAGCGTCAGCGCCAAGCCGAATTGGACGCCCAGGCGGCCAAAAAGAAAGCTGAGCAACAGAAAGTGGACGAGCTGTTCAAGCAGCTCGATGCCGCCTCGGCGCAGACACAAAAGGCTGATAACAAGGCCAAACAGGCCAAGCGGCAGCTGGCGGACCTGAAGAACGCGCAGCTCGACGGGCAGGAGAACCTGCCCAACGCGGCGCAGCGACAGACCGGCAACAACGCCAACAGCACGTTGCTGTCGCAATACATGGCCGCAATTCAGAACGCCGTCACGCAGAATTGGATCAGGCCGGATACCATGCCGAACGCGCCATGCGTGGTTCACATCGTGCAGATCCCTGGTGGCCAGGTGCTCAGCGCCAAGGCATCGCCCAACTGTCCGTACGATGCGGCCGGCAAGAAATCCGTCGAGGACGCCGTGCTACGCGCACAGCCGCTGCCTTACCAGGGTTTTGAAAGCGTGTTCCGGCGCGACATCGACTTCACCTTCATTCCGCAGTGAGCAAGCCCCATGCGCAGATCATCCCGATCATTATTCACCCTCGTCCTGCTGCTGATCACGGCACTCGTAGCGGTCCCTGCCTTTGGTCAGGCGCTGAACGTGCAGATCGTCGGCGGCATCAAGTCGGCCACGCCGATCGCCGTGGTGCCCTTCGCCCAGCAAGGCGCGCCGCTGCCCACCGACGTCGCCGACGTGATCCGCAACGACCTCAACCGCTGCGGCAAATTCCGCTCGTTGGCGGTCAGTGAAATCGTCGAGCAGCCCAGCCAGGGCTCGGATATCAAGTTCGCTACCTGGCGGCTGCTCAAGCAGGACTACATCGTGATCGGCCGCATCAAGGATGCCGGCAATGGCATGGTGACGGTGGAATACGAGCTGTGGGACGTCAATCGCCAGCAGCGCCTGCTGGGCGAGGCCATGTCGCCGGCACCCATCAGTGACCTGCGCAGCGTGGCGCACCAGATCGCTGACAAGATCTTCCAGCAAATCACCGGTATTCCCGGCGCATTCTGGACGCGCATCGCCTACGTCACCATGGTCGGCACCGGCAACAATGCCACCTATTCGCTGATCGTGGCCGATTCGGATGGGTATAACCCGCAGGTGGTGGCGCGTTCGCACGAAGCGCTGCTGTCGCCCAAGTGGTCGCCGGATGGCACGCGCATTGCCTATGTGTCGTTCGAAAGCGGCGATTCGGCGATCTACGTCCAGAACATATCCACCGGCGCGCGCCAGCTGCTCTCGGCGCGCAAGGGCATCAACGGCGCGCCGGCCTGGTCGCCCGACGGCACCAAGCTGGCGATGGCGCTTTCCTATACCGGCAATCCCGAGATCTACGTGATGGACCTGGCCTCCCGCGCGGAAACGCGCCTCACCCGTAGCCTGGCCATCAATACCGAGCCGGTCTGGTCGCCGGACGGCCAGAGCATCTACTTCACTTCCGACCGCTCCGGCCGGCCGCAGATCTATCGCATTGCGGCCAGTGGCGGCACGCCCGAGCGCATCAGCTTCCAGGGCCAGCAGAACCTGGATGCCGCGGTCAGCTACGACGGCAAGCAGATTGCCATGGTGCAGGCCAACGGGAACGTGTATCGTATCGCCATCATGGACCAGAGCCTTGGTGGGCAGGTGCGCTTCATCTCGCCCGGTCCGATTGACGAATCGCCAAGCTTCGCGCCGAATGCCAGCATGTTGATCTACGCCGCCACCGATGGAACCCGGGACGTGCTTTACGCCGTATCGAACGACGGCATGGTGCGTCAGCGCCTGGCGCTTGCCGATGGCGATGTGCGCTCGCCGGCCTGGGGACCCTATCGCAAACAATGATCTGATCCGGCCGCGCGCCTGCCAGGCCTGCGGCTGGACAGCTCAAGGATGGGGCCGGAGCATGCGAATGCTCCGGCCGGGCGTGGCGGTTTGTCATGCCTGTTTTGCTGGCCTCTGCAGTACAATGCGTGGCCATGCTTAAAGTGAAAGAAAAAAATAAAAACTACAGCCGGGCCACCGGCGATGACTGTCCCGTAATCGCAATCGTCATTGACTGTCGGAAACCAAACCCGTTTGAAGGAACGTCACCCATGAATAAGACCGTTCGTATCGCCCTGGTCGCCCTGCTTTGCGTCGGTGCGGCCGCCTGCTCGAAGAAGCAGGAAGTGAAGCCCCAGACTCCGCCGCCGGAGACCCAGCAAGCCGCCCCGGCCCAGACTGGCGAACACAAGTACACCGCCGCCGATCTCGACACCGATGCGTGCCTCAAGGTCCGCACCATTTACTTCGATTTCGACAAGGACGAAGTGAAGCCGGAGTTCCAGCAGTACATGCAGTGCCACGCCAAGTTCCTGCAGGACGTGCCGACCGCTCGCATGCGCCTGGAAGGCAACGCCGACGAGCGCGGTACGCGTGAATACAACCTGGGCCTCGGCGAGCGCCGCGGCAACGCCGTGTCCAGCGCACTGCAGGCCAACGGCGCTTCCTCCAGCCAGATCAGCGTGATCAGCTACGGCAAAGAGAAGCCGGTGTGCCGTGAGCACAACGAGGATTGCTGGAGCAAGAACCGTCGCGTTGAGATCGTCTACACGGCGACATAATGGTGTTTCGGTTGGCTAATCGCTTCATGGCCAATCTCAGCATGGCGGGCGCCCTGGCGTCCGCCATGCTGTTTATGGCGCCTGCGCATGCGCAGAGTTCTCCCATGAGCCTGGCCGATCGCGTTGCGCGGCTTGAGCAACAACAGCAGAACCAGGACCAGAACAAGCTCAACCAGCTCAATCAGTTGCAGCAAATGCAGCAGACCATGCAGCAGATGCAGGGCCAGATCGAAGAGCTGCAACACCAACTGCAGCAGTTGCAGGATCAGAGCAAGGCCCAGTACGCCGACCTGGACAGCCGCGTCGGCCGCCTCGAAAAGCAGGGCAGCGCAACTCCCGCGCCTTCGGCCAGTGCATCGGCGCCTGCTACCGCGTCGGCACCCGGCAATGCAGCGTCCGCTGCGCCACCAGCTGCTGCAACACCTGCCGCGCCGGCCGAATCGGCAGCGCAGAAAGCCGCCGCGCTCAGTGCCTATAACGCGGCATTCAAATCCTTGCGCGCGGGCGATTACGTATCCTCTTCGCGCGGCTTCCGTGAATTCATCCAGAAATACCCCAACGATGCGCTGACGCCGAATGCGTTCTATTGGCTGGGCGAATCGTATTACGCCACCACCAATTACCAGGTGGCCGTGGAAGCTTTCAATCGCCTGCTGAGCCAGTATCCGCAAAGCGAAAAAGCACCGGATGCCACGCTCAAGCTTGGCTACAGCCAGTTGGAAATGAAGCAGACCGATGCGGGCATTGCTACGCTCAAATCGGTGGTGAGCAAATACCCCAATTCCAATGCGGCCAAGCTGGCCCAGGAACGCCTGCGGCGTATCTCGCAGCAGTCAGCGCGGTGAAGGCTTAGGCGGTGAACGGCAGTCCGGTAAACGTGGAAGCCGCCGCGCCGGCCGAGGCTACGGCCGAGCGCCTGCGCATCACCGAGATCTTCCATTCGATCCAGGGCGAGGCCGATGCCATCGGCTGGCGCACGGTGTTCGTGCGCCTTACGGGCTGTCCGCTGCGTTGCGTGTGGTGCGATACCGAGTATTCGTTCTACGGCGGCAATTGGCGCGACATCGACGACATCCTTGCCGACGTGGCAACGTATGGCGCCAAGCACGTGTGCGTGACCGGTGGCGAACCGCTGGCGCAAAAGCGCTGCCTGATCCTGTTGCGCAAGCTGTGCGACGCCGGTTATGACGTGTCGCTGGAAACCTCCGGTGCGTTGGAGGTTTCGCCCGTCGACGCACGCGTGCGCAAGGTGATGGACCTGAAGGCGCCTGATTCCGGCGAAGCGCAGCGCAACCTTTGGTCCAATCTCGATCATCTGTTGCCGCACGACCAGGTGAAGATCGTCATCGCCAGCCGCGCCGACTACGAGTGGGCGCGCGGCGTGGTGGCGGAGCATCGCATCGATCGACGCTGCATGGTGTTGTTCTCGCCCGTACACGGTGCGGTCGAGCCGCGTGCGCTGGCGGAGTGGATCATCGAAGACAAATTGCCGGTGCGGTTTCAACTGCAGTTGCACAAGCTGCTGTGGAACGATGCGCCGGGACATTGAATCGCATTCGCTTGAATGCGTAATACCGCGTCGCCGTACGTGGAGATAAAACCACACGCCCCGGCCTGTGTCGCCGGCAGCGTTTCCCGGCCGGTGACCGGCCGTTCTTCTGCACTTGGGATGCACCATGTCAGCTTCTACACCCCGCAAAGCCGTCATCCTCGTTTCCGGCGGCATGGACTCGGCCGTCACCATCGCCATCGCCCGTGAGCAGGGCTATCAGGTGCACGCATTGAGTGTGGCCTACGGCCAGCGCCACAGCTCCGAACTGGATGCCGCGGCACGCGTGGCTCACATGCTCGGCGCCGTCGAACACAAGACCGTGCAGGTGGATCTGCGCAGCATCGGCGGCTCGGCGCTCACCGCCGACATCGACGTGCCGGAGCAGGGCAGCGATGGCATTCCGGTCACCTACGTGCCGGCGCGCAACACCATCATGCTGTCGGTAGCGCTGGGCTGGGCCGAAGTGCTCGGCTCCACCGACATCTGGTGCGGCGTCAACGCGGTGGATTACTCCGGCTATCCCGACTGCCGCCCGGCCTTCATCGAAGCCTTCGAGCATCTGGCCAGCGTGGCGACCAAGGCTGGCGTGGAAGGCGCGGGCATCCGCATTCACGCGCCGCTGATGGCGATGAGCAAGGCCGACATCGCCCGCGAAGGCCATCGCCTGGGCGTGGATTTCTCCGCCACCGTCAGCTGCTACCAGGCCGATGCTCAGGGCCGCGCCTGCGGCCGCTGCGATGCGTGCCGCCTGCGCGCGCAAGGTTTTCGCGAGGCCGGCCTGCCCGATCCCACCCATTACGTCTAAGTGTCAGCTTGTGCCGCAGGCGTCCAGACCCTAAAATTGCCGACTCACTTTCTTCCGGGCCGTTAGCTCAGCCGGTAGAGCAGCGGACTTTTAATCCGTTGGTCGACAGTTCGAATCTGTCACGGCCCACCAGTTCAAAGAAACCCGCAAGGCGTACGCCTTGCGGGTTTCTTTGAACTGGTGGGCCGTGACAGATTCGAACTGTCGAC
>NZ_DATJMN010000272.1:0-5748 GCF_035508675.1 Dyella sp.
GCGGCCACTGTGCAGGCTTTCCGTCGGCCGTTCGATGCGCCCGCAAGTGATGGCCGGCGCACTGTCCGCCGCGCCGGATACGCTCCAGGTGCCGGCGCAGCATTCGGCCAGCCTCACCGCCAGCTCGGGCGTGGGCAGGCCGCCGATGCAAATGGCCTTCATGTCCGCGCGGCCGGCCCAGCCGGCGGCGAACATCGCCTGCCACGCATCGGGCGCCGCGAACATTGCGCTGGCCCGATGGTTCTGCGTCAACCTGGCGAGCGCTTCGCCGTCGTGCGCCTCGCGCGGATTGGCCAGTATCAATTCGGCGCCGATGGCCATCGGCAACAGGTTTTCGATGATCGCCTCGCCCGTCGCTGGCGCAGCCGTCGCCAGGACGCGGTCATCCGACGACAAGCCAAGCGCATCCTGCATGCCCTGCAGCATGTTCGCGACGGCGCGGTGGGTAAACGCCGCGCCGCTGGGCCGTCCGTTTGCATTGGGTGCATAGGTGACGATCGCCGTCTCGTCGCCGACGCTTTCTGGCACTGATGCATCGCGGTCGCTCGGCGCGGCGATGATCTCGACGGTATCGGCATCGAACCATAAGGCTTGCGCGCGCGACCACTGCAGCGTGTTCTCCAATGCGCCGTCGCCCACCAGCAGGGCGATGCGCGCATCGGTGATGATTTCCTCGAGGCGTACGGGCGGATCGGTGGGATCGAGCAGTACGCACACGCTGCCGGCCTTGAGAATGCCGAGCAGGCCGGCCAGCCGATTGATGCCCGGTTCTGCCGCCAGCCCGATGGCAGTGCCCGCGCTTGCGCCGCGTTTGCGCAGGCAATGCGCGATACGGTTGGCGCGGTGTTCGATCTCGATGTACGGCGTTCCCCAACTGCCGAAGGTCAGCGCCGTCTTGTCCGGCGCCTGATCGGCATGCCGTTCGAACATGGCGGGGATGTTGGCGGGCAATCGGATTGTCGCGGACGTCGCGTTCCAGTCGCGCTCCTGCGCCAGCTCGGCCTCGCCGATGGCGGTGAGCGCGCTAACGAGCTGCCGCGGATCCTCGCTGACGCGCGCCATCATCGCCAGGTAGCGGTCGCGCAGCAGGCGCGCTGTTTCGGCCTGCAGGATGTCGGCGTTATAGGTGACGCCGCCGACCATGCCCTTGTTGCTTTCCAAAAACCACAAGCCGAGATCTTCGGTGGCGCCGCTCTGGAACAGCAGGATCTGTTCGTGCGCCAGGCCACCCCAGTCGACGATGCGCTGGCGCGCATCCTGGAACGAAAACAAGGCCTGGTACAGCACCGCGCCGCTGCCGGCGCCCACGCGCAACTCGCGTTGCAGGTATTCCAGCGGCACATCGGGATGGCCGAAGCTTTCGATCGCCGCGCCTTTGACGTGACGCACGAAATCGATGAAGGACAGCGTGCTGTCGACTGCGATGTGCAGCGGCAAAAGATTATTGAAATAACCCATCACCGATTCGACTTCGGTCTGGTTGCGCGCGCGTACCGGCGTGCCGACCACCAGATCCTTTTTGCCGGCCATCGCGCTGAGCAGGACGTAATACAGCGCCAGCAAGCTCATGTTGAGCGTGGCGTCGGCCATGCGCGCGACCTCGTGCATCGCATCGGTCGCCGCCTTGGGCACGCGGATCCATTCGGTACGCCCGATGCCGGACATGCCCGGGCGCCGCGGCTGGTCGGTGGGCAAGGCGCGGATGTCCGCCATCTTCGCCAGCCGCTCACGCCAGAACGCAAGCTGGGTCTGGAACTGCGGACCTTCCAGCCATTGCGTGTGCCACTGCGCAAAATCGCCGTAGCTGACCGGCAGCGGGGGCAGCGACGAGGGCGCCCCTTCGACCGCCGCGCGATACAGCGACGACAGTTCGGCATACAGAATGTCGAACGACCAGCCATCCCAGATGATGTGATGGGGCATGAAGAAAAAGACGTGGTCGTCCTCGCCGAGGCGGAACATGCGCGCGCTGAACAACGGCGCCCGCGTGAGATCGAACGGCGTGTCGGTCAGCGCCTGCAGGCGCTTCATCAGGGCCGGTTCCCGCTCGCTCTCCGGCAGGCCGGAAAGGTCTTCGGCCGGGAACAGGGGCACGTCCAGGTCGGCAACGACGATCTGCTCCACATCGTTGCCGTTGCGGCGAAACGCCGTGCGCAAGATCGGCTGGCGCTGCATCAATGTTTGCAGTGCGTTCTGGAACGCGGCCTCGTCCAGGTGTCCGCGCAAGCGGTGCGCGGAAGGTGCGTTATAGGTGACGCGTCCGGGCTGCAGTTCTTCCAGCGACCACAGGCGGCGCTGCATCAGCGACAGCGGCGCACGGCTCTGGTCTTCGCGCCGCACGATGGGTTGCGCGGCAGGCGCGGCGCCGCTGTCGGCCTGCGCGCGGATGGCCGCGGCAAGCTCGGCGATGGTCGGCGCATCGAACAAGGTGCGGAACGACAAGGTGATGCTGAACTCGCGATTCAGGCGCGCGGTAAGCTGCGCAGCCAGCAGCGAATGGCCGCCCAGGGCGAAGAAATCGTCGCGCACGTCGAGGTCCGGCAGTGACAGCACGCTTTCCATCGCCGCGGCCACGCGGCGCTCGTCGTCATTGCGTGGCGCGATGCGCGCCGTTTCCGAGGCAACCGAATGGACTTGCGGCGCCGGCAGCGCCTTGCGGTCGATCTTGCCGTTCGGCAGCAGCGGAACCGCATCCAGCGGCATGATGTGTTGCGGCAGCATATATTCCGGCAGGCGCTGCTTGAGCCGGTCGCGCAAGCCGCTTTCATCGAATGGCATCTGCTCGCGCATCACCACGTAGGCGACCAGCCGCACATCGCCCGGACGATCTTCGCGCGCCAGCACCACCGCACGCTCGACCTCGGGCACGTCGGCGAGCACGCATTCGATTTCGCCCAGCTCGATGCGGTAGCCGCGCACTTTTACCTGGAAATCCAGTCGTCCCAGGTGTTCGAGCATGCCGTTGGCCAGCCAGCGGCCGCGGTCGCCGGTGCGGTACATGCGTGGGCGTGGTCGAGCCTCAGATGCCACGTGATCTGCTCCCTCCCCTACGTGTAGTAGGGGAGGGTTGGGGTGGGGTGAAGCAAATTTCGCGGTGGATTCGGGTTGTGCCGCAAGCCCATGCAACCCCACCCCATCCCTCCCCTGCACGCAGGGGAGGGGGCTTAATTCCTCGCAAGATTCAGTATCCCGATCAGCAAACGGATCGGGCAGGAAGCGTTCGGCATCAAGCTCCGGCCGATTCAAATACCCCAGCGTGACGCCAGCGCCGCCGATATAGATTTCGCCCGGCACGCCCAAGGGGCAGGGTGCGCCATGCTCATCCAGGATATGCACCGCGGTATTGGCGATCGGCCGCCCGATGAAGATGCCGGAGCGCGGCTCGGCGACGCGCCAGTACGTGGAATACACCGTGGTTTCGGTGGGGCCGTAGCCATTCCACACTTCGCTGCAGCGTTGCAGCAGCGTTTCGGCCAGGTCGATCGCCAGCGGTTCACCGCCGGATACCGCGCGAAAACCTTCGCGCCCGTTCCAGCCCGCTTCGATCAGGATGCGCCAGCCGGCAGGCGTGGCCTGCATTATGGTGGCGTCGCTTTGTTCTACCAGTCGGCGCAGGGCGGCGCCATCGCGCACGTCGTCGCGATCGGCGATGACCACTTCGGCGCCCGCGCTCAACGGCAGCATCAACTCCATGAAGGCGATATCGAACGACAGCGTCGTCACCGCGACCAGCCGATCGTTTTCGGCGATGCCGGGAACGCGCTGCATGCTGGTGAGGAAATTCGAAGTGGCGCGATGGGGAACGCGTACGCCCTTGGGCCGCCCGGTCGAACCGGAAGTGAAGATCAGGTAGGCCACGGAATCGGGCGTCGCCGTCGTGTCGTCGCGCGGCAAGCGCGCTGGCGAAGCCGATGCGATGGCATCGGCATCGTGCGTCAACGACAGCACGCGCGATGGAGAAAACTGGAACGCCTGCGGCGTGTCGTCGTCGACGATGAGCGCAGCCAATGCAGCGTCGTCCGCCATGAAGGCCAGCCGGTCGGCGGGGAACGACGGATCGAGCGGCACATAGCCCGCGCCGGCCTTGAGCACCGCCAGCACGGCCGCCAGCATGTCGGTGCTGCGTGCCAGCGCAATGCCGACCAGGCTGCCGCGAGCCACGCCGCGCTCGCGCAAAACGTGCGCCAGCCGGTTGGCGCGGGCTTCCAGTTCGGCATAGCTCAGTTGCCGTGCGCCGTGCCGCACCGCGGCGTTGTTCGGTACGCGGTCAACCTGCTGCTCGAAATATTCGTGCGCCAGCTGGTGCTCCGGATACGGCGTGCTGTCCGGCTGCAGCGATGCGATATGGCGTTGCGCCGCCTCGGACAACAAGGCGAGTTTCGCCACGGCCGTGTCCGGCGCGGCGACGGCGTTGCGCAGCAAGGTTTCGTAGGCGTCGAGCCAGCAACGTATCGTTTCCTCGCGGAACAGGTCGCTGTTGTACTGGCATTCCAGGCGCAGGCCGTCGCTCACCTGCACCGCATTGACGAACAGCTCGAAATTTTCGAACGCGCGTGCATTGCCGCAGAATTCGAAGCGCAGGCCGGGAAAGGAAAGCGTGCGCTCGTCCAGCGCCTGGTCCAGGTTGAACAGCACGCTCACCAGGGGCAAGCGGCTGGGATCGCGCGGCATCGCCAACCGCGCGAGCAGGCTGCCGAGCGTGTATTGCCGGTGATCGAACGCGTCGAGCAGGTCGCCGCGCAGGTGATCGAGCAGGTGGGCCAACGGCGCTTGCGGATCGATGGCGGCGCGCAGCGGTAGTACGTTGACGCAGTGGCCGACCAGGTTGTCATGGCCATCGACGGCTTGCCCCGCGCTGGGAATGCCGATGACGACGTCGTTCTGTCCGCTCAGTCGTTGCAGCAGGGCGCTGAAGCCGGCCAGCAGGGTGGCATAGAAGCTGGCGCCGCGCCGCGCACCCATGCGCTTGATCTCCGCGACCAGCGTGGCGTCGAGCAGGCGGTCTTCCCGCTGCGAAGTGAACGTGCGCCGGCGGCGGCGCGCGCTGTCGACGGGAAGATCCAGCGAGGTCAATTCGCCGCTGAACCGATGCAACCAGTACTGCTCGTCGGCATGGCCGCTATCGGTCTGCGCGCGCGCTGTTTCGGCGAGGGCGTAGTCCGTGAACGCATCCGCCGGGGCAGGGCCTTCGCCCTGGCCTAGCCGTTGCGCGTACAGCGCGGCGAGGTCGCGCGTGATCACGCCGAACGACCAGCCATCGCAGACGATATGGTGTGCCGTAAAAATCAGCAGGTGTTCCTGCGCGGATAGCCGCAGCAATTGGGCGCGCACCAGCGGACCGTGTTCCAGATTGAACGGCGTAATCACCGCCAGCTCGAGCGCCGTGGCAATGTGTTTTTCGCGCGCGGCTTCGTCCAGGCCGGACAGGTCGCGCACGGCGCAATCCAGTTCCACGCGCACGGCGATGCAAAGCTCATTGCCGTCCGCGCTCAGGGAGGCGCGCAGCGCTTCGTGCCGATCGACTACACCTTGTAATGCCGCCTGCAAGGCGGCGACGTCGAGTTCGCCGGAAAACTTTATGGATACCGATTCGTTATAGGCGAGCGACGCTTCCTGCTCCAGTTTCGCAGCCAGCCATATTTCGCGCTGCGATTCCGTCGCGGGCACGACGCGGGCGATTGCGGCGCCGGCAAACGGATCGTAGTCGACCGCCGTGGAAACGATGCTCACTTCGCTGGCATTCATGGG